>NZ_DATHGC010000301.1:0-32919 GCF_035317785.1 Pedobacter sp. | reverse complement strand
TTATAGCTGAACACCATGGCGGGCCAGTCACGATAAACAATCATCGCAAACTGATGCGATGGGCCAGGGGGTGCTCAGAGCATGTTTTATCGCTTCTTGAACTGAGCATTGACGAAAGACTGGTTTATGCCTTACAGGTAGCCAGGGAATGGGAAGATGACATGGCGCCAACAGGCAAGGCAATGAAAGCGTCGTTAGCTGCCCATGCTGCAGCAAGAGACGCTTCAAATCCGGTTTTGACAGCCATTGCCCGGTCGGTTGGTCAGGCGGTGGCCACAGCTCATATGGCCGACCATTCCATGGGCGCGGCGTTGTATGCGCTAAAAGCATTGAAACTTGCCGGTAAATCAAGAGAGGAAGAAAGGGAATGGCAAATCAGACAATTACAGCACTTACCTGCGGAAATCGCGACGATGGTGAGAGACAGGATGGCAGAGAAAGGGAAGAGTTTTAAGCTGTAGTTTGATTTTACTATCGCTTGTTTAGCAGCATATCTATGGTCTGGGCAATACGCTGTACCCGTGCCTCATCATGACTTGCAGAATCAATCCAGTCGAGAAGGGCTTTGCGCTCAGATTCGGTATAGCTTTGGTAAGTTTGATAAGCCTCAGGCTCATCCTGAAGACATAATAAAAGATCCTCCGGCGTAGCCATAGGGAGGTTTTCAGCATCTGCATATAAGGTTACATGCACCTTATCCCCCTCTTTTTTACCTGTCTTTTTCCTGATCTCGGCTTTTATGGGAAGGAATAGTCCTCCGTCACGGATGGGCATCAAACCGTAATTGATCAATTCATAATCATCAACAGTACCACTTACCTTGACTGTTCCGAACTTACCTCTATAAGAGGAGCTCACACCCGGGAGCCTCACATAGGTCCAGCCGCCTTTTCCTGGTATCTTTTCCAGCTGGAATATTCCCTCTATAAGTGGCGCTTTTGACATATTGTAATCCGACTTTGTAGCAAGTGTTTCCCGATCAGTTTTAATTTAAGTCCAGTTTTACATATGTGCTTCTGGCCGGATCCTTTTTGTCATAAGTAATGATGAACACCTTATTATACTCCGTTTCTTCCAGTGCTTTTATCGGCTGTTTTTTCATTACCGAATTGAAAATCTGGTCAACTGTATTGGAGTGTCCGGCAATTACTATCGTACTGATACCGGCCTGCAAAATGCCCGGTAACAGGTTAGCGCTATTCAGGATTATCTTAACTGGTGTATCTTGCCCATAGAGTATTGTGGAATGAAGGCTGAAAAAGAGCAGTACGATAAATAATCTTTTCATAGCAACAGATATGTAAATCTTTTTCGAACTTAACGAATCTACGGCAATGCAAGAAAATAAAGCAAAGTTGTTTTAAGGTAGCATAAGCATTTCACTGATTTCCACTACACTAAAGCTTCTTAGCCTCAATCCTCCCGCCCTGGTTAAATATCATTTTAGTCACCTTACCCTGATCATCCTTCACAAACTCCATATTCGCATGGATCACTTTAAAAAAGAATTTGGAACTGGTTTCAGCGAAAGCTTCAATCCTGGATTGTCCTGTAGCCTGCGCATAAACCTGTTTACCTTCACGGGTAATGGTAAGTACAAGTTTTGGGGTAAGCTGATAATCTCCTAAATAACTGTCCAGGTCTTTTTCCGAAACATTAGCAAGTTTGATCTTTTCGGTTTTGTTCAAACCTTTGAAATCGTAAACCGTGGCGATACTGTTGATCAGCTCCTGTATGATTTCCCCATTGTCGGAGTTTACCATAATCACCAAACCGTTGCCGCCCGCCAAACTGCCATAGTAACCGCTCCTGAATCCCTCGTTTGCGCCACCATGGCCAAAATATTTCAGTCCGTTATAGTCCTCAATAAAAACACCCAGAGCTGCCTCAGCATTCATATATGGGGTCAGCCGCAGTTTGGTGGTTTCCTGATCCAGTACTTTCGCCGACCTGCCTTCATAAGCCAGCTGTGTCTCGATGATGTACCTGGCCAGATCCGCAGGGTTCGTCCACAAACCCGCAGGTGCCTGCTCGGGATAAATGTGATATTTACCCTTAACCTCTTTGCCGCCAACATCATAACCGGTAGCTAAAAGACCCCGCTTCAATCCTGCAGGCGACTGGGCAAAAGTACTATTCAGCATCCCCATCGGTTTCAAGACCTGATCAGACATGTATTTTTCGTACCGTTCCTTGCTGATATCTGTAACCATCAGCTGGGTTATGGTTGTCCCGCCCCCGGAATATTGCTGACGGATCCCCGGTTCAAAGACCGACCTCACGGCACCCGAATTGGCAGGTTTTGTACCATTTAAAATCTGAATCACCGATGGCAATGGAGTTCCCGGTTCATACCCGCCAAACCCATGGACACTCAGGCCAGCGGTATGACTCAGCAGATTAGCGGTATTGATCTTTTTCCCCTTCGACAGCGAATCATATGGAAACTTCCAGCTGCTTAAATAAGTATTGATGTCAGCAAACAGATCCAGATGCTTGCTTTTAAAAAGTTTCATCACCCCAACCGCATTGAGCGATTTGCTGATCGATGCGGCCTGAAAAAGTGTTTGATCAGTCACGGGAATTTTCGAAGCAGCATCTGCGACACCATACGCCTTTACCCAGTCAATCTTATAATCCTTTATCACGGCAATACTCAGTCCGTTCACCTTATAGTGTTCCATTCGTTTCTGCAGGTTCATCGGACCTGCATCATTGGTCTGGAGATTTTCTGTCAGGTTATTTTCCACCTGTTTGATACGTTCCTGCACGGTTGACTGAGCGGCTGCGTAATTAAATAGCAGAACGGAAAGGAATAAGGCTAATGCGAATATTGCAGGGAATGATTTATTCATAGTTTATTTCAAATGACTAAGGTACACATCGGGATTCAATCCCTAAAGTTCCAGTTGAGAATCGGCAGCTTTCTTTTCTGATTGGTATTCCAAAGACCAAGCTGTAAACCCTTCAGTTTAGTCGCTTTATTCATCAGGCCAAACTGCAATCCTCTCGCCTTTTGTGAATAATTGATTATTCCAATTTGAAGTCCGTTCATAACATAGCTTTCATTAAACATGGACAGTTGGGCGCCATTATGCTGGCTGGTAATATTCATGATCACACTTATAGAAGCACCGTTCACCTTCCTGTTCATCTGGCCAATATACCCTGCACTGAAGCCGTTTGTGACACAATCGCAGGCTGTGCCTGCCGGCGATAAATTAAACCCGTTGATTCGCTCTGAAGGTGGGGTGGTGGGCGCCTCAAACTCCGCATCATCTTCTGAAATTGGGCTTTGAGGTAAAAGCGGAAGAATGATGCCCGCACCAATGGGTTCCAGTTTAATCCCATTCGTGTGTACGTTTCTGTCCGCATCTTCGTATCCGGAATACAGCCCTACTGAAATGCCATTAATGTTTGAATTTTTTTGATGGAAAGTCCCGACGGGAAAACGATTTGTCCTTTTCTGTGGTTCTTGGGCGTTTGCTGCAACTGTACTTGCAACGAGGAGAAGTGTTATGATTTTCATGTCCATTGTCTTTATGTTTACTCAAATGTATACATCCGCAAACAGGCCTATTAATCTATAACCTCCACTCAGCCGGCGTCATGCAACGTGAAAAACTATTTTGAAAAAACAACTAACATATTTATATCTTTATAGATTAATTAAATGGCTACTCAAACCCGATAATTAGAAAAAACCACAACTAATCACCTTAAAGATTATTCTTTTATGGATTCGCAGCAAGTCAAGTTTTTCCAGGACCTGAATTCGGCCTTACCGGATTATCAAAACCTGGCACAAAGCGTAGCGGGGATACTGGACATCAGCACCAATGAAGCCTATAAAAAAATAAGGGGAACCAGCAACTTAAGCTTGCCGCAGTTACTCAGGCTGGCAGATGCCTTCAATACCCCATTTTCTTATCAGCCAGGCCAGTCAACAACAGTCAGTTTCAACTACTTATACATGAACAGGCAGACACCCAATATGCTGGACTACCTGAAAGACCTGCTGGAAAACCTCAAATTCATCCATCAGCGCAGTGAAAAGCACATCATGATCACTACGGATGACATTCCGATCTTTCATTTCTTCAAATATCCGGAGCTGACCTGCTTTAAGCTGTGGTTCTGGGCTGACAATTCTGCGCTAAAATTTGATCTGGCATCAATCAGCGAAGAAATTATCGCCGTATCACAAGAACTAAACCGGATCTACCTCGAAATCCCCAGTACCGAAATATGGGTCAATGACACCGTTCACGGGACCATAGATCAGGTACGGTATGCACTTGAAGCGGGGCACATCAGCGATAAATCGCTCGCCAGACAAATCGCAGAACAGATCCGTTATTGCCTCGCCGACATGAACATGTATGCGATCAGCGCAAAAAAAACAATCGACCCTAACCACACTTTCAATTGGTACAATTGCGACGTACTGGGCAGCCTCGCTTATTTGGTAGAATTTAAAGAAAGCATGTTGTGCTACAACAGGTTCAACACCTTTAACTACCTGAAAACAGACGATCAGTTTTATTGCACACAGACCAAAGAATGGATGCAGGGCCTGATCAAAAAGTCAGTGGCCTTCAGCGGACAAGGTGAAAAACACCGCAACAAATTTCTCTACACCGCCTTTGCCGCATGTGACCAGCTGATCGCAGAAATTAACGGAGGCTAAGCGCCCGGGCTTCTACCGCACAGACCTGTACCCCAATTCCGCACCGCCGCTTACCGGCAATATTGTTCCTGTGATGAACCTTGCCTTCTCTGACAACAAAAACACACAGGCATCAGCAATGACATCTCCCTCCGGGCAATAGCCCAGCGGATGAATATCATCCAGGTACTTTTCTATAGAAGAAGGATCAACCTGTTCAGCGCTCCATTTCCGCAGCATAGGCGTCCATACTCCAGCAGGCAATACGGCATTAACACGGATATGGTATTGGGCATAATCCAGCGCCATAGATTTGGTCAGCGTATTCATGGCGCCCTTGGTTGCCGTATAGGCAGCGTGGTTGTCCTGACCGATCTCCCCGACCAGGCTGCTGGTATTCAATATACTGCCTTTAGTTCCCTTCAATGCTTCAAAGCCGTATCTTGTGGTATACAACACACTTTTCAGGTTCACGTCCATCAGACGCTGCCACTCCTCATCACTGGTTTCGTGCAATGGCTTTGACGGACTGGCGATGCCCGCATTGTTGTGAATGGCATCTATTCTCCCGTATTTTTCCAACGTTTGTTTGATCGCATGTTCTACATCCGCGGCTTTAGAAACATCACAGGTAATACCCAAATGCTCAGGCCCCAATAATTCTGCCGCCTCTGCCACAGGGCCCGGATTGGAGGCCACGACCACGACCTTTGCGCCTTCATGGGCATAAGCCTTTGCACATTCCAAACCAATTCCGGCCGAGCCTCCTGTCAGGAAAATAATCTTATCTAATAACTGCATCTTCAATTTCTTTAATCGGTATGGAATACTTCTTCCATATTGGTCCATATCTGTTTTTTCGCCGCCGTTTCAGGCAATGGCTGCTGGCAGGGATCTGTTTCCTTCCACCATTTTTGGGTGTTAGGGTCATCCGCCATCTTTTTCATGTCTGCATCAAAATCCTTTCCCACATATTCAAAATAGCTGAACAGGTAATAACTGCTGTCTATTTTTTGGAGATAAATGGAATAGTTCCTGATGTTGCATTGTTTGATCTTTTTCAATACCTCGGGCCAGGCATTGGCATGAAGCTTTTTATAATATTCCATTTTTTCCGGCTTCAGCCCGGTCACCGATCCAAATCTTTTTACGGGGACTTCTGTTTGGTTAGCCTGGCAGGCTGCAAACAGCAGCATGACCAGCACTGCGTAAATTCCAGGTTTTCTCATCATCTGAATATATAATATAAGACCGCTACCACGAGCAGCAACACACCCGAAAGTACTTTATAATTTCCAATTCCGCTCCAGCCCGGACTTTGCAAGGGTTCAAGGGGTGACTTCCAGTACAATCCTGAACTTTCTGCGGTATGCACTACAGGAAAGCGATAGGAAAAGAATACCTGTAAGATCACGCACACGCAAAACAGGTAAAAAGCCATCATCATAAAAGGAATATGTCCGATCAGGGTCTCCGGAAATAATTTATTGATGGCAAACACGACCACCCCAAGCCCCGAGCCGATCCAAAGTGTCAGCTTGGCCGACATGGCCGAAGCACCCTTCCAGAATATTCCAAGCAAAAACACGCAGGTGATGGGCGGTGCGATATGGGCAATGATGTCGTTGATCCCGCTGAATATACTTTCATACTGATTTAACAAAGGAAGTAATCCCAATGAAAACACCAGCGCTATACCCGCAGCGATCTTGCCTGTCAGCACCAGCTGCTTATCAGACGCTTCCGGCTTATACCTTTGGTACATGTCATAACTGACCATAGTAGATATAGAATTCAGTGCGCCTGCCACCTGACTCATCAGTCCAGATAAAAGTGCAGCCACCAATACCCCGATCAGCCCTGAAGGCAAAAGCTGGGTGATCATCAGGGTATAGATCCCTTTTGAATTTACGTTTCCCTCGGCATCGACACCCAAACTGCTTACGTCAAGGTAACCCGCCTTGCTAAGCGTGTAGGCAAACAGGCCCGGCAGCACAAAAATAAACACCGGCAGTATTTTAATGAAGCCGCAAAACAAAGGACCAACTCTCGCGTGGTTTTCATCCTTGGCACCCAGCACGCGCTGAACGATGGTTTGATCCGCACACCAATACCAGATCCCGAGTATCGGGTATCCCAGGAAAACCGTATACCAGGCCATTCCACCTGGATCACCATGCGGACGCATCATAGAAAGCTTATCCATTCCCCCATTGGCTTTCAGCACCTCCGTCATCGGCTGCCAGCCGCCCATTTTATGAAAAGCAGCGTAAGAGATGATGAATGCCCCGGTGAGCAGGACCACCGTTTGAATAGACTCGGTAACCACTACGGCTTTTAGCCCGCCTATGATCGTATAAATAGCAGTGATTAAACAGATAGCAATCACACTGACATACATATTCAGCCCAAAAAGGGTTTTCAATACAATACCGCCCGCAAGCATAGAAAATGCGATGTGAATGATTATGGCGGAGACCACAGAGATCACCGCAAGCCAATCGCGGCTGGAACGGTCATAACGCCTTTCCAAAAAATCAGGCAAGGTAGAAACGCCTGATTTGATATAAAAAGGCACAAAGAACAAGGCCAGCAGGATCAGTGTAAACGCCGCCATCCACTCAAAATTACCGTTCAGCAGTCCGGTATCAAACCCGCTTTGCGCAAGACTCACCAAATGCACAGTAGAGATATTGGTGGCAAATAATGCCAGGCCGATAGCCGGCCACTTTAAAGTCTTGCCGGCAAGAAAATATTCTCCGGCTGCATTGGCCTTACTTCTTCGTCTATGGCGAATACCTGTCCACAAGCCGACGGCCAGTATGCCCAGGATGTAAAGGATGCTAATACTTAAGTCTAAGGATTTTAACATTTGTTTAAATCTATTAAAAAGGTTTCAGGTCACAGCTGCTTCCCGCTTCCATCGGTGTCACATACACCCCGTTGTCTATTTTCACAGGATGCACGAAATGCTTTTGCAAATGCGGGATATGTTCCAGAAACAAAGCTTCATGCCCCATGGAAATGTGGTTGAACAATACCAGGTGCTGGTGCAGCTGACCCATATCGCCTACGTGCGGCACCACCGGAATATTATATTTCCTGCAAAGCAGGCTGATGCTGATGAACTCACTTACACCGCCCACCCTTGCCGCATCGGCCTGTATAAATCCTGCAGAACCTGTTTGCAGATAATTCTTGAAAATGATGCGGTTAGGCACATGCTCACCGAGCGCCAGTTTAGTCGGCGCAATCGCATCGGCAAGGACCTTGTGGGCCAATATGTCATCAGGATGAGTGGGTTCCTCGATCCAGTAGGGCTGCATGCTTTGCAGCGAGGTACATATTTTGATGGCCTGCGGCAAAGTCCATTGCTGGTTCGCATCCAGCATGACTTTGATGTCTGCTCCTGCTACCTCCCGTACAATATGCGAACGGCGGATATCTCTTTCCGGATCGGTGCTGCCAACCTTTAATTTCATCGCGGTAAAACCTTCCGCAACTGCTTTTTTGCAGTTTTCACGCACTTGGTCGTCACTGTAATTGAACCAGCCTATCGAGGTGTCGTATCCGGGGTAACCTGCATTTAAGATCTGCTTGCGTTCTTCTTTTCCCTTCAGGTTATCATTTAACAACTGTACCGCCTGTTCAGGCGTCAGCTCATCTTCCAGGTAAGAAAGGTCCAGTGTCCGGACGATCTGCTCCGGTGAAAGGTCAGTCAGCAACTTCCATAAGGGCACACCTCTTTTTTTAGCCCAGAGGTCATAACAGGCATTGGTTACAGAAGCCAGCGCCAGGTGTACTACACCCTTGTGCGGGCCCAGCCAGCGAAACTGCTGTTCATTTGATAACCGGTTAAACACCGTTCCAAAATCAGCCATCAGTTCTTCAATGTCCTTTCCCTTCAGCTGCTCCGCATAAAATTGGGCTGCCTTGCACACCAGGTCATTCCCTTCACCCAATGTAAAAGCAAAGCCGGTACCCGTCAGTCCGCTGTCGTCTATGAGGTTGGTTACTGCATAAGAGTATACCGGGTCACGGTGGATGGCATCGCTGCCTGCTCCTTTTCCCAGCGGAAATCTGGCGTCACGTACGGCTGTCTTTTTGATCATGTGATGGTGCTGTTGCTTTTTATTTGGTTAAAGGAACTAAATTAACCGCTTCTGCGTCCCCTCACAATAAATTATGTTCCTATTTTAATGGACTATCCTATGAATTAAAAAAATCTGAACAATCTATAGCGCTGCTTGTTAAAACTTTTACATTAACCCTGAATATTATGGAACCATTCAGAATAGAAGTAGCAGACAATGAAGGACTTGGTCACTTTTACAATATTAAAGCACTGGACAAGGATCAGTACCAGATCTACAATGACGAACTGGAGCGGATCGGCACTATTGAAATAGATGAAGAAAATCATGAACACTGCCGTCAAAGCCTGGACTGCAGGATAGACCTCCCGTTGTTAAACTCGATCAGGGACGAGATCCTGCATCATGACGAGCTGGTGCATAGTCATTGACCACCGCAGGCAAAATATAGTTTTCCATCATTTTGTCTACCTGCGGGTGTGCATATGATGCGCCGTATGCGGTAGCCGTGACCACAATAACTAATGGCTGATCCTTAAAAACATAGATTTTATTGCCGCCGTTGCCCGCGCAATAAAAAGTTTCATGTTCGTTACCCGCTACTTTATATTTTTTATTCCAGAACAGGTATCCGTAATATTCACCGGTACGTCCTGTAATTAATTTGTGTTTCGTAAAGGTTTTGCGGATCCATTCTTTTGGAATGATCTGTTTGCCGTTCCATTTGCCTTGGTTTTTATACAATTGCCCGTATTTGGCAAAATCCAGTGCATTCATTTGTATGCTTCCCGCAGTATTGGGTACGTGCTGTGGAGTATACGCCCATTTATAATTGGTAATGGACAAAGGTTTGAAAAGTTTATTGTCAGCATAGCTTTCAAGACCGCCGGGAACTTGTTTGTTTAAAATATCTCCCAGCACAATCACCCCTGCGGTAAAATAATGCCATTTGCTTTTGGCCGTTTCAATTGTGGGCAGACTTAGCGTGAATTTCACCCAATCCGGAGTTACGTACATATTTTCTTCATTACCCGGCGAATTCCCGTCATCGTCATCTCCGTCAAAAGCGGAACTCATCGTAAGCAGGTCTTTGATTGATGCATTTTCCTTTTCAACAGAATAATCATGCAGTGGTCTCAGCTCATAAAACTCCTTCAATGTCTGGTCCTCATTTTTAAGGTATCCATCTCCTATGGCAATCCCGATCATCGTCGAAGCAAAGGATTTACCAACAGAACGGGGATCGTGGAGGGAATCCCTTGCCGAACCATTAAAATATTCCTCAATGAGCAGTTTCCCATTTTTAATGACGACAATACTGGTAATGTGTTTATAGACCCCTTCATTTACATTGCCAATCAATTCCTTGATCTTATTTACATTAAAGTGTTCTTTTGAAACCCGCAGACCCGGATAGGGTTTTACTGGGTTCAGATCAATTTTAGCGATGTCGATATAAACCTTCCTGTGCACCTGCATGTTCAATTGTCCGGAAGCAATGATATCCCCTGTCTTCAGTCCGGATATATTAATATATGGCCGCAGCTCCATTTTAAGCAAATGCTGGCCATCTGTCAGTACACTGTCCCCGCCATTCATCATGAATCGATTCCACATCGACTGGCTCCACCAGCTGCTTTTGTCGCTGATCAGCGGCTTGCTCATCACCGTAACTGTATCCTGAAGCCAGGGCTGAGGTGCCCCGGGCAGTAGATTTGTCTGATAGATCAACTGATTATCTACATAAAACGAAGCCTGGTAATTGCCATACCTGAGCAATGTATCATGATCTATTTCCGGGGCCAGATGGTGCAAATAATTGGTCATGGAATTGCCCATGAAGAACGTCATAAAAAGATCGCTTTTGTTAGTCAGCTCATAAGCACCTAAAAACTCTGCTCCTTTAAGGTCAGGGACAGATACCGGTTTTGAAGAAAACAGGATTTTTCCCGTGTTGGCTTTATGCACCGGGGAGGTAATTCCAGCATTTTTTACAAAATCTTTTTGCTGACCGAACAGGGGTGCTTTGTAAAGCAGCACAGTAATAATTAATAAAAGGCAGACGCGCATATGCAATGAATAATTTTAGTCAAAGCTAGGCTTAAATATAGTTCTGAAATAGAACAGGATTAACATGGTCTGTTTAATAAGAGTTTTCTATATAGTGCCGGCCTGATGTCGTTTAGCTCTTTAAACGTACGGATGAAGTGGCTTTGATCTGCAAATCCGCAGGCCAGTGCGATCTCTGTCAGAGAATATTTTTCTTCAGTCAGCATCCCCATTGAGCGCTCTATTTTAATTGTCCGGATGTATTCACCAAGTGTACAATTGAAATATTTGGAAAATCCCCTGGAGAGGTGAACAGGATGAATAGCTAAAGTATGGGCCAATCCCCGCAAGGTCCAGTTTGTTAAGGGAGAGTCGTTTAAAATCTCCCTGATCTGACGAACCCAGGCCGGAATTTTTCTGCTAAACGTTTCTTCTGTTACTGCAATTCTGCCAAACAGGTCTGCCAGCAAGGCGTTTATATTCAACTGCTGATTGCTGCCCTCAAACTTGGTTTCTTTAAAGATCTTATACATCAGGATCTTTAATTCAGGGTTTAGCAAATTCCTGCTCCCCTCCGTTGAAGAAAAATCCAGCTGCAGGGAGTTAAACCAGCTGGGGTGAAGCTCTATCTGAAACCCGCGGGTAAAGCCGGGGGGTTTTATATTATAATGCGCGTCCTGCCAGTTGTGAAACAGCAAGCTCCCTGCCGGACAATGATAAATTTCTTTTTTATTTCCTTCAATGACACAGCCCTGCAGAATAAAAGTAAAATATGCATTTTCATGATAATGCCAATCCACTTTATCATGCGTGTATTCTGTATCAGTCAGTGTAATTCCGTCCAGGTGAATGGTTTTAGTGGTATCTCCGAAAAATTGACCCGTACTTAGGTTTTTCATACTGAACTTCATTAAATTATTACCAAACTACGTTATTTGTAGCTGATTGCATGATTATTGTTTGTAGATTTATTTTTATCATATGGAAAATTTCGACTGGACCTCATTTACTAAAAAAATAGCGATCAAAGCGCGGCTGTCTGACATTTACAATGCCTGGACCAAATCCAATGAACTGGAAAAATGGTTTTTAGAAAAGGCTACATTCTTCAACGACCAGGAAGATGCCATCAGCAAGTACATCAATGCGACAGGGAGCATCACCTACGAATGGTTCTGGTTTCTTTATGCTGATCCAATGAAGGGCGTAGTTAAGGCCGCAAACGGAAAAGACTTTTTGCAGTTTACTTTTGAGGGCGAATGCCTGGTAGACGTGAAGCTGACCGCTGCAAACGGTTATACCATAGTCGAGCTCAGACACCACAACATTCCGACAGACGACCAGTCCAGGCAATTCATCAGACTGGGATGCTCAAATGGCTGGGCATTTTACCTAACCAATCTCAAATCTGTATACGAAGGCGGTATTGATCTGCGCAATAAGGACAAAAACCTGCCTCCAATGATCAACAATTAAGAATCGATATCCTGCTTCAGCTTCAATTGAATATCTGCTTCTTAAACTGGTTGGGGCTGAGTCCTACTTCTTTCTTGAACAATCTGGAGAAATAAGGCAGGTTTTCAAATCCCAGCGTATAAGCCGTTTCTGCAATATTATTGTCTGAACCTTTTAACAGGTTTTTTGCTTCAGAAATGAGGAAAATATGGATGAGCTCTATCGCGGTTTTACCCGTCTCTTGTTTCAAAAGGTCACTCAGATAACGTGAAGAAATATTGAGCTGATCTGCCATAAAATGAACAGTAGGCAACCCTTTAGTCTGCAAACCGCCATTATCCAGGTAAACCGAAAGCACCTCATTAAACCTGGAAACCATTTTACCGGACAGATCCGTCCTGTTAATGAATTGCCTTTTATAAAAGCGCTGTGAATATTTTAAGATCGAGTCGATATGGCCGATCATGATGTCTTTGCTGTACTCATCCTGGTTGTTGTAATATTCCGCCTCGATTTTATGGTACAGTTCCCAAATGATCTGTTCTTCTTTTGGTGATAAATGCAGGGCTTCGTTGGCTTCGTAGTCAAAGTACCCGTACTTTCTGATCTCGGTGTGCAGGGGATGTCCGTTTAAAAGATCTTCATGCAAATAGATCAGAAAACCGTCTTCTTCAAACTCCAGGTTTTTCATTTCAATGACTTGTCTGGGCTTCACAAAAGACATCGATCCATTTTCATGATCGTATTTAGTCCTGCCATACAAAAACGTGCCGGATTTTAGCTTCTTAAAACCGATCATATAGAAATCAGTCGTGAATTCCGTGACCCCTAAGGTACAGGAGTTCCGGCATTGGACAAGACTAAGCATCGGACTCTCCGGGGCCGGAAGTCCGTTGGCCCGGTGAAGCTCGGCAAGACTTTTGAAATGTTGCATAACAAAATATTATCATATAAATCTACACCATTATCGTGGTGCAGATTTATATTTTGGTTTACATTACGTAATGTTTACAAACTGGATTGCGGTTACTTACCATGAGCAGCGGCAGAAACATCAGCCCATTCTTCCCAGGTAGCCAGCCTATCGGCATATACCTGTTTCGCCCAGGGCAAAGCTACCTTGCCAAGAAACAAGCGCAGCGGCGGATTTTCAGCATCAACCAGTTTCAAAACTGCCTCAGCAGTTGCTTCCGGAACACCAAAGATCTCATCTACCAGGCCCGCCTGAAAATCTGCTTTTACCTGATCGTATGCGGCTATCGGTTCGCTGTAAATAGCTGAGGCACCTGCCCATTCAGTAGAGAATCCATTTGGTTCTATCAACGAAACTTTGATCCCAAAGTCTTTTACTTCAGAAGCCAAAGTTTCACTCAATCCCTCTACTGCAAATTTTGAAGCATTATAAATCCCCAACACAGGAAGTGTGGCCACACCCAGAATGCTGGATACCTGTATAATGTGCCCGCTACCCTGTGCCCTCATGACCGGCAGTACAGCCTGGGTTAACCAGAGCAAGCCAAACACATTGGTCTCGATCTGTTCACGGGCTTCCTGCTCGCTGGTTTCTTCGATAGTGCCAAATAAGCCGTAGCCCGCATTATTGATCAGTACGTCGATCTGGCCGAAATGCGCTTTTGCCTTGCTCACCGCAGCAAAACTGTCGGCCCTGTTGTTTACATCCAGCTGTATGGGCAATACCGCATCACCGTATTTACTCACCAGGTCTGCCAGTGTATCTGTATTCCTTGCGGTAACTACTACTTTATCGCCGCGTTTTAAAAAGGCTTCAGCCCAGATTTTACCAAATCCTCTCGAAGCGCCTGTTATAAAAATTGTCTTTGCCATTGTGATCTTCTTTTTGATTTAATTACACCACAAAGTTATTTTGGAGTACTGACAAGGATTTATACGGAAGTCTGGAATAATGATACATTTTGCGCTTATATCCTGTTTCATCCGTGCTTTATTTTTTTACAATTTTTAAACAGAACTTATACGGAGTTTATACATAGTTCATACAATCAATGCTTGTTTAAACTATGTATAAACTCCGTATGAATTTTGATTGATTTTTGATTTATCATAAAACACAGGCAAAACACAGGTTAATTCCGGTGTCTGCACAGCACAAGCACATATTGCACAATAATACTCAATGCGAATGGCACAGTAATCAGGATATAAACCCATGTATCATTAAAGTAGTTGTAAGCAACAGACGACCGGACAATATTCACTACCCATAACGTCAAAAAACCTGCAAATAACAGGCACACCGCACCCAAAACATAATGAACGGCTGTAAACCGAATTTCTTTCTCAACATTTCTGATGACCAGTCCATTGTACACAATCACCAGCAACATGGCGAAAATTGGCCAGGAATAACTGTTTAGCAGATAAGTCACAAAATAGACCAGAGCCAAAACAACATTTATGTACGACAGAGATTTCAGCATTGTTAAATATACAATTTTGCCCAGCCAACCATGTTCACCTAAAAACTATTCCGGAAGTTTTTTGTTTATCTTTCATAAAATAAAAGATCATGAAGAAAGAAACTAAAATTATAGCAGGTGTATTGGCAGGAGCAGCTCTTGGCGCGGCAGTAGCATTGATATTATCGTCTGATAAAGGCGGCGACATGAAAAATAAAATGACAGACTGGCTTTGTGATCTGATCGATTCTTCCAAAGATAAAATTTCGGATGTGACCGATAGGGTAAAAGATACGTTTGCCAAAGTTACTGCTTAACATTTGAATGAAAATTGCTTTTCATGGTGCAGCACGCGCTGTCACTGGCAGTAAGCACCTCCTTACGCTAAATAACGGTACTCAAATTTTATTGGATTGCGGCTTGTTCCAGGGAATGGGCGATGTGACAGATGGATTAAATGAATCATTTGGATTCGATCCCAAAGGGGTGTCTGTTGTAGTGCTGTCGCATGCACACATTGACCACTGTGGCCTGTTGCCCAGATTGGTAGCCGAAGGCTTTAAAGGCCCTATATACTGTACGCCGGCTACGATGGATCTTGCGCGGATCTTATTGATGGACTCCGCTAAGATCCATGAACAGGATGCTGAGTACGCCAACCGGCATATTAAACTGAAAGAAGACCAGGAAATGCCGCTTTATACTGAGGAGGATGTGGTCAAAACATTAAGTCTGTTTAAGATCGCCGACTACCTCAAAGAAGTAGAAATCACCCCGGATGTCATCTTGTTCTTTACCGATGCCGGACACATCATTGGCAGTGCCGCCGTGCATTTAAAGGTCACTGAAAACGGAAAAGACACCCGCCTCAGCTTTAGCGGAGATGTGGGCCGCTATGGCGATATGATCCTGAAGAGCCCGCAGAATTATCACCAGGCAGATTACATCATTATGGAATCTACTTATGGCGATTCCCTGCACAAAGACCTTGAGCCGATTGAAAATGCTTTAAAAGAGATCATCACCCAAACCTGTCTGGTAAAAAAGGGAAAGGTCATTATACCGGCCTTCAGTGTAGGCCGCACACAGGAACTCTTATTTGCCCTGAATGCGCTGGAACTTAAAAAACAATTGCCTGATGTCCTTTATTATGTGGACAGTCCGCTCTCCAGGCTGGCTACTGAAGTGCTGAAGGATTATCCGGAGTACTATAATAATGGTGTAAAGCAGGTCATGAAGACTGATGATGATGTCTTTAATTTTAAAGGGCTGAAATTCATTGAAAATGTTGAGGAGTCCAAGGCTTTAAATGATGACCCCAGACCGTGCGTGATCATTTCGTCATCAGGAATGGCTGAGGGCGGCAGGGTGAGGCATCACATCAAAAATAACATCGGCAACCGGAAAAATACGATTTTGATGGTCGGCTATGCCTCTCCAGGATCACTTGCCGGACAGCTGATCGCAGGAAGGCACAAAGTGTGGATGTTCAGGCAAGAATATGATGTGGTAGCGGACGTGCGCTCCATTCAATCGATGAGCGCACACGGCGATTATGAGGATCTGCTGCAATTCCTGAAATGCCAGGAACCCGGATTTGTCAGGCAGCTGTTTCTCGTTCACGGGGAATATGACGTGCAGCAGAATTTTGCACGGCGTCTGAAAGATCAGGGTTTTGATCACATTGCAATTCCGCAATATCACCAGGAATTTGAACTGTAAATAAAGGTTTCCGTAAGTTTGCGGAATGGACGTATTTGGCGAAGCCCTAAAAGATCAGTTTACAAGACCTCCCGCAGACATTTTATGGGTACATAATTCTTATGATGAACCCGAGGAAATGCCCGTCGACATCTATTTCAGAAATGAAGCGGAAATGCCCGAACTTGAACTTGAAGCGCTGGAACAATGCAAAGGAAAAGTGCTGGACGTGGGTGCCGGTGTGGGCAGTCATGCGCTGGTACTCCAAAAAAGAGGCTTTGATGTGACCGGCATGGACATATCTGCCGCTGCGGTAACCATTATGAAGCAACGGGGGCTCAAAAAAGCAATCGAGGGAAATATCCTTAAATACAAGGGCGGGAAATACGACACCTTGCTGTTCATGATGAATGGTATTGGGCTTACCGGCTCGCTGGCCGGATTGAAAGCTTTTCTGAAAGAGGTAAAGGGCTTGCTGAACCCCGGCGGACAGCTCGTTTTTGACAGTTCTGACCTGATGTACCTGTACCAGGAAATTGCCTTTCCGGAGCAGGGATATTACGGCGAGGTGAGTTTTCGGTATGAATACAAAAGTATAAAAGGCAGCTGGTTCAAATGGGTATATGTAGACAAGAAAATGCTGAAAGGTATCGCTACGGAGACCGGATGGAATGCAGAGGTCATTTTTGAAGATGAGCATGACCAGTACCTGGCCAGGCTCACCTTAAGGCCTTAAGCCTGTTCTTCCCAGATCATCGCAATATTGATGATCGTTTCCACTGCTTTTTCCATGTCCTCTACCGAAGCCCATTCCTGCTTGCCATGGAACGCATGCTCTCCGGCAAAGATGTTTGGACAAGGCAGCCCCATAAAGGACAGGCGTGATCCGTCAGTTCCGCCTCTGATGCTCTGCTGTTTGGGGCTGATCCCTGCTCTTTTAATGGCCTCAATACCATTTGCGATCACCTGCGGATATTGGTCCAGCACCTGCTTCATGTTGCGGTACTGCTCGCTGATCCTGAGCTGGTAAGTTGAGCTGGGGAAATCCTCGATGATGTTCTGAATGGTCGCATCCAGCAGCTCGCCATATGATTTTAGTTCTTCATCGTCAAATGCCCTGATGATGAACCTTGCCTCTGCCTGCTCCACACTGCCGTTTATGGAAACCGGATGTATAAAACCTTCTTTAAGCTCGGTGGATTCAGGAGAAAGACAGTCTGCAGGCAGCGCACTGATCACATCTGAAAGAATTTTTATGGCGCTTTCCATTTTGCCTTTAGCAAAACCCGGATGCGTGCTCACTCCGTTGATGGTCAATATTGCACCATCGGCAGAAAAGGTTTCATCTTCAATGGAACCCAATGTCTCTCCGTCTATGGTATATCCAAAGTCGGCACCCAGTTTTTTCAGGTCAGCTTTATCTACACCGCGCCCGATCTCTTCGTCAGGAGTGAACAGGATCTTTATCGTGCCGTGTTTGATTTGCGGATTCTCTGTCAGGAATAATGCCGCCTCGATGATCTCTGCCACACCGGCTTTGTTGTCTGCTCCCAGCAATGTGGTACCGCTGGCCGTAATGATGTCATTCCCGATCTGGTCTTTCAGGTCCGGATGCTCATTCATTTTAAGGATTATTGTGTTGTCATCGGGCAATACCAGGTCCTGTCCCTGGTAATTGGGGTGTATGATTGGTTTCACATTTTTCCCGGAACAGTCTGGTGAGGTATCCATATGGGAGCAAAAACAAATTACGGGCACGTTGCTCTTGTCGCTGTTTGAAGGGATGGTGCCATATACATAGCCATATTCGTCAAGATGCGCGTCGCTGATCCCCATGGCTAAAAGTTCATTGGCGAGAACTTTTCCAAGGTCTTTTTGTTTTGCTGTTGAGGGTATGGTTTCAGAAAGCGGATCGGACTGGGTATCGATCTGCACGTATTTAATAAACCGGCCTTGAAGCGATTTGTTTTTATTTTGATATTTTAGCATACTCTAATTGAAAAAACAAAGTTATATATAAGATTACGATTTGACCAGTTACTTAAAGAAGATACTTTTGAAAACAGCACTTACTTCATTTCTGGCGCTCTTCCTTTGTTTCAATGCATTTGCCCAAACCAACTTTAATAAGCTCAGTGCCGGTGCGGGTTATGGCCTTACGCAGTCCTTTACGGATGTCGCAAGAAACGACTTTGCACCATCTGCATATGGCACCCTCGACTACTTCCTCACACCTTTTTTAAGTTTCGGCGGAGAACTCCAGTATGGGAAAATCAAGGCAAGACCTGCAGCTGATGACCCTACTGAAAGGCAGTTTGTCAACGCTTACAAAGCAGCTTCTATAAACGGCAGATTATACCTGGGTGCACTGGTGGACTATGACCAAAGTAATTTTTTAAACGCCATAAAATGGTTCTATATTGGTAGTGGTGCCGGCATCGTCCGCAACAACATTACCAGGGTCACAAGAGTCAATAAGTTTACCGGCAATGATTTCCCGGGCAGAGACGCTTCTTTTGAACTGATGGTGCCGGTAAATGTGGGCATAAGTTATTATTTCCCCAATCAGTCCGGCAACCACAAACTTGCCCTCAATTTAAATCTCCAAAGCAATCTTACGATGGGTGAAGGGCTCGATGGTTATGACAATTCTTCAGAAACCTTCAAAGATGGCTTTCCCGATATCTACAATTTCTACAGCATTGGCATCAAGTACCATTTCGGCGTGCTGGGTCTTTCAAAAAAATCACTGTACTGATGACATTGAAGCGCTCCCAAAACGGCTGTTTAGTTTTTATCTTATCTTTCTTCCTGGCTATGAATGCATCAGCACAGTTAACGCCATATGAGATCAGCGGCAAAAAAGAAACTGCTACTTATCCTCAGGCCATTCAATTTTATAAAGACCTGGACCAGAGTTATCCCCAGGCCAAACTGATCAGCTGCGGAATCACTGATTTTGGTGAGCCATTGCATGTGCTGGTCCTCTCAAAAGATCAGGTCTTTGATCCTGTGGCGATCAGGAAAAGCGGCAGGCGCATTTTGCTGATTAATAATGGGATACATCCCGGCGAACCGGAAGGTATCGACGCCAGTATGATGCTGGCCCGGGACCTGCTAAAAAACGATCGCCTGCCCCAAAACACTGTGATCTGTATCATTCCGGTTTACAATATCGATGGCAGTTTTAACAGAACGGGTACCTCAAGAGCCAATCAGAACGGGCCGGTTACTTATGGCTTCAGGGGCAACAGCAGAAATTATGACCTGAACAGAGACTTTATTAAGACAGACTCCAGGAACTCCCGTGCCTTCCAGGAGATTTTTAACGCCTGGCAGCCGGAGATCTTTGTAGACACGCATACCAGCAATGGTGCAGATTATCAGTATGTGATGACACTGATCCCAACCCAAAAGGATAAGCTCAATCCTCTTCTTTCGGCCTACATGACCAAAACCATGATCCCTTCGCTGTACGAAGGGATGAAAAACAGCGGTTATGAAATGATCCCTTATGTAAATTCTGTGGAAGAAACCCCTGATGCCGGGATCACTGGGTTTTTGGAGTCTCCCCGTTTTTCTACCGGGTATACTACGCTGCACAACACCATTGGTTTTATGCCGGAAACGCACATGCTGAAAGCCTATGACAAGCGGGTCGACGCTACTTATAAATTGCTGCAGCATTACATAGACATTGTAGTACGGGATGCGAAAATTATCGGGGAAAATAAGCGGAAGGCTGAAGAACAGACTGCCCTGCAAAAGAAGTTTACGGTAGAATGGAAGCTGAATGAAAAACTGGCAGACGAGATTGAATTTAAAGGCTATACCGCCAAGCAAAAACCAAGCGGGGTAAGCGGACTCGACCGTCTGTACTACGACAGAAATGAGCCTTACACCAAAACGATAAAACAGTGGAACAACTTTGAGCCATCAGTGATGATAGACAAGCCAATTGCCTATATTATCCCACAGGCCTGGGAAAAGGTCATCGATCTGTTAAAACTAAATAGGGTAAAGCTGCGGCGTTTGCAGGAGAATACTGAGATCGGGGTGGAGCTGTATTACATTGCTGACTATAAAACACAGCCGAAGGCTTTTGAAGGTCATTATTTGCATTCTGGCGTAAAGCTCAATACCGTAAAGCGAACGCTTCAGTTTTACAAAGGCGATTATATAGTTTATGCAGATCAGCCGGTGAACCGATACCTCATAGAAACGCTGGAACCTCAGGCCACAGATTCCTTTTTCAACTGGAACTTCTTTGATTCGATACTGAGCATGAAGGAGCATTTCTCTGCCTATGTATTTGAAGATACCGCCGCGGAACTGCTTAAAAAAGATCCCGGACTGAAGGCCAGGCTGGAGCAGGAAAAGGCCAAAAACCCGGAACTGAATAAAAATGCGGAGGCCCAGCTTGATTTTGTCTATAAAAATTCGGATTATTACGAAAAAACCCATTCCCGCTACCCTATTGCCAGACTGGTAAAAGACACCCCATTAAAGCTAAAATAACATGAATTACATCAATGAGACACCTGTTGCCTCCCTAATATTTCTGTTTACGATCATCACAAGTATCTATGCCTTTAGCAATCCTGACCTGCATGGAAAATTCATGCTGAATCCATATAATGTTTCACGGCGCCATCGGGTGTATACGTTAATTACCAGCGGGCTCATTCATGCCGACTGGATGCACCTGATCTTTAACATGATGACCTTTTTCTTCTTTGCCTTTCAGCTGGAAGCAATCATAGGTTCGGTAAATTTTGCTATCCTTTATTTTGTGAGCCTGATCGCAAGTGATATTCCTTCAGTCATCAAACATAAAAATGACATCTGGTATAACAGCCTGGGTGCCTCAGGCGCAATCAGTGCGGTGCTGTTTAGTTATATCCTGTTTGTTCCGTTTTCAAGTATGATCATCTTCCCTATTCCTATTCCGATCTGGGCAATTGTATTTGGCCCCTTATACCTGGTCTATTGTGTATATGCTTCGAGACAGGGAAGAGACCATATCAACCATGACGCCCACTTTTTCGGAGCATTGGCTGGGTTAATTCTTACTGTTCTGCTGGTTCCAGGAGTAATCCCTCACTTCATAGAACAGATCCAGATGAAGATCGGCTAACTGGTAGCCGGTAAGCTTGGCGGACTGAAGTAACTGATCGGATTTGTCGGGTCCTTAATGATTTCAAACAAGGTATGTCCCCAGGGTTTCCAGAAATCCTGCAATACCTGTGCATAGGTCTTGTGCTGCCAGGGATCAAAAATAGCTTTATTGAGTGTGCCCCTGAGTGGCATGGCTTCTATATAAATTGACCCTTCAACCGGCATGATCGTATATTCCGGCAGGCGGTTGAACAAATAGGCCGAATAATAAAAGCGCGCGCAAAGCTCTTCAAACTGCTGTGCAGACAACCTGTTTCCTTTGATCTGGTCCAGCAGTTCCTGATGGTACTTTTTATTGGTACCATTGTCCTGCAAAACGGCAATGATCCCGAAATCTTTCAGTTTTAAAGAAAAGGTCATGGTATTGATCTCATCCCTGAAGCTAAAGGGAGTGTCTTTCTCTTCCAGAGGTACAACAACGATAGACCATGGTGTAAAATCCTCAAAGACCACATCCGTATACATCTTCTGGATCATGGTGTGCAGGTTGCCGAATTTGTGCATCAGCCCCTGTGACATGTTTACCCCGTCTGCACTCAGCTGCTGCTGTTTGACCGCGGCATTCATTTCCACATAGATCAGCCCGTACATGAACTTGCCGATCCAGTTGAAGACGTCTGCTTCATCCAGCCTGGAAACACTGGCATAGCCTGCTGAAAAAGCGGCACTGATCCTGTCCTCAAGCGGCTGAATAAAGTGCTCCAGCACTTCTGTATTGCAGGGTATGGTCAGGCTGTTGTACGTACGGATACTTTCATCCAGCAGCTTGATCCGTTCTTCGCCGCTAAAGCCAGCGATTTTTAACAGCCATTCCGGCAGGACCGGGGTTTCAACTACGGGAGCGGTAAAGGTATCCCCGCTTAAAAAACAGTTTTTATGCTTGAAATCAAAATTCTTAAAGGGCTGATAAATGGTGCTGATCATACTTGGGACAATATTAGGCATATTATTTTTACATTAGCCGGAGCATTCCTTTTTTTAACTTTGTTATTACCAAACACCTACTATGCAGGCTTCTTATCAACCCTATCACCTTGAACTGAAACATCCATTTGCTATAGCCCGGTTTTCCAGAACCGGCACGCCTATTATGCTGCTGAAACTCAGCTGTCAGGGTGTTGATGGTTACGGTGAAGCGTCGATGGTGCCATACATGGGTGAAAGCGTGGAAACTGCGGAAGCCTTTCTAAAAAAGGTCGATTGGAACAGGTTTACATATCCCTTCAATTTCCAGGAGGTGATTGCGTATCTGGACAGTATAGCATCCGGCCATCCGGCCATCAAAGCGGCGATAGACATTGCATTAAATGACATCAATGGAAAACTGCTGGGCAAGCCCTGCTACGAAATTTACGGAGCAGATCCTGCAAAGATGCCGCTTACTTCCTATACCATTGGAATAGACAGTGCTGAGGTAATCCGGGAAAAAGTGGCGGATGCAGTACAGCTGGGCTTTAAAGTTTTAAAAATAAAGCTGGGCAGGGACAATGACAAGGAACTGATCAATACCATCAGGGAAGTCAGCGACATGCCATTGTATATCGATGCCAACCAGGGCTGGACAGATAAGGCAAAGGCCATTGACATCATTTACTGGCTTCATGATCAGGGCGCACTTTTAATAGAACAGCCCATGGACAAGACTGATCTTGATGGCAATGCGTGGCTTACCGGGCGCAGCCCGATCCCCTTACTTGCAGATGAGGCCGTTCAAAGACTGGCAGATATGGGTCCTTTAAAAGGGGCCTACCATGGCATCAATGTAAAGCTGATGAAAAGCTGCGGTATGTATGAGGCGCATCAAATGATCTTAAAAGCGAAGTCTTTTGGCATGAAAGTGCTGATCGGCTGTATGAGTGAAACTTCCTGCGCCACCCAGGCCGGTATAGCACTGGCGCCTTTATGCGACTGGGCTGATCTGGATGGGCCGTGGCTGACGAAGAACAATCCTTTTAAAAACCCTGAAATGACAGAGGGCCGCTATGTCCTAAACCGGTTGCCCGGCTTAGGATTGACGGATATCTCTGAAGGTCTTTTTACTTCTTAAGTGTATTTCTCATTTCCCGGATCAGCTGCACTTTGAGATAGATAAAGAATGCCGCTGTAGCCAAAAACAAGGGAATGATGAGGTATTTTTGATTGTTAAAGCACCAGATCATTCCTATAATGGAGATAATAATCGCCAGGTTATAAAAAACGTTTAATGCTATTTTCTTTACCATGGTGTTAGTACACAGGCATTTCAGGATCAAAAGCCTCCTGCCAGGCTAAAATGCCACCCTGTAAATTGTAAAGATTGGTCAGGCCAAGCTGCGCCTCCAGCTGCATTACTGCTGCTGCACTCCTTTTTCCGCTTCTGCATTGCATAATTACCGGCTTATCGGTAGCAATCCTGTCAGCCTCTATCAGTATTCCACCCAGTGGAATGTTCTCTCCGTTCAGGTTTGACACTTCATATTCAAAGGGCTCTCTAACGTCAATCAATTGAAAATCTTCGTTATTGTCTATTTTCTCCTTGAGCTCTTCAACAGTTATTTCCTTAATCATGTTCTTTGATCTTTTATTCAAACTTAGATAAATCTAGGCAAGCATCCCTATAAATATAAAAAAATATTACAAACATTTGAATAACTGATTGATAGGTATTTTGTAACAACTGGGTACCTTGGGCGTTTAATAATAAGTCTTTATTATCTTTGGTTATTATGAATAAGATATCCCGTTTCTTCTGGTTCTGCTCGGGGGTGCATGTCCCTACGCTGGAAAAATATCCAACGGAGCACAATAAGTATTTCGGTATTGGGGCAACCATTTTTTTTACGGGATTATTTGCTGCCTTGTCCGGAGGCTATGCGATGTATTTTGTCTTCAAGGGAGATACCGCCGCAGTATTGTTCGCGCTCTTTTTTGGCATCATCTGGGGCCTGGCCATTTTAAATATGGACCGTTATATTGTATCCAGCATCAATAAAAGCGCATCGACCAATAAACAGATCTTACAGGCTACGCCCCGTATTTTACTGGCCATTATGATCGGCCTGGTGATCTCCCGTCCGCTGGAGCTCAAAATATTTGATAAAGAGATCAAGGAACGCCTCAAAGTAAGTTACCTCAACAACCAGCGCTCCAAAATAGACACCCTGAACATGGCTTTTGGCAATAAGTACAAAATTGAAATGGGCAAGTTGAAGGAGGTAAAGGCACAAAGGGACTCGATGCAGAGCGCTATTAAAACCGACCGCCAGAAACTCAATTATGAGATCTTTGGGAATAAGACCACTGAAACCTCTGGAATCATGGGCTATGGTCCTTATGCCAAAAGAAAGGAAGAGGAGCTGAAGCAGCGGGAACAGGATCTGGACACGCTCTCATCCGAAGTCAGAAAACTGGAAAACTTCGTAGACGAACGCAAGCAGTTTGACGGCCTGCTTTCAGAAAGATTATATACCGGCAAACAGCTGGACAGCCTGACCAGCATTGCGGGTTTTGCCGACAGGAACTGGGCATTGGGTCAGCTCAGTTTTAGCCCCAATGGGAAAAAGGACTTGAATACTTCCTTAGCCATCACTTTCATCGGGCTTTTGTTCGTCTTCTTTGAGTGCCTGCCTGTTTTTGTGAAACTGATGAGCAGCAGGGGGCCTTATGACCACTCCGTACAAAACATAGAAACCGCTCAGGTTCATGAATCTGATAAGGATAAAGATTATGAAGTCACCGTAACGGATGACGTACATGACACCCGGGTCACTACAGAAGTGACCAGACGAAAACAAAGACTAACTTCTAACTAAACTAACTGATGAAAAAAACCATTTACTTTTTGTTTGTGCTGTTCCTGGCACAACAGGCTGCTGCGCAGGACATCAATAAGATCATTACCAGGGAATATGTAGACCGCCTGATCAAAACATTGAGCAGCGATGAAATGGAGGGCCGGGCAACTTTTAGTCCGGGAATAGACAAAGCTGCAAGTTTTATAGAACAGGAATTTAAGGCGATAGGGCTGCAGCCGCTCGACGGCCAGACTGGGTTCAGACAATCCTTTGAAAAAGACGGCAAGCCCTTGTTTAACGTAGCCGGGATGATCCCCGGGAAATCAAAAGCCAAAGAGATCGTGGTTTTTTCCGGTCATTATGACCACCTTGGGATTATCAAAGGTGATGGCCAGGACACCATAGCCAACGGTGCGGATGACGATGCTTCGGGAACGACCGCAATGATCGCGCTGGCTAAATATTACAAGGAACTCAATAATAATGAGCGTACCCTGATCTTTGTGGCTTTTACAGCGGAGGAGATCGGTGGTTTTGGCGCAAAATATTTTTCTGAAAAACTAAACCCGGATGATGTTTCTGCCATGTTCAACATCGAAATGATTGGCAAGGAAAGCAAGTTTGGCAAGAATACAGCCTTCATCACCGGATATGAAAGATCAGATTTTGGCAAGATACTGCAGAAGAACCTGGAAGGCGGCGAGTTTACTTTTCATCCGGACCCTTATCCTAAGCAGAAGCTTTTTTACAGGAGCGACAACGCCACACTCGCTGCGCTCGGTGTACCTGCACATACCATCAGTACCGATCAGATTGATACCGATAAGCTTTACCATACAGTAAAAGACGAGTATTCCAGCCTGGATACAGAAAATATTCTGGCTACAATAAAAGGAATTGCACAAAGCGCGATCAGCATTATAAAAGGGACAGACACTCCGACCAGGATCCCTAAACTGAAAAACTAAGGATTTACAGTGCCTTTTCCATAATATAATCGTTCATCAGGAAACCATTGCCGATATCAATGTCAATGGTTTCTTTTACGATAAAACCTGCTTTTTTATAGAATTTCGCAGCTTTATTGTTCCTGTTGACACTGAGCTGCAGGAAAGCGCCATCGGCGCGTTTTACCAGGTTCACCACTTCATTCATCAGCAGTTTGCCCACACCTCTGCCATGTGTTTCAGGAAGCACATAAAGTTTATGCAGCTTATAGGTCCCTGTCGCTGAATCAAGAACAGAGAAGCCGGCAAAGCCGAGGTCAATGCCATCTTCTTCCGCCATCAGAAAGATATACCCCTCTTTAAACTGCGAGAGCAGTTCGCCTTTGTTGTACATTTTATCCAGCATATAGTCAATCTGCTCTACCGAGAGGTAGTCTCCGTAAGTCACGTACCAGGTTCTGTTGGCCAAGTCCTGAATGCTTTCAATGTCCTGTTCTTTAGCTCTTCTTAAAACGATCATAACACTTCACTTATAAATAAATAAGGAACGTTAAAGGTGAATTCAACGAACCCGTCAGCGATCACTTCAAAATCTTCGTTTTCGGTCTGCCGCAGGTTGGTGGTTTCAAAATATGCAAGCACTTCTATTTTGAAAATACTGCCCTTCGGTTTCCAGACCTTAAAGCCTGATTTCACAGCGTACGCTTTTTCTTCAGGAGTGAATACCACAATACTGATCCGGTCTATATAACTGCCCAGTTCTCTTAAATCGCTTTTTGCGTCAATTACATTCACTGCGGGATATTTTTCAGCAATGAGGTAATCCAGTACCACATCAAGTTCTTCCGTACCGGCCTTAATGATCTTAGTGTTTTCCTGAAAAAATTCTTCTGTTCCCGCATTCACCACCACATCTATTTTGAGGCCAAGACTGATCGCCTTTTCATAACCCGGAGCATTGACGACCAGGGTCGGGCTCCACTCCAGCAGCTGTCCAAGATATTCCTCGTCAAACGTTCCCAGGTGATGAATGTACAGGGCAGGCTCTTGTTTTTCTCTTACGATATGGTGTGATGACATGGAGCTAAGTTAGCGCCTTTCGCAGTACACTCCAAATTCTGCAATAGATGGTGATTCTTTAAATGTCTTGAATTTAATACGGACTTTTTCTCCGTATACCTTGTCAAAGCGGTGGACCTTGATCCTTTGAGCCTGATCACCCTCAGCCAGTAAATGCCATTTGTTGTCCGCAAAATATTCAAGCGTATAGGCCGAGGTATTGGCTGTGGGCTCGGTGATCACCACCATATTAAAAGGCATTTCTTTGGTCAGCTCCACTTCAAACCATGGTGCTTTAATTGCCGGGTTAGAATTCCAGGCCGAGCGAAAACTATCGTCAGTAGCAAAATCCATCAGTGCATAGTCACTGCTCCAGCTGGCATTGGCCGGTTTCTTTTTAGCGAGATTGGACGAAATGACCGGTGCATCCGCCGCAGGAAGTTTAGGGAAGCTTTGGGGTTTCTTATACAAGTTACCAATCTCTTTCAATTCGGCAATCACATTGTCGTCGATCAGCCCGTCGCGGTTTGGCGCCACGTTCAATATGAAATTGCAGAAGGCTTTGTTCATCGGAACAATATTGGTATTGACCAGGTCGGCAGCCTTCTTTACAGGTGTGGTTGGGAAAGACGTTTTCCAGAACCAGTTCTGATTGATCGGCAGGCAGGACAAGGCAGGCAATTTGTTGGTTTCTTTAGAAATGTGCTGGCCCGCACCTTGCTCGTATGATTTGATATCGGTATAGAACAACACCTCAGCAGGGTATTTCGCCGCATTGAGATCAATCACCAGGCAATTGGGCTGGATGGATTTCACAAGCTTATAAACTTCTTCAAAGGGAATGTCATCATAGGAAATCCTCGACCATGGCGCGTCCCATCCGTCGATGATCAGGGCAGAAACTTCTCCATAATTGGTCAGCAGTTCTGTCAGCTGGTCCTTCACCATTTTGATATGAGCCGGAGTGATCTGTCCCGGACGCAATTTATGGTGGGTATCCAGGATAGAAAAATACAGCATTACTTTTAAGCCCTGTTTGCGAAATGAATTGGCAAATT
The DNA here is from genome assembly GCF_035317785.1 of Pedobacter sp. Lineage (GTDB taxonomy): Bacteria > Bacteroidota > Bacteroidia > Sphingobacteriales > Sphingobacteriaceae > Pedobacter. The sequence goes on along the minus strand of NZ_DATHGC010000301.1, from coordinate 4,498 downwards.
CTTTAACCACATCCCTTTTCAGCTGGCTGTTCATTACATTGTACGGGGTAGTCCTGGTATTCCAGATCGCAAAGCCGCTATGGTGCTTTGTGGTCAGGCAGCCGTAAGTCATGTTTGCTGATTTGGCGGCTTTTGCCCACTGATCTGTATTTAGCTTTTTAGGGTTGAAAATCTCCGGAGAAGCATCCGGATCAGCCCAGTCATCCTCCATGTAAGTAGGTATGTTAAAGTGAATGAACATGCCAAAACCAAGGTCTACAAATTGCTGCTGCAGCTCATATAAGGAAGTTTTGGCGGCTTGTGCGTTCTGAGTATACCCTTTTAGGGAAGTCATTCCGAGACAAGTCAGGAGCAGTGCTCCTGCCAGAAGTTTACTATTTTTCAGGTTCATTTCAGGTGATATATCAGGGCAATTGCTATGTTCAATGCGTACAATGGCCAATTTAATAATTATCCTAAAGCTATTCTGATTATTTTAAGGCCGCAATGTCCAATTCCCCGAATTTAATGGACTATGCTATGATCAAAAAAACCGGTAATCCGCATTTATTTTTCTTATTTTCGTTCAGGCAAACAGATTTCAGGGATAACTGCATGGATGATCAATTCATCTTCAATTCTTGAGTTTATACCAACAAGTGCAGGGCACAGCAGATTTTTACTAAAGAAAAGTGATTATTTTTTTTAAGCGCTGCGGTAACTCAGGATTTCCGCTTCTTGTCTGCACAATTTACGACTTCGTCTACTCTGCAAAATTAGGATTGGGATTGTGCATAGTTTCATACCATGAAAGCATCAACTGAGAGAAAAGTGATCAGATGGATCCACATCATCTTAAGTATTCCAATTCTGTGGTTCATATATGGGCCTGCGACGGAAACCCAAAAGGCAACCCCCACAATGAGATTTGTGTTCATGCCAATTATCGTTATTTCCGGCTTTTGGCTATGGAAGGGTCACTACATCAAAAAAAGAATTATTTCTTTATTCCGCCGAAAATGAATTCAATTTTGTGGGTAGGCATCGGCACTGACTGATCAGCCGCCTTGACATACCCGTTTGGCATCCGTACGGGCTCAGGCCTCAAGGCGCTGTAAACGGGTGTTTTCACAAAGCGATATGCTTTCAGGATTGGAGTGCTGATTTGAAGCGTTGTATCGCGTTTTAATCTAAGGGTTTGGCCTTTAACACAAAAGCTAAAGAAAAGTAGAACAGCAACAGCAGTAAAAATCTTTTTCATAAACCTGGTTTTATCTTTTCTTTAGGATGCAAAAGGTCCGGAGTTTCCATACGTTTCTATAAATCTTATGGCCTAAGCTGGCGAATACTCAAAATAGCAGTTGAAACTGCTCATCAGACATATTTATGCCAATAATTTCTCTCTTTTCATTCAGGACAATGTTTCCCGGCAGGCCACTGATATTGAATACTTTGGCTATCTCTGAGTCAAACCCGGCCGTTAATTGTACTTGTTTCCATTTTCCAATCCCATCTGCGGCAACTGCTTTATTCAGATCTGAGATATGCTCATCAAAAGAAATGGCGATTACTTCGGCATCCTTAAAATCCCTTTTTAACAGTTCTTTGTTGTGTTTTCTGCACGGTGCGCACCAGGAAGCCCAAAGCGTTAAGTAGACGAATTTTTTTGTGGACCTCTTAACCACGTCAGCAAGTTCAGGGTTGTTGAACAAGGCCTTCCGGCTGCCTTCACCCTTTAAGGCGGCTTCTCTTTTTACAAGGTCTTCCTCTACTTGTCTTTTATAATACAAACCTTCCCTCGGGTCTGGCAGCGAAATGAGTGCTCTTAGCTGATCAACATTCCAGGAATCAAAATCCTGCTTCAGATTCCAATACAGAATGGGGGTATAATAGCCGTCATTCTTAATTGCTCTTGCCGTCATAACATACTTGCCCTGATCAAAGAGCAGATTGCGTTCGTTCACAATATCGGCTCGCTGATAATTGGTTTGATAATCAGGATATTTCTTTGTCAGTGTTTCACCAACGACATCGTTTACATACTGGATACTGTCCCGGTATCGCCTGAAATCGGAATCGGCCCTGGATCCGGTAGATTTAGTCACTATTCCAAGTGGGGAGGCACCTGCCGGACAATCCCATTCGAGTTTCAGTTCTTTGCACTCCGGGGAAAGAAAAAACAACATGTATCTCGACTGATCACTCTTGAAATTTAAAATACATTCAAAAAAGTTTTCATTTATGAATGTAAAACGGACGACCCCATTTTTAACGGATACCGGATCGATCTTGATCCGTTCCTCTTCCCCCAAACGCTGTAAATTCAGTTGCGGGTGCTTGCTCAGCAGCACCTCATCACTAACTTTGACGGTTACCGTAACGGAGTCGGCCAATGTGTAGCCTTTACAATAAAATACCGAACTGATTAGCATAAAAGTAAGGCAGGTAGTGAGTTGCAGCGTTTTCATGTTCTAAATATATAGTCGCTTATCTCCCGGCGAAGAATAATTAACTTTATTTAACTTTAAACTTTAACATTAATCCAATAGCAATGGCAGCAATACCTGTTACACAACCACCCGACCCTGCGGTCAGGTCAGCTTTCATTAAGGCCGCTACCTGGCACGGGGAACTGACCGAAGCAGAGGAGCTGTACGTGCGGCTTTCTATGCAGAATCTCCTTACTTTAAAAAGAAAAAAGACCTTTTTAAACGGACATCTTAACTAGCGAACAGGCTAGAGGTTTGGCTATCAAACCACCACAATTATCGCTTTTTATTTGGAGACCTTTGCATTCTATCTGGTACCTTTTTGGTACTATGTCCCTATAATCTTCTCATAATCCTTCCAAGATGGTTGCAAGGTGGTTGGATGGTCCAATGGATTAAGCAAGCCTTTCGGGATGTTGCCGGCGCTTTCTCTTTGGCATTGCAAGATAAAAGTATCAATAGGGTAACAATACAGAAACAGTTGTCTTTGTCGCAGATGACAGGTTGACCGTGAGTGATAGTGTGTGGGTAGAGGTTTCTGACGTTAACTTGCTACATAATGCTCAATCCGGTTGGCAAAATCATTCAGATCAAACGGCTTATTGATAAACTCCTCTGCTATGCACCCTGACTTCACTTTGCTCAGATAATTATTTGCAGACATCATCATCACCGGAATATTATAAGTTTTAACACTGCCTTTAAGTTTTTTGCAGACTTCCAGTCCGTTACCATCAGGCAGTTTAATGTCCAATACGATCATATCGGGATTACGCAGTTGCATTTGCCTCCAGAAATCATTGACAGTTGAAGATACCACTACGTCATATTCATCTTCTATAAGCATAAATTCGATGACATCTCTGATTGCTGCATTGTCTTCTACAACATAAATACACTTTTTCATATCTCATCAATTTAATTATACAATTAAACGTTTATATAGTTAACTGATTTGATCTTCAGAAGTTTACAATACTTATCAACTTATCCTGAGTTATCCACTTTATGGGCTATTTTGACAGCTTTTCTATGGCGGTGTTTAAATCAGGAAGGAAGTTGACCTGGCGGCCATTGTTGCTTTCAAGAATAAAGTCTTTGATGCTTTTGCCGCCGTATTTACTGAAGTTACCGACAATCACCAGTTGCACCCTGTAGTTGGAGAATTTCTGCAGGATTTCTCCTGCCAGGCCGGTTTTAAGATCAAAGAAATCCGCGCTGATGTTTCTTTCATAGAGAATGATCTTGTCAAATTCCTGGTAGTAGAGGTCCGCCATCAGCTGCAGTCCTTCTTCCGGGTTGCTGACCAGTATCTCTTCTGATATGACTTCTGCTATTTTTATATCTCCTGCCTGGTGTGTCTCTATATTCATTGTTGAGAATATTCATGTCTGAATTGGTGGCAATTTAATCAGTATTTACTTAAAATTCCGCCCTTTATGAAAAACGTTCTCCTGTTCTTCATCCTGAACGGCAGTGAGATTGCCTAATAATTTGTTGTAATTATGGCACCTCATTAAAATAACGTGAATGACTTCTCCTTCTTTTTGCAGCCGGCCTTCTACCATAATGAGTTTGGATTGCAGGATTGTTTTGCGGAACTGGTCAAAAAGCTTTTGAAAGACCACCAGGTTTGCGTTACCCGTTTCGTCCTCTATGGTCATGAAGCAGATGCCACTTGCGGTCCCGGGTCTTTGCCGGACCAATACCAAGCCAGCGACCTTAACAAGATCGCCGTCCTTTTTTTCTTTCAGTTCATTTGCGGTAAGCACATGCAGCAGCTTCAGTTTTTCACGCACAAAACTGACCGGATGTGCTTTTAAAGAAAGGGATGTAGCAGCATAATCCTGTAATACCTGTTCGCCTGCAGACATAAATGGCAAAGCGACCTGTGCTTCTGTAACACTTTCCGATGGCTGGCCTTCAAAGAGCACAACCGGTGTGTCGGCCAAAGCAGAAACTTCCCATAGGGCCTGCCTGCGGTCGAGGCCCATTGAGCGGAACGCATCTGCATCCGCAAGTTTTTCCAG
>NZ_DATHGC010000300.1:0-10879 GCF_035317785.1 Pedobacter sp. | reverse complement strand
AAAGGCATCCCGGTAGTTAAGGGAACTTTCGAGTTAAAACCGATTGCCAAACAAATTGTGGACACAGTCTATGATGCAAATATCCAAATTCCGGCAATATTTGCGGCCTACCGTGTTCCGGGCATGAAAAGCCGCGACAATAAAGTGCTGGAAATGGTCAGTACCATTTTGTCCGGCGGCGGAAGTTCAAGATTGAGCACGAAAATGGTGGACGAGAAAAAGACCGCTTTACAGGTTGCTGCTTTCAATTATACCCTGGAAGACTACGGTGCTTATATTACATTGGCACTGCCCAACAACAACACGCCTCTAAACGACCTTCTGATTGACATCGATGCCGAGGTTGTTCGCCTGCAGACTGATCTGATCAGTGAATCAGAATTTAAAAAGCTGCAAAACCAGTTTGAGAACGGGTATGTAAGTGCCAATACAAAGATGATCGGCGTGGCTGAAAATCTTTCCAATGGCTATACATTTCACAACAAGAATACGAATGACCTGAACGAACAGCTCGCACAAATCAAATCGATCACCCGCGAAGAGATCAGGGACATAGCCAAAAAATACCTCAACAAAGATCAGCGTGTAGTACTTTATTACCTGCCAAAGAAATAAACATGAAGAAGATATTTACATTAGCCATAGCTGCCCTGTTTATTCAGGCAGTATCCGCACAGAAGTTAGACAGGAGCCAGAAACCAAAACCAGGCCCTGCACCGACCATTACATTCGCCGATCCTGTGATCTATAAATTACCCAATGGCATTACCGTTCTGGTTGTGGAAAATCATAAGTTACCAAAAGTTTCCGCAAGTTACAGTATTGATGCAGGTCCGATCACTGAAGGTGCAAAAGCCGGTGTTATCGGATTGCTGGGCGGCATGCTCAATGAGGGCACGACCACAAAAACTAAAGCCCAGTTTGATGAGGCTGTTGATCAGATGGGTGCAGAAGTAGGCGTTTCAGCGGGCGGAGGACAGGCTTCTGCCCTGACCCGTTATTTTAGCGATGCCTTTTTATTAATGGCTGACGCCCTGCGAAACCCTTCTTTTCCGCAGGCATCATTTGACAAGTTAAAATCGCAAAGTATTACCAGTTTAAAGTCTAATGAGCGAAGTGCAGCGGCCATTTCAGGGCGTGTGGTCAATGCGCTTTCTTTTGGGCGGAATCATCCCTACGGAGAGTTTGAAACCGAGCAAAGCATCAATTCCATTAGCCTGGACGATGTGAAAGCTGCATATAAAAAGTATGTGACCCCTTCAAGGGGTTACATGACCTTTGTCGGGGATATTAAACCGGAAGCAGCAAAGGCTCTGGCCATTAAAGCATTTGGTGACTGGAAAGGTCCTGTTCTTACATTCCCTGTTTTGGCTAAAGTCAGTAATCCTGCTAAAACCGAAGTAGATGTTGTGAATTTACCGGGTGCGGTTCAGTCGGAGATCACGGTAACCAATCTCATAGATTTACCAATGGGCAGCCCCGATTATCATGCGGTATTGCTCGCCAATCAAATTCTGGGCGGCGGTGCTGATGCCAAACTTTTTAGAAACCTGCGGGAAAAGCACGGCTTTACTTATGGTGCCTATTCTAAAACAGGCTCAGGAAGACTGCAGTCGACTTTCAGCGCTTCGGCCTCAGTAAGGAATGAAAAAGTGGATAGTGCTGTGGTTGAATTTCTAAAAGAGATCAATGTGATGCGTACAGAAAAAGTTAGTCCGGAGGTGCTCCAGGATGCAAAGAACTTATACAATGGTTCTTTTGCGCTGGGTCTGGAAAACCCTGCCCGTGGTGCGGGTTTTGCGAGCAGTATCCTGATCAATAACCTTCCGAAAGATTTTTACCGAACATATCTTCAGAAACTAAATGCGGTCAGCGCAGATGATATCCTGCGTGTCAGCAAAAAATACTTTGGATATGATAACGCAAGAGTCGTTATCGTAGGCAAAACCGACCAGTTTTTGCCGGGTCTTAAAAAATCGGGATTTGAGATCAGACAATTTGACAACTATGCGGCACCATTAGCAGCCGGCAAAGACTAAAAAGAAAATTCCAGGATTTTTAATCATAATTTAGGTTATCACAGCAGAACAGCCAGGATTGGCGTTCTGCTGTTTGGTAGAATACCATCATAATTGGTGAAAATAGAGTCATATTGGATAAGTAACTAGTTGTAAATTGCATATCCAACCAGTTTTATATAAGTTTGTCATAATAAACAACCCCAATTAATGAAACATACAATTAATGAATTAGAAGATATCGCTGCTCAGGTAAGAAGGGATATTGTTAGAATGGTACATGCCTGCCAGTCAGGCCACCCGGGAGGATCCCTGGGCTGTGCTGACTTCTTTACCGCACTTTATTTTGAAGTGATGAACCACAACACTGACTTCAAAATGGACGGAAAAGGGGAGGACCTTTTCTTCCTTTCAAATGGACACATTTCGCCTGTTTTTTATAGTGTATTAGCCAGATCAGGCTATTTTGATGTAAGCGAACTTGTTACTTTCAGGAAATTAAATTCAAGATTGCAAGGCCATCCGACCACTCATGAAGGACTTCCCGGCATCAGGATCGCTTCGGGTTCTCTTGGACAGGGGATGTCTGTAGCTATTGGTGCTGCACAGGCAAAAAAATTAAATAAAGATCATTCTATTGTATATTCTTTACATGGTGATGGTGAACTGCAGGAAGGACAAAACTGGGAAGCTATCATGTATGCGCCTTTCAATAAAGTGGATAACCTGATCTCTACTGTCGATTACAACGGACAGCAAATTGACGGGCCAACGGAAAAAGTGCTTTCATTGGAAAATCTGCAGGCTAAATTTGAAGCTTTCGGGTGGCACGTGATCAACTCTGATGGCAATGATATGGATGGCATTGTCAAAGCACTTCACTACGCAAAATCACTAACGGGTAAAGGCAAGCCAATCCTTAACTTAATGAGCACCCAAATGGGCTATGGTGTTGATTTCATGATGGGATCACACAAATGGCACGGCGTTGCGCCAAATGATGAACAATTGGCAACAGCTTTGGCTCAATTAACCTCTACCTACAAAGATTATTAGCAAATAAAGGTTATGAAAACCTGCGTAAGCAAGCTTGAACACCATTAATTAAAAATAGAAAACTCGTGAAAAAATATACATACACTGAAAAAAAAGATACACGCTCTGGTTTTGGAGCCGGACTATTGGAAGCCGGACGGAAAAATCCTGAGGTAGTGGCACTTTGTGCCGACCTGGTGGGTTCTCTTAAAATGGATGCATTCATCAAGGAATTTCCTGAGCGCTTTTTCCAGATCGGTATTGCCGAAGCAAACATGATCGGTATTGCAGCCGGACTGACCATTGGCGGAAAAATCCCTTTCACAGGAACATTTGCCAACTTCTCTACAGGAAGGGTTTATGATCAGATCCGCCAGTCGGTCGCCTATTCAGATAAAAACGTTAAAATCTGTGCTTCTCACGCAGGATTAACCTTGGGAGAAGACGGCGCTACGCACCAGATTCTTGAAGATATAGGTTTGATGAAAATGCTTCCGGGTATGACTGTGATCAATACGTGTGATTATAACCAGACCAAAGCAGCAACTATAGCCATCGCTGAGTATCACGGTCCGGTCTACCTGCGCTTTGGCCGTCCGGTGATCCCTGTGTTTACAGATCCTGATCAGAAATTTGAGATTGGTAAAGCCTGGATGGTCAATGAAGGTACAGATGTAACCATCATAGCTACCGGACACATGGTTTGGAAAGCAATTGAAGCAGGTGAAAAGCTTGCTGAATTGGGTATCGATGCCGAGATCATCAACATCCACACCATTAAACCTCTGGATGAAGCGGCGATTTTAAAATCAATAAAGAAAACCGGCTGTGTAGTGACCTGCGAAGAGCACAACAAATATGGCGGACTGGGCGAAAGCGTTGCAAGATTGCTTTCAACTGAACTGCCTGCCCCGCAGGAGTTTGTTGCTGTAAATGACAGTTTTGGCGAAAGCGGAACTCCTGATCAGCTGATGACCAAATACGGATTAGACAGCGTAAATATTGTAGAAGCCGTACAAAAAGTCATAAAAAGGGCTAAAAAATAATATTTAAAACGCCCGATCACATCATTTATGAAGCAGGTTGAAGACTCAGAGATTTTAGAGAAATTCTCAAATATAAAAACTCGGGATGAAGCCTTTAACCTGCTTTTAAACAAATACCAGCAAAAGATCTACTGGCACATTCGCCGGCTGGTCATCGATCACGACGATACAGATGACCTGGTACAGGATGTATTCATCAAGGTTTGGAAGAACCTCGAAAACTTCCGCAGCGACTCCCAGCTCTATACCTGGATCTACCGCATCGCCACCAACGAATCCATCACTTTTCTGAATAAACAGAAACAGCGCAACAATACTCCGCTGGACGAGGTTTCCGGTGAACTGGAAGAAACGCTTGTCGCCTCCTCCTATTTTGATGGGGACAAGATCCAGATGAAACTACAAAGGGCATTGCTCACGCTCCCTGAAAAACAACGGCTTATTTTCAACATGAAATACTTCGATGACCTTAAATATGAGGAAATTGCAGCCATTACAGGCACTAGTGTAGGTGCATTAAAGGCCTCTTTTCACATTGCCGTAAAGAAAGTTGAAACTTTTATGCTAAATGAGGACATTACCTTTTAAACCTTTTGCCAATTAATGCATCAATATATTTGAAATGGAAGAAAATTTAGAACATAGTGAATGGATGAAGGGGATTAAAGAGACTGGATTTACTACTCCTTCCAATTATTTTGAGGAATTGAACGATAGTATCCGGGTCAAAATGGCTGCTGAAAGGCTTAGAGCTGCGGTACCCCGGGACGGACATACGGTACCTCCAAATTACTTTGAGCAATTGCAGTCGAATATTCTGGCAAGGACGACCGGCGGGGCTACTACGTCAAAACAGCAAACAAAGATTGCTCGTTTATGGCGTTCAAATGTGCTGAAATACGCGTCTGCAGCATGTTTCGTAATTATTGCGGGCATGGGTGTTTATTTCAATACCAATGAGCAGAGGACAATTCAAAACAACAGCTATACTGACGCAGCTACCGAACAAATGCTGTTTGATATCGATGAAGAAATGATCATTGAACATATCGAGGCCAATTATAAGGATCAGCAAAAACCAACCGCTAAAGAGACGGCACTGGAAAATTATATCCTCAACAATTACTCTCAAAATGATCTGACCACGAATTTATAATTTAAGTACAAATGAAGAATCTAATTGTTACAACGCTCCTTTTATTACCTTTTTTAGTTTCGGCACAAGGTTCTGGTGATAAGAATAATGAGATTGAAACTTATAAAATCGCCTACATGACTGAAAAGCTGGGCCTTTCTTCGGATGAAGCAAAAATATTCTGGCCGATCTATAACGACTTGGAGAAAGAGCAGAATGCGCTGCGTAAGGAACGCTTTCAGAAAATGATCAGCTTCAGGAAGATCACTGAGATTGAAACTTTGTCGGACAGCCAGATTCAGACGCTCATAGCCAATGATTTTGACATGAAACAAAGGGAGCTGAACCTCGAAAAGAAATATTACAACAAACTGAAGTCCAGTCTGCCTATTAAAATCGTCGGAAAATACTACCGTGCGCAAGAAGCTTTTAAACGCGAGATCTTGTCAAGATACAGAAACGGAAGACCGGGAAGGAATTAATTTGTAATTTTGTGTATGCTTACACAACGTCAGTTATTTCTTCAGCATAACGCACAAACCACCTTAGAACCACTACTTTTAGAATTCGTTAAAGCCAGCGGGATGTATCTTTATGATCCTGAAGGCAGAAAATACATGGACCTGATCGCAGGAATTGGCGTCAGCAATGTAGGCCATTGCCACCCGGCAGTCGTAAAGGCCGTAAAGGATCAGGCAGAAAGCTATATGCACATCATGGTGTACGGGGAATTTGTACAGAGCCCCCAGGTAAACTTCGCAAAGGCTCTTGCAGATGTATTGCCCGCAGGCCTGGACTGCACTTACTTTGTAAACTCAGGTACTGAAGCTGTTGAAGGAGCGATGAAGCTGGCCAAAAGGTATACCCACCGGACCGAGATCATATCCTGCTATAACTCCTATCATGGGAGTACACAGGGTGCTTTGAGCCTGATGGGCAATGAAGAATTCAAGCAGGCCTACCGGCCATTGCTGCCGCATATCAAATTCATTAATTATAATGTGGCTGATGACCTCAATCTCATCACTACAAAAACTGCTGCGGTATTTATTGAAACCATACAGGGTGAAGCCGGGATAAGGGTTGCGGATAAAGCATATTTTAAGGCCTTAAGAGCCCGGTGTACTGAAACAGGGACCTTACTCGTGCTTGATGAGATCCAGTGCGGTTTCGGACGTACAGGCAAGTTGTTTGGTTTTGAACATTTTGATCTCGTTCCTGATATGCTTTTACTGGCTAAGGGGATTGGCGGCGGGATGCCGATAGGCGCATTTATCACCTCGGGCGCAATTATGTCCGCACTGGCAACTAATCCCATCTTGGGACACATTACCACCTTTGGCGGCCACCCGGTAAGCTGTGCGGCCGGACTGGCTACATTGAACACCATTCAGTCAGAAAATATAGTAGCAGGAGTAGAAGCTAAAGGCCAGCTTTTCAAAATGTTATTGAAACACCCTGCGATCAAAGAAGTAAGGGGGAAAGGATTAATGATTGCTATAGAATTTGACAGCTTTGAGACCAATAAAAAGATCATCGATGCCTGTATAAAAGATGGCCTGATCAGTGATTGGTTCCTGCACTGCAGCAACTCCATGCGGATTGCTCCGCCATTGATCATCAGCAATGCTGAAATTGAATGGGCATGTGAGGTTATATTGAAGAACGTGAGCGAAGTTGCTAACTCATTTTCTGCCTCTTGATCAGGTAAGCCTGCAGTACAGGGTAAAAGCCTGCAGCAATATCCGCGTCGATCATATCTATCTTATACTGGATGCATTTCAACCTGATGGCTTCCCTGTAGCTGCTCATTCTGGACAGATATTCCTGCTTTACTTTTGAAGTATGCGCCTTTAAAGTTGCCCCCGTTTCCATATCCACAAACTCATACGGCCGGTTGTCAAAATCGAAATTTACTTCTCTTGATTTATCGGTAACATTGAAGATCACCACTTCGTGTTTGTTGAATTTTAAATGCTGAAGTGCAGAGAACAATGCGTCGGTATGATTTTCGTTGTCAAAGGTGTTTAGCATATCGCTAAAGATAACCACCAGCGAACGTTTGTGGATCAGTTCGGCGATCTGGTGTAAAGCCTGCTCCAAATTGGTCTTCACATCCATTTTCTTTGAGTTCAATACCTGCTCCAGGTGACTAAACAGGTATTTCTGGTGTGTAGCCGTTGATTTTGCAGGAGTATTCAATACAAGGTGATCAGTAAAAAGGCTCAAACCAAAAGCATCCCGCTGTCTTTTTAAAAGATAGATCAGTGCTGCTACTGCCTGGACGGAAAAATTGAGCTTGCTGTATTCACCTACTGGAAAATACATGGAGGAGGAGACATCAATAATAAACTGGCAGCGCAGGTTGGTTTCCTCTTCGTACCTTTTACTGAACAGTTTATCTGTTCGGGCAAACAGTTTCCAGTCCACATTTTTTATACTGTCGCCTGTATTGTAGAGTCTGTGCTCGGCAAACTCCACAGAAAAACCGTGAAAAGGACTCTTATGAAGTCCGGTAATGAACCCCTCTACTACCTGTCTGGCCAGAAGTTCCAGGTTGCTGCTAAAGTGTAAGGCTTGTTCATCAATGGGCGGCTGCATCCTGTAAATATAAAAAAAGCGTTCATAAGTTATGAACGCTTTTTTAACTGTATATGTTGAGTGATTATAACTGCTTATCTAGTTTACCTGCCAATACCGATTTTGGTACAGCACCAACTTGTTTGTCAACTACCTGACCGTCTTTAAAATACAATAAAGCAGGGATGTTGCGGATTCCGAACTGAGTAGAGATCTGTGGGTTATTGTCTACATTCACTTTACCTACAATTGCTTTTCCTTCGTATTCTCTTGATATCTCGTCTACTGACGGGCCTACCATTCGACAAGGACCACACCACTCTGCCCAAAAATCAACCAAAACGGGTTTATCTGATTTTAACACAACTTCCTCGAAGTTTGCATCTGTAATTTCCAATGCCATAATTTCTATTTTTTATTTACAAATATATAATCAATTGTAATGCCATCAACTGAGGCTGTGCCAAAATGACATTAGTTCAACTTAGGATTAACGTTCAGTGCGATCAATTGTTCGAGGAAGTGGTTATTAGGGTTGATCTTCACAGACTTAGAGGGCATTTTTATGTTGACATTCTGTTCCCTGTCATAGATATCAAAGAGCAGCTGGCAGTTTTGCTGATCTGTAGTTGCCTTATTGTCTTCTAATATGGCATGGATCTGGCGCATAAAATCATCGTTGATCCTTTCTATGGGTACCTGGATAGTTACACATTTGGCCAGCTTGTCCCTGAGTTCGGAAAGCAGGTTTATAGAATTGATCTTAAACTCCCAGTCCCCCTCTTTTCTAAACCTTTCCGCTACCCGCCCCCTGATCTGCAGAAAGTATCCGTCGGTCAGGAATTGCTTGAATTTAATAAAGTCATCACCAAACAGGGCCAGTTCACAGGTATCGTCGTAGTCTTCAAAAACTATAGTTCCAAAAGGTTTTCCGGTCTTGGTCATGCGCTGTGCAGCAACAACCACTAATCCGCCGACAACCAGTTCGCGATTCTTGATGCTCTCAAATTCAGCCAGCACTTCTTCATTGGTATCTCCGGTCCTTATTTTATTGACGACGGTCAAATGCCTCACCTTCTGCTGGCAGAACTCTCTCAGCTCCAGCCGGTAATTGTCGAGTGGATGCCCGCTTAAAAAGATTCCTATGGCATCTTTCTCATACTTCAGACGATCTATAAGACTCCATTCAGGAGCCACCGGAAGCGCCGGTTCGAGTATGAGGTCTGCTACCGATCCGCCAAACAGCGAGGATTGTGATGATGATTCATTGTTCTGAAAATCGTTGGCATATTTGATCAGCTTCTCGGTACCATTCATTTTATCATTGGCACCTACGAAGAAGTATTGCGCCCTGTGATGTCCGAAACCATCAAATGCACCACTGTAAACGAAGCTCTCATAAGCTTTTTTGTTTACTGTGCGTGTGTTAGACCGGCGGGCAAAATCGTATATATCTTTATACATTCCATTCTCCACCCTGTCCTCAATAATACTTTCTACCGCCTTCTCCCCCACTCCTTTGATACCGGACAATCCGAAACGGACCTCACCCTGTGTATTTACAGAAAACTTGATGTCCGATTCATTGACATCCGGACCAAGAACCTGTACCCCCATCTGCTTGCATTCTTCCATAAAGAAGGCCACCTGTTTGATGTCGCTCATGTTGTTGGACAGTACCGCAGCCATATATTCCGCAGGGTAATGTGCCTTTAAATAGGCCGTCTGGTAAGCGATCCAGGCATAGCAGGTAGAATGTGATTTATTGAACGCATAGGATGCAAATGCTTCCCAGTCTTTCCATATCTTTTCCAGGATCACCGGATCATGACCTTTTTCCGCAGCCTGGGCTACGAATTTAGGTTTCATTTTATCCAGTACATCCTTTTGTTTCTTACCCATGGCCTTACGCAGTACATCAGCCTCGCCCTTGGTAAAGCCTGCCAGTTTTTGCGATAAAAGCATCACCTGCTCCTGATATACGGTGATTCCATAAGTCTCTTTGAGGTATTCTTCACAGGCATCCAGGTCATACCTGATCTCTTCCTCGCCGTTCTTTCTGCGGACAAAACTCGGAATATACTCCAGCGGGCCCGGTCTGTACAGTGCGTTCATGGCAATCAGGTCACCAAACACAGTCGGTTTCAGCTCCTTCATGTATTTCTGCATCCCGTTACTCTCATATTGAAATATCCCGATTGTTTCACCGCGCTGGAAAAGCTCGTAGGTTTTCACATCATCAATAGGAAAATTATCAGGATCAAGATCTATATGATGACCCAGCTTTACCAGTTTCACGGTATCCTTAATCAGAGTCAAAGTCTTCAGCCCCAAAAAGTCCATCTTTAACAGTCCGGCACTTTCCACCACAGAGTTATCAAACTGAGTGACATACAGATCGGAGTCCTTAGCGGTAGCTACCGGAACGAAATTGGTGATATCGCTTGGAGTAATGATCACCCCGCAGGCATGGATACCGGTGTTCCGCAGGGAGCCTTCCAGGATCTGCGCCTGCAATATGGTTTCGGCACTCAGGTTTTTAACGCCTGCCATGGCCTTCAATTCCAAAACCTTTTCGTATTCATCCGCACGCAGGGCCTCTTTCAATACCTTTTCCTCCAGGTTGAAGATCTTGGCCAGTTTCATATTGGGAATCAGCTTGGCAATCTTATCCGCTTCAAATAAGGGAAGGTCCAATACCCGGGCAGTATCGCGGATAGATGATTTGGCTGCCATGGTACCATAAGTAATGATCTGCGCAACCTGGTTTGAGCCATACTTGCTGATCACATAATCCATTACACGCCCGCGGCCCTCATCGTCAAAGTCAATGTCAATATCGGGCATGGATACCCTGTCCGGATTCAGGAAACGCTCAAAAAGGAGGTCGTATTTGATCGGGTCAATATTGGTGATCCACAAGCTATAGGCCACTACAGAACCCGCTGCCGAACCACGGCCCGGTCCAACAGACACATCGAGCTGCCTGGCCATTGCTATAAAATCCTGAACAATCAGAAAATATCCGGGATAACCGGTCTTTTCAATGGTCTGCAGCTCAAAAT
>NZ_DATHGC010000299.1:0-9912 GCF_035317785.1 Pedobacter sp. | reverse complement strand
AGGTTTTTCTTGTTATAGCCCAAATTGAGTACTTTATTAGAAAGCCTGGTGAAGTTAAAACTACCGTTATATTTAAATGCGGTTTTGTCTTCACGGTAATTTATCGTAAACTCATAACCCTTGTTACTCAATGTTATCGCGTTAACACGTGGGTTGCCGCCATCATTACCTGTAAAAATCGAGATTGGGGGTATAGAAAGTACGTCTTTAGTCCGCGCATTAAAATACTCAGCGGTTAAAGTCAGCTTACTATCCAAAAATGAAGCATCAAAGCCATAGTTCTGTTGAATCAGCTTTTCCCAGCGCAGATTGTCGTTGGTTAGCTGGACTTGCGTCGCACCTTGTTGTATGGTTTGATCGGGGCCGAAAACTACGGTTGAAAAAGTATTGATCACCGAACGGTATTCATACTCGTCAATGTTATTACTTCCTAAAGTACCATAGCTTGCGCGAAGCTTCAGATCGTTGATCCAGGATACCTTAAAGAAGTCTTCCTTACTAATCCGCCATGCGGCAGATACAGAAGGATAGGTCCCAAATTTATAATCAGGTCCGAATTTAGACGAGCCATCAGTACGGATCACCGCATTAAATAAATACCTGTCGTCATAACTATACTCAATCCGGCCGAAATACGATATCAGATCGGTGCGCAGCCTTAAACCACCAGTCTGTGATTCGTTACCCTGGTCCAACACATCATAATAATGCCCTCTGTTAACCAGTACATTACGCTTAGTACCCGATATTCGCGCATAGTTGGTACGCTGGTAAGATTGCCCTCCCACAGCTGTTACAATATGCTTCCCAAAGGTTTTATTAAAGTTTAAGGTATTTTCTATGAGTCCTGAAGTGAATTCTGCCCTGTTCTCATTTGCTATCGAAGGATCGAATGGCTGATTTAGTGTCCAGTTACCCACTTTCCTTAAATACTTATAATGATCATTACTGGTTTCAATACCAAGGTTTAGCCTGTAATATAAAAATGGAAGAAACTGGAGTTCAGAGAATAAGTTTCCACGGAGGCGAAGGTTCTCATTGGTACGGTCTTCCAGGTCGGCAATTGCCCGCGGGTTAGTGCCAAAAGTACGTCCTCTTGCTTCACTGCCATAGCCGTAGCCACCTGCCGGATTGCTTGGATCATATACTGGGATGGTAGGCAACAAACGTATCACATCTACAATAGGGTTGCCCGACATCTCATCAACCTTGGCTTTGCTTATGGCAAGGTTCTCTCCAATGGTAAATATGCCCTTACGGCCCTGCGTATTTACCCTGAAGTTGAAACGGTTGAAATCGGTACTGATCACTGTACCTTTATTTTGGAAATAACCGGCAGATACAAAATAATTGCCGGCATCGCTGCCTCCGGAAAAATTAGCGTTATAATCCTGAATGTTGCCTGTTTGAAAAGCCACATCCTGCCAGTCCGTGTTATTTTCCAGTTGCAGATCCTGACGCTTAACCACGGCATTGTCATAAGCCATAAAATTTAAACGCGCAAACTCTTCAGTTTCCGCCAGGTCGTAACGCGGGATGGTTTGAATTCCTGATTTACCTGAAAAATCAACTTTCATAGGCCCGTTCTTTCCTTTTTTTGTGGTAATGATGATCACACCACTAGCCGCGCGGGATCCATAGATAGCTGCAGCAGAAGCATCTTTTAAAATTTGAACAGATTCAATATCACCAGGATTAAAATCCCGATTAGCACTTGTGATCAATCCATCAATAACGTACAATGGATTGGTGTTTGACAGGTTTTTTAAACCCCTGATTTGAATCTGTGCCTCAGAACCGGGGCTACCGCCACCGCGAACCTTAATACCTGTGGCCTGACCCTGCAAGGCCTCAGCAACGGTTGTTGACTGACGCTTTTGGATGTCCTTAGCCCTAACTATCGACACTGCTCCGGTCAGATCCTTCTTCAGCTGCGTGCCATAACCAACCACAACAACTTCATTCAGATCCGAGGCCGATTCAACCAGTGTTACATTTACTACTGATCTGTTATTGACCGTAACTTCCTGTGTGTTATACCCGATATAGCTAAACACCAGTACTGTTCCGGAAGTACCTGGTGCGGAAATGGTATAAGCACCTTTCCCATCAGTGACTGTAGATGCAGATCCGCCCTTTACCTGCACACCTACACCTATCAATGGCCCTGATTTATCAGAGACTGTTCCCGTGATATTGCTTTGGGCAAAGGCTGCCTGGCAACAGAGGACAAACAATAAACTTAGAATAAAGCAGAGCTTTAACGCTTTGCTCAAGTGTAATTTTTTTTTCATGCTCGTTTATATTTTGGTTAGCACAATCAATCTTTAGGGGAATAATTGTATTGCTAATTGACCAATTAACATTTGATCTTACAGATCAAATGTTGTTCATTTTGTCTCAATTGGCGTCTTAAATACAGAAATCCGGAAATCATCTTCTTTTATGCCTCATTTCAGCCTATCTTTATTACAACCCAATATAGAATAGCATTGAACAAATTTTTATTGACATTATCCATATTGACAGGTGTGGCAGTTGCCGCATTTGGACAGTCTTATACTTTCAGACATTACCAGGTTGAACATGGACTGTCCTATAATTCTGTGATCTGTAGTTTACAGGACAAAAAAGGATTTCTGTGGTTTGGCACTAAAGATGGCTTAAACAGATTCGACGGCTATACTTTTAAAATTTTCAGAAATGATCCGGACAATCCTCAGACCATAGGCAACAATTTTATTCACAGTCTGTATGAAGATAAAGATCAGAACATTTGGGCCGGTACGCTCCTGGGTTTATATAAATACAACCCGTTAAATGAAAGTTTTAGTCTTATTGTGCCCACAAAGAATAAGGACATCCGGGATATCAGAATTGACAGCAGCGGAAACTTATGGTATATCGCGGGACTGACCTTTTGCATGTACAATGAGCAAACAAAAAAACAGCTTACTTTTGACCAAAGGCTTCATCCGGCAGCGACTTCTCTAAGCATTGCCGCAGATGGCAATATATGGCTGTCGACGACTGATGGATTTATTCAAAAATATGATCCGAAAAAAAATACATTTGAAAGTTATAATGTGTTTTACAAATCAAAACCTACTATATCCGCCTGGATAGAGAAGATATACGATACCGGCAAAGGTTTCTTTTTTATAGGAACTTCCAATCAGGGTATCAAAATATTTGATCTCAAAACTTTTAGCTATAGAGACCTGCTCACCAGAAATACCGACCAGACCGCCATATATGCGAGAGATTTTATAGATCAGGGAAATGATGAATACTGGATGGCCACAGAATCCGGATTATTTATTTACAACCTAAAAACAGGTAAGTTCAACAACCTTCGAAATAAATTCAATGACCCTTACTCCATCTCAGATAATGCAGTTTATACACTAAGCAAAGATAAGGAAGGGGGTATATGGGCGGGGACTTATTTTGGGGGCATAAACTACTACCCTAAACAATATACCTCATTTAATAAGTTCTTTGCCCAGGGCAACGGCAATGGTTTAAGCGGAAATGCTGTCAGGGAAATCTGCAATGACAACAAAGGCAATATATGGATCGGCACCGAGGATGGAGGTCTTAATAAGCTGAACCCGAAAACGGGAGACTTTGACCGGTTTAAGCCTACTGGTGAGAAGACCAGCATCGCGCACACAAATATCCATGGTCTGCTTGCCACAGATGACGAGCTCTGGATCGGCACTTTCGAACAGGGTCTTGATGTAATGGACCTCAATAGTGCTAAAGTGGTCAGACATTACCGCGCCGGGCAGGCTCCTAATGATTTAAAAAGTAATTTTATAGAATCCCTGCTCAAAACCCGGTCCGGGGAAATTTTGGTTGGCACGTCTTTCGGGCTCTATCGCTACAACAGGTCTGGTGATGATTTTACACTACTCAACGAAGTGCCTGGAAACCTGCATTATTCAAGCTTAATAGAAGATGACCGGGGAACGGTCTGGGCAGGTACTTTAAGAGATGGGTTATATTTCTATAATCCCGAAAGCCAGGCATCAGGTTATTATAAACACGAAGAAAACAACAGGAAGAGTTTGAGCAGTAATGCCATAAATAATGTTTACAAAGACAGCAGAGGTGTTTTGTGGGTATCTACAGAGAACGGGCTTAACGAGCTTAACAACAAGGATAATAACTTCAGCAGGTACGGCACAAAAAACGGCTTTTTAAGTAATGTATTTTATAAAGTTTTGGAAGACCAAAAGAACACGCTGTGGATAAGTACTTCGAGAGGCTTGTTTAACTTTAATCCCACAACAAAGAAGATAAAATCCTATACAAGAGCAAACGGACTGCTCAGCGATCAGTTCAATTACAGTTCCGCATTTAAAGACCCTGAGGGAAGAATGTATTTTGGAAGTGTTAAAGGATTGATCAGCTTTTTGCCTGACCAGTTTATGCAAAACGGTTTTGTCTCTCCCGTTTACATTACCGGTTTCCAGGTGTACAATAAGGAATTGGAGATCGGCCAGAAAAACTCCCCGCTCACACGTTCCATTAATTTTACCCATGAAATTGAACTAGAGCACGATCAGGCCACCTTCAGCATAGATTTTGCCGCATTGGGGTTCACCGCGCCTGAAATGACAGAGTATACTTTCAAAATGGATGGTCTTGACCGAAACTGGACCTACCTAAAAACCAACAGGAAGGTATATTTCACCAATCTGTCTCCCGGCACATATACCTTTAAACTGAAGGCCGCAAACAGCAGCGGAATTTGGAATGATCAGGTCACTGAGCTTAAAATAATCATTGATCCCCCGTTATGGGCCAGCCCGCTGGCATTTTTTTGCTATGCATTAATGGCTGCGATAGCAATATATTATGCCATCCGGTACTATCACCAGCGAATAAACACCAAGAATAAACGTAAAATTGAATTGTGGGAATCCAAAAAAGAGAAAGAGCTGTACCACGCAAAAATTGAATTTTTCACTTATGTCACCCATGAGATCAGAACCCCGCTGACCTTAATCAAAGGTCCCCTGGAAGAGGTGATCAAGAGATCTGAAGTAATCCCCTCAATTAAAGACAACCTGGTGATCATGAAAAAGAACACCAACCGGCTAATAGAACTGACCGATCAGCTGCTCGACTTTAGAAGAACCGAGGTCAAAGGTTTTAACCTTAACTTTGTAAACATCAGCATCAGCCAATTGCTTGAAGAAAATTGCCTTAGGTACAAGGCTGCGACAGAACAAAAACGACTTGAGCTGAGCATGAGTTTACCGGATCATCCGCTTTACGCCTATGCTGATCCTGAAGCACTAAACAAAATCCTGAGTAATCTCGTTGACAATGCAGTTAAATATGCGAGCGGAAAAATATCAATAGCACTAATTACCCAGGAAGACTCATTCATCATAATAGTAAGAAGTGATGGAAATCTGATCCCCCCCGGCCTGCACAAAAAGATCTTTGAACCATTTTACAGAATGGAGAGTAATAAAGATCAAAAAGGAACAGGCATAGGATTGCCTCTGGCAAAATCACTGGCAGAACTTCATGAAGGTACTTTACAGGTAAGTAATGAAAATGGACACTGGAATACTTTCACCCTCACCCTGCCCAAGCATCATGAGCGGGAATTTAAACTGACAGACGACACTGCGGACGAACAGGTAACAAAGGAACTTATCCAGCAAAATGGAAATCTGGTGTCTCCGGTAATTCTTCTGGTAGAGGACAATCAGGATATCAGGGAATTTATTGCAGGTAAACTTGTTACAGATTTTCATGTGATCCAGGCAGTTAATGGCAAAGAAGCCCTGGATATATTAAAGGACAGGAGCATTCATTTAATCATCAGCGATATCATGATGCCTGTTATGGATGGCTATGAGCTGTGCAAAGCGGTGAAAGACAACCTGGAATATACACATATCCCAATTATTCTGCTGACGGCTAAAAACACGCTGCAGTCAAAAATAGAAGGTCTGGAAGTAGGTGCCGATGCTTATCTGGAAAAACCTTTTTCTCCGGATCATTTGCTGACTCAGATTTCTAACCTGCTGGCAAGCCGCGACAAGATCAAGAACTATTTTGCCAGTTCGCCGCTGGTACATATTAAAAGTATGGCCTATAATAAGGCAGACGAGGCCTTTTTGGAGAAACTAAATGAAGCCATCAACAAAAATATCGATAACAAATCTCTGGATGTAGATCAGCTGGCCGATATTATGAATATGAGCCGGCCAACACTATACCGGAAGATAAAAGCGATCTCCAATCTTTCGCCGCATGAACTGATCAACATTACCAGATTAAAAAGGGCCGCCGAATTATTAGTTGAAGGAAATTATAAGATCTTTAAGATCGCTTCCCTGACAGGATTTAGTTCCCAGGCACAGTTTGGAAGATGTTTTGTCAAGCAGTTCGGAATGACTCCATCTGAATACGCCGGTTCAAAACACCTCGTCAGTACTGATATTTAATAAAAATGAGTTATAAATGTCATCAAAACATTTATAACCCATCATTTTAAAATGAATTTTTGAAGAAAAATAAAATAGATTCATTTTTTTTCTCGTTTCATCTGATTTTTAACTAAAAAACAACAATTAACATCAATTAATTTATCGGAAAATAAAAATTAACACTTTTTAACAAATTACTTAGTGTCATATTCACACTAATTGGATGAAAATCCCTATGTTTGCATATCAACCCGTTCATACAGGTTTATATTTGGTTAGAAAAGGGTGATATCCGGATGGATATCACCCTTTCTTTTTTTACTTACTATTTTTCATCAATGCTTTTTCTATGACCTGATGGATGTCATGGTACTGATGATGGTCACCCATCTTATCCAGTTTCTGGTTTAACTCCTGAAGTGTTTTTTTAGATTCCGGAGTGTTAATCGCAGCTATCCGCTGTGTAGTATATTGCAGGATCTTTGGTGTCTTAGCCTTCATCGCAATTTCCAGTGCCTTGTTCATATCTGTTTTCACCATTGGCTCCAGCGCATACCAGTACATCAATGGCAAGTTATGATCGTCTTTATCTTCTGTATGCTGAACTAATCCTTCGATGACCTTCCATCTTTTGGCCGGATCAGTGCGCTCAAGCGCAGAAGTCAGGTACAACCTGACCAGTTGTGACTTGTCGGAAACGGCCAGCTCTGCAAAGCGCTGAAGTGCCGCATCAGATGGGTTTTCATCTTCTGCGAGAATCTGAATGGCCCAGCCTCTTACATACTCATTTTCATTACCCAGTAAGTCCAGAAGATCTTTTTCTTCAAGACCCCTGGTCACATGAAGCGTCCAGAGCGCACGCAATTTTCTGGTTGGATCCGGATTATTGATCAATATTTCTTTTAGCGCTTTGTGTACTTTT
This sequence comes from Pedobacter sp., assembly GCF_035317785.1. Classification (GTDB taxonomy): domain Bacteria; phylum Bacteroidota; class Bacteroidia; order Sphingobacteriales; family Sphingobacteriaceae; genus Pedobacter. Next base: position 2,532 of record NZ_DATHGC010000299.1, on the reverse strand, counting down.
TCATTTGGACCACGTTCCTGCAGAATCTGGCGTGCCTGTCTTACATACCATTCATTTTTATTGAGCTGGTAATTCACCAGTTCCTGATCAGTAGCTTTATAAAGGTCTACCTTAACCCATTTATCGGTTTCGTGACTGATCTTAAAGATCCGGCCCATTGTCTTCTGATGAACATCAGGATTTGGACTATGGCATTGGTTCTTATCATACCAGTCAATAGCAAACACCGAACCGTTCTGGTCATATTTAAGATTGAGCCATTGAGACCAGGAGTCATTGGTCAGCAGGAAATCCTGCCCGTGACTGGCCACAAAGCCAGAACCGCTTCTTTTAAGGATGTCCATATTGACCCTGCTGCCATGGATATTGTTCATAAAGATGTTATTACGGTATTCAGCAGGCCAGTTTTCACTACCCAGGTAGATCATCGCACCGGCATGGGCATGACCACCGCCTTTGGAATTTGACCTGAAGTTTCCCGCATGCGGGCCACGGTCGCCGATCCAGTGTACGTGGTCACCAATTTGCTTGATATCATCGTATGTGTACGGATTAAAATGATTTCCTGCCTGACGAAGATACCTGGCTCCCTGGATCACATGGAACATATGCGGGATCACACATACGGTAACAAAAGCCTGTCCGTAATCGTTAAAATCTATACCCCAGGGATTACTGGTTCCCTCAGCAAAAAGTTCAAATTTCTTTTTGGTCGGATGATAGCGCCAAACACCGCCATTGAGCTTAACCCTTTGTGCATCAGTCGCTCCAGGCGCGCCTACATTTGATTGTGTAAATACCCCATGCGTACCATACAGCCAGCCATCAGGGCCCCATCTCAGGTTGTTGAGCATTTCATGTGTATCCTGGTAGCCCCAGCCATCCAGAACAATCTGTGGAGGACCTGCAGGTTTATCTGTTTTCGGATCAATTGGTATGAATAATAAGTTAGGTGCAGCACCCAGCCAGACACCGCCCATTCCTACTTCAATCGCACTTACCAGATTTAGGTTCTCAGCAAAAACAGTTCTTTTGTCCAGCTTACCATCGCCATCAGTGTCTTCCATGATCAGCACCCTGTCTTTGCCCTGGCCTTCCGGCGCACGAACAGGATAAGTATGGGCTTCGACTACCCAAAGCCTTCCACGGGCATCTATTGTGAAACTGATAGGTCTTACTATATCAGGCTCGGCAGCGGCTAGTTTCACCGTAAATCCCTTTTTAGGCGTCATGGCTACCGCAGCTTTTTCACCCGACAGACCCGCATTGATCACGGGATCTAAAGGAGGAAGAATGATGATGTCACTTGGTTTAAGCTCGTTAGGGAAATTTGGCCGCTTTGCATAGAACTCAAAATCGTCAAAATTAATGTGGGAAAATTTGTCATCTCCTATATAAGGAATCTGGGAAATCCCCGTTTCCTTGTCTATAATACGGATAAAGATCTGCTTATTGAGCTGACCCTTAAGGTCAACCACTACAGGCTGAAGATTAGAGCGTCCGGATCCGGTGATCTGGAAAATCACTTTGTTATTATCCGCACGCACAATTTCTACACGGGTATCCTGCAAAGCACCTCCGGATACTTTAAATGAGGCAAAAGGATGCGTAACTGTAAATGGAACAGAAATAAGGGTTCCGGTTTTCTTATAATTTTTTGTCCCACCGCTGCTGATGAAATATTTACCGGTTAAACCGGGACGCTGGTCATTTTCGTAAATAGAAGAGGCATCTGCACCAACAAGGGGGCTGGCAAAAGCATCACCGGTCGCTTTCCAGTCCTTCAGTGTGCCGTTCTCAAAACTCAAATTCAATACTTTCCCTGCTTTTTTAGGCAAAATACCAGCTATGGTGGCTGCTTTTTTAATCGGCCCCTGCACTACCTCAATCTTGCCTACCATCCCCGCAGCCCTGTGACCCGGTATAGAGCAATAATAAATGTCATTGGCGGTTGCTCTGAAAACAATACTGGAAGTATCTCCTTTTTCAACCAGTACTTTACTTTTGATCGCTTTCTTTTCCAGGGCGATGTCATGGGTCATCAGTTCCGCATTTACAATTTTAATGCGTACCAATTCTCCTTTACTTGCTTTAAGCGTAGGATTGCGTTTGCCATCAGAACCTATATAACCCAGCATGGTAGTCTCCAGGGTATATTGACGGTCATACTTGACCGTGTCTCTGAGTTTATGTTTTGTAATTTCTCCCGAAGCATAGCTTTTGGGTGTTAAAACAACTGCGATGAGCAGTGTGATCATTAAACGGTATAAATTCATCATTTGTGTGTATTTGGTTATTATTGTAAGATCATTAAATTATTCAGGGCAATTTTTCCAGAATGATATCCTTGTAGAACACTTCTGTTTTCCCACCGCCGTGAAGCTGAAATGCGATATGCCCGGACTGCGGAATCGCTGTGTCTGGCTCCGTATAATCTACGGTTTGTTCCCCGTTCAAAAATATCTGTATGCGGCGTCCTTCAGAACGCACCTCATAACTGTTCCATTCGTTGCGGCGGAGTAATTTTTTTAC
>NZ_DATHGC010000298.1:0-8006 GCF_035317785.1 Pedobacter sp. | reverse complement strand
TGATCTCCTTAAACATAATCTGCTACTGATTCCTGTAATAACAATGACAATGAACAATCCATAATTGCTGCAGCGGCTTCAGATCCCAGGAAGCCATCATTAGATGAAAAACAAAAATCCATCTCTCCCTTAAATGTGCCGGTCACGAGGGTATTGGGGTTTTTCCAGGGAAATGCCACAGTCGGGCTGTATATTGCTTCTACTTCAAAAGAATCATAGTGCTCAGGAATATTGAGTTTACCCATATTGGAAAATGTCACATCATGCGATCCCGGGGCAGACTTTAAGTAACCGATCATTTTAGGCGCCGAGGAATGAAAATACTCACTCATGATCAGCAGGTCATGAACATCCATAGCAGCAATCTTCGCGTTCAGCTCTTCTTTAATTTTTCTGGCAGTATTCCAGAATCCTGATCTGGTATCCGCCGACAATTCGGCAATGGGCGCAAATGCAAACATATGATCTGCTTTGATCTCGGGTACAAATCTTCTGATATCTACCGGACAGATCAATTTGCCATTTGCGCCGTTTCCTTTCAGTTGCTGAAAAGCATTTAAAAATGCCGCACAGAGTGCAGAATGAACAGTCACCCCTTCGGTCTTGCATGCAGTTGCAAGTGCAGCCGTTTTCCCCCTATCCAATCGTCTGTGAACCATATAGCTTTCCCCTGTTACGGGCTTATTTCTTTTCGACTTTATCAAAAAGAACACACGGGCAAATACAGAAAATACCCTGGCTTTTATCAATTTTCCAATTTTACCCGAATAACTTTTTGAAAGCAATTCTTCTATTGACATAAAAGGAAGATAAGATATCAGCTTTTCTTCAGGCCTGTCCAGCAGCATTAGTATTTCAGTCATCAGTGTAGTCACCGTAGTTCCATCGCATATACAATGCGGACAAACCAGCAGGAGTTCTGACACCTCATTGTCTTTTAACCAGACCACACGGGCCATGGGGCTGCCCTTACCGTCAAATAACTTGTGCCACTCTTTTTTTGATTCTGTTTTCCAGTCATCATCACCCGGGCGCTCGACAATCCTTATCGGGATGGGAGTTATCGCATTACTGGAAACAAAATGCGGCACGCCCATTGAATCTTCTTTGATGCCCGCACGCAGCAAAGGATGTTTTTGCTGCACCTTATACAATGCATTCCGTAAGCGTTCCAGCGTAAAACTCCCCCGGATCTTTACCGCAAACACACAGTTTACCGCGGTTTCAGCATCCACATACATAATTCTTTCACCGATGATGAGCTTTCTTCTCATAAAGCCGACATTATATCCATCATTTTATCTTTTATCGATAACGCATCTTCATACGGTAGGAACCCTTCACTGGCTATGAAAGTAAAATCCATTTGTCCACGGTATGTAGAGGTGATCATCGTTGTGGTATTACCCAGCGGGCCAATCACCGAGGGGCTAAATATCGTTTCCACTTCAAAACTTTTATACTGATGAGCAATGCCGATCCGGCCCAGATTAGAAAACATGCAATCGTTCGTAGACTTACCATATTTCAAAAACTTCGTAAAGTTATTCAGGGCCGAATGCGATTCTTCCATCATCATCAGCGTGCTGTACGGATTGAGCTTTGCCGTCTTCCTGTCTATATCCTTCTGCATCCTCCAGGCATCGCTAAAAAAATCCAGGTCTTTATCCGAAGACACCACAAACATCAGCCCGAATGCAAAAATATTGTCCCTTTTGATTTGAGGTGCAAACCGCCTGATGTCTACCGGACATGACACCTTATTGTGAAAACCCGCTTTTCTCACCGATTGAAATGCATTTAGCAAAGCCACACAAAAAGCAGTATTTACCGTCACCCCTTCATCCCTGCACTTTTTAACAAGCCGCTCACTCAGTCCCTGATCCAGTTTCCAATGGATCATATAATCCGTTTTGCGCTCAACCAGTTTTTTATTCACAGGCACCAGCCAGAGAAAAAGATTGGCTATGCCTCCTATAAGTTTGGACTTGATGAGCTGCTTTCTGCTGTTCAATATTTCCTGCGGCACCACATCTTCTATACCCATAATCTGTTTTTCTTTGCCGATATCCGCATCCGGATCATTCAGAACCAGCAGCAGCTCCTCCAGAATGGCCATTGCCGATCCGCCGTCACAGAGACAATGGTGGATCACCATAATAAATTCAGAAATATCCCCACCCCTTATCCAGACCATTCTGATCAATGGTCCTTTAGCCGTATCAAAAGGTATTGCCCACTCCGCTATAGATTCCTTTTTCCAGTCATCTTCAGATACGCGGTCTGCTATTCTAACAGGGATATCAATAAACTCGTTTCCACCTGCCCAAAACCAGGGCATGGCAACCTCATCGTAAACCACGGCAGCATTCAGCATTGCGTGCTTTCGCTGAAGCTTTCTCAATGCATGGCGCAGATCGGCCAGTAGAATACTCCCTTTAATCCGCCACGGAATTACCGCATTAAAAGGCACCGTACCATCACCATGGAGCATTCTTTCTGCAAACAGTAGTTTTCTTTTCATCTTCCGCTTAATCTACAGCAAAAAGTACTTGTTCGGAATCCGCAAATTCTTCCAGCAGCTGTACCGCCTTATCATTACCGCCTGCGGCGATAAAAGTCTCTTTTATCTTCAATGCGGCGTTTCTGTACTGAGGGTTTTCCAGCAGTTCAAACACCGCAGTTTTGAGGTCCTCAATACGCAGCCGCTTGTAGCGGATGCTGATCCCGCAGCCGGCGTTTACGATCAGCTTCGCCGTATGAAAATGATCATAGGCAATCGGAGTGATCAGCATCGGAAGACCATTGGTAAACGTATCATTGACCGTATTGAATCCCCCATGACAAATCACCATATCCATTTTAGGCATCAGCTCCGCCTGCGGCACAAAACCATTTACAATAAAGTTATCCGGCCACTGCTCAAAAATATCCGGATTGGTAGCCGCTATTATTGTGACAGGCGCATCTGCAAAGGCATCGATCAGTTTCTTAAAAAAAGCAGCCCTGATGTCCACCAGCAAAGTGCCCAGCGAAACAAACACTTTGGGTGTAGTTGCTTTTTCCAGTCTATCCCAGTCAAAAGCAGCATTATTTGGCCGGCCTTTTACCGGGCCTACAAACCTCATATGAGGCATCGGCTTCGTTACCCCGGCAAATTCTTCAGAAGTAAAAACTATATTCATTTTATGGGAATGGATGACAATGTCATCACCATAAACCCCAAACTCTCTTTGCAACCCTTTGATCAGGTTTTCCTGCCATTCAAAGATCTTAGGCGCGCTATTTGCCGTATCACCCATCACATCCGGCGGCACGGGCGTGGTCGTCACACAAGGAATGCCTTTAATGTGCGCACATAAGGCACCCGCAAAAGTGATGCAATCATTGACGATCACATCCGGTCTCCAGGAATCAGATACCTTGCCCAATGCTTCCATCATGATCCTTGCTACCGGCACATAGGTCTCTTCCAACGCCAGCTTCATCACTTCCGGACCAGAGCACGAAGGCCCGTCATCCTGTCTTTTCAGAATCTTCTGCAGCTCTTCCTGGTGCTTTACCAGGTCATCCTGAGGATAAATATATTGACCACTAGCCGGCACATGCGTGTCCGCCAGCGGGATTATGCCAAACCATCTTACTTCATGTCCCTTAGCGATCAGGCTGGCCCCGATGCTCAGTGTCGGACTGATGTGGCCAAAAAAAGGAGGTACTACAAATAAAAACTTCGACATAATTCTTTCTTTAATGATTTAAAATTCCCACATCACCGGCCGCAGGCACAGCCTTACCCGCAGTCAGGCCAACCAGCAGATCCGCTGCTGTACTGGTACCGCCCGCCTCCGCAAATGACCGCCCGATTTGCTCAGCAGCGTTTTTGAAACTGCTGTTATTTAAAATTTCATACACCGCCTCTTTCAGGTGATTTGCCTTGAAGCGGTTAAAGTTGAGCCTCAATCCTGCACCAACACGCACTACCCTTCCAGCCACATGAGACTGGTCATAGGCAATCGGCACCACCACCATCGGCAGGCCGTTGGTCAGTGTTTCACATACTGTATTATGTCCGCCATGACAGACCACCGCATCCAGGTGCGGCAGCAGTTCCAGTTGCGGTACATTGCGCTGTACCATAAAATTATCCGGCCATTGCTCAAACAGCGCAGGATCAGATACAACCACCACAGTCAAAGGCTCATGGCCAAAAGCATCAACCACTTTGCCGAAAAAGTTCTTTTTATGTTCATGGTCAAACGTAGTCCCTATGCTCACCAGCAGCTTTGGCTGTTTTCCGAATCCCTTCAAACGCTCCCAGTCAAAAGCAGTAGTTCCAGCCCGTTCATTGATCACAGGGCCGGTAAATTGATACTGTTCCGGCAAGTCCATTTCTCCGAAAAATTCCCGGGAAGTCAGCACCATGGTCAGCAGGTCAGAGCAGGCAATAGAAGCCCCACCCCCCACACCCAGTTCTTTTTGCAGCGCCACGATCTGGTTCACTTCCCATTCATGTACTTTTGGCAGCTCATCCATAACCTTGATCGCCGCAGGAGCGGTTACAGACGTCGCATAAGGAATGCCCTTATTAACTGCCGCAATAGCCCCGGCAAACATCTGATGGTCCGTGATCACCAGATCAGGCTGATAAACATCCAGCAAACCCAGAACACCTTCATAGCTGTGCCTGTTCAGCGGGATCAGCACCTCTTCATACAAAAACTTAATGCTGTCTATGCCGTAAACGATCTTTTTGGTAATGATGTCCAGGTACTTTTCACTGTCCTGTTTTTCCCGGTCATTCTCTTCATAAGCGATGAGGAGCAATTTTCCCCCTTCCGGCAACCGCTGTGCCAGCGAACTGTCCAGACTGATCCAGGCCACCTCATGTCCGCGCTGCAGCAATACCGCACCGATGCTCAGTGTTGGATTGATGTGCCCTGTTAAAGGCGGAACGATGAATACAAATTTAGCCATGTTTAAAAAATTTATCCAGCAAGTTTCCAATCAGTTGAGGCTCCTGTATTGGGATATTATGGTCTCCAGGGACTTCCAGCAGCTGAGCCCCGTTTATTTTTTGCTTCAGTAACTCACCTGCGCCCAGGCAATTGGAACCCGCCCCATAAAGCAGCAAGGTCTCCTGCGTAATGCCATCAATCTCCGGCGAATTAAAAAATTCCCGCTCCAGCAGCATGTCGCTTTTGATGCTGGTTTCGTGAAACAGATACTCGTACATGCGGTGGTTGCGTTCCATCTGGCGCTTGCCCATCTTCACTTTTGTGGTATCCGTAAAATTCTCCACATAATGTTCCAGGAACTCGCGGCTGTAATCGTCAATGATGTCCCTTGTCCTATCATCATTAGGGTCAGGCGCCTCAATAACAGCCAGTTTCTTTACCCTATCCGGAAAACTCGAAGCCATTTTTAAGGCGATCAGGCCCCCAAAGCTATACCCCGCCAAATGTACCCGGTCAAGATCAAGCTCGTCCATCAGCGTCAGCAGATCATCAGTCATACTTTCCAGATCATAACCATTGACAGCCTTTTCACTCATGCCATGACTTTTCAGGTCATACATCAACACGTGGAATTCCTTCGCCAATACCGGCGCGATGTTAAAATAATACACAGAAAGGTTACTAAACATACCATGAACCAGCAGCACCGTCTCCGCAGCACCTTTGTTCAATTCCTGGATGTGCACACCCCTGTTGTTTACTTTAATTACGGGCATCGTCAATATAATTAACGATCATCCCCAGGTTCAGGTTGATCAGCTGGTCCAGGTCCATATTAGACAGCCAGCCTGTAAAATCTATCTGATCACCGTAATGCGCTTTGATTTTTTCCGAGAACGAAACGATCTCGATACTGTCCATTTCCAGGTCTTTGGTAAAAGAACTGTTCATGTCAATGTCCATTTCCTCTACAAATTCTTCCCCAATCACTTCCGTTATAAATTGTTTCAATACGACTACTGTGTCCATCCGATTATATAGTTTTTATGTTTAATAGTTTTAATGTAAATGTCATTCACTTTCAGTTCCTCTCCCCTGATCTCCGAGATGGTATACACCCGCGGATTGCCCTGCAGGCCTTTACCCAGATACTTGCCATAAGCCTCCTTGGCCACCCAAAAACGGGTCGCCCACTCCGCATGGTCCCTGCCCTTCAGCAGCGCCTGCTCACTGTCTGAAAACACCAGGTCCTGAAAACCCTGGTTTCTTTCCTCAATACGCTCTATATCTATCCCGACAGATCTATCATACCGGGCTATGCCCACTGCATCTGTACCCTTGTGCGCTATCGATACATGGATCCCTTCGGTCATCTTCCCCTGCAGATAAGGCTTGCGGAACTCATCAGACCTGATCTCAAACTCGATCGGATAATAGGCCTCCCGCTTCTCCTTGTTCAGCAAGCTCCTGACTGCATCCTTCACCGCTACACGGCTGATGATCCATTCTTTTCGCTTATTGGGCAGCAATGAATGGTGGTGCTGTTTTTCATCCTTATTGAAATAGCGTTTTAAAATAAAATCCCAGGATACTACACGGCTGTACGCATTGTGAAACATAAACACTCCGGGTGCAATCTCTTCCGACAGGCGGTTGTGCAGGGGCGACATCGATACCCGCCATAAAGCCTCGTCTATTTCCAGTCTCCTGTTCTGCCAGCCATTGATCCTGGCCCAGACCTTACCATCACGCATCATCACAAAATCCGCAGTGGCAAATTCTTCATTCAGTTCGGTCAGCACGCAAGTGCATTCAAAGCTGCCTTGCTGATCCATCATATCCCCGAAAAACTCGATCTCCTGTATTTTTACCGGGAATGCAATGCGGTCCTTTGTCAGTGTCAGCTGCAGCCAGAGGCCAAACAACTGACCGGCATTGTCCAGCAATGAGCCTTTTCCTGTACCACCTTCAATAATTCCTGTTATTCCCTTATCGCCTACTGCTGTCAGTTTTTTGATGCCCTGGTAACCCGGTCCGTGAAACATGTGCTCCTCATAGATCTGTTCCGGGCTCCGGTCAATACCCAAAGGCAGGCCGGTATCGTAAAATCTTTCGGCTGCAACAGAATGCTTCCCACTCAGCAAAACCTCGGCATTGGCAAAACGATCTAAGTCCAGGTAAGCAAGTTGCTGACTTTTCCATTCCCCTGTCACCGTTTCCCTAAAGGGCTTCGCCACATTCATCCATTGGAATACCTTGATGTTCATGATCTTGTGGACATGTTCAGCATGCGATTGCTCCGCAGCGATCTCCCCAAACATTTCAAAGATCATCGTCATCGGGATCACCGGATCCATATCGTCTACACAATGCCAGCCCTTAGGTTGTCTCAGCAAAGAATGGTCAACCAAATAAGGACTGTTTTGCAAAGTCACATCCAAAACCTTAGTAAACGGTATTCTTAGTCTCGCTGCATGAGCAGGTTGAACAGTTACAGGCACTTGCGCAGCAACTGGCACAACGGGCGGCCCCTGTACAAAACCTTGCGGCGACTGAGCTGCATATCCGGCAGGCCTGTTCTTAAACAGCTCCAGCAGTTCCGACTGTATACCCAGCATCTCTTCCACATTGTCATTAAACGCCCGCATCACCGGATGTGCCACATCCTGCAGCAATGCTTTATTTTGATAAGCAGGGACTTCCTTTCTAAACTGATCAGCCGCAAGGTCCTTAAGTCCTTTTATGTTGCTAATCAAAGGCAGTCCAAGCTCTAGTTTTATTCCCTTCTTCGCGACAGCAGCTTTACTGCCGGAATAACCCATAAAAGCCATCCCCGCCACTTTCCCTTCCGCAAACAATGCCGCCAGTACCCGCTGCAATTGTGCCACACCCGAACGGATCGCCACGTTGGAAGGTACCGCACTATAATTTTTACCTTTCAGCGTATCGTCAATAAAGCCGATCAGCCCGCCGGAGCCCACCTGTATAAACATCCTGGCCCCCTCTTCGTAAAGCCGGGCTGTCAGTTCACGAAACCTCACCGGTTTGATC
>NZ_DATHGC010000297.1:0-8397 GCF_035317785.1 Pedobacter sp. | reverse complement strand
CGCCAACAACTGGGTCAAACCTGCGCTGGCGGGCCCCGTTGTCAATAAACCGGGCAGCAAATTCCTATACAACAACTTAGGCCCGTTTCTATTGTCAGCTATTATACAAAAAGTGACCGGCCAAAAACTCATCGATTATCTGAAGCCCCGTTTATTTATTCCCCTGGACATTAAAGAAGCTGATTATGAAACAAATCCCCAGGGAATAAACGTCGGTGGTTATGGATTGAGGCTGAACATTGAATCGATGGCGAAATTTGGCCAGCTGTTTCTGCAAAAGGGTAAATGGAAAGGCAGGCAAGTACTTTCGGCGGAATGGATAGCTGAAGCTACTAAAATACAGATAGGCCAGCCGCCATCTTATGTTTCGGAAGCTCAAAAGCCGACGAGTGACTGGGCACAGGGTTATGGTTATTTCTTCTGGCGATGCCGTAACAATGCCTACAGGGCGGACGGCGCTATGGGGCAATTTATTGTCGTCATGCCGGACCAGGATGCCGTGGTCGCGCTGACTGCAAACGCACCGGATATGCAGGCAGAGCTCAACCTCGTGTGGGACCACCTGTTGCCCGCAATGAAGGCAGGCAAGCTTAAAGAAGACCGGCCGGCACAAACTGCCTTGAAATCAAAACTAACTGCGCTTGCATTGTCACTTCCTCCAAAAACAGCAAATGGCAGTTCTGCTAAGGCTATCTCTGGCAAAACATTTATCATGGAGCCCAATTCATTGAAGATCCAAAGTGTTTCCCTGGAATTCAAAGGTGATCTTTGCATGCTTAAATTGAAAACTGATGCTTCATCCCATGATCTTAGTTTTGGATCAGGATATTGGGCTAAAGGACAGACCACCAGGCATGGCCCGTCATTGACTTTCGGCTCAAAAGGAAGTCTAAAGGGCTTGCCAGCCTTTAAGGTAGCAGGTGCATATACCTGGAAAGATGATGACACACTTGAAATGCTCCTTCGCTATACCGAGAGTGTACATTCACAATTATACAAGGTCAAAATAGTGGGTGATGTGATCACTCTGGAAGTGCCATCCCCGCTGAACCCGGGAATGAATGTTACGATTAAAAGTGTGCAATAATTGTCCGTTACTGAAGCAAATGGTTCGTTTTCGGGCATTTGAAATTACCCGAAGAAGCCCCGAACCAGTGTTAACGATGGTAGCCAATTGTATAGTACCGGAAGGCTTTTTATGTTAACAAATGATTACCATCTTATTAAAACTGCAATTGTGTCTTTAATTGGAGATTAGAAACTTAATTTTGTGAGACAATTAATTTTATTGACATGGAAATGAACTATTTAATTGTAGCCGCTGTATTACTGCTGGTGATCATTCTGATTGTCTGGATCATCCGCAGGAATCAGAAAGACAAAAAGAAATTCGAAAAGGAGATCATCAATTCTGAGATAAAGCCTGAAGCGCATAAAGAGGATAAAGTGTGATTTGAGCACTACTCATATTTGATTGCTTTTATTGGGTCGGCGGAAGCAGCTCTTATGGCCTGATAGCTGACGGTCAGGTAGGCGATCAGGATGATGAATCCGGCGGAGCTTAACATCATGAATCCGGTGATCTCCGTTCGGAAATCAAATTTGGAAAGCCAGATATTCATCAGGTAATAGCTGATCGGGAGGCCGATGCCGATGGCAATCAATACCATTTTTACGAAGTTCCAGCTCAGCAAATTGACAATGCTGGCATGGCTGGCACCAAGGACTTTTCTAATGCCGATCTCTTTTGTGCGCAATTCGGCACTATAGGCTGAGAGGCCGAGAAGCCCCAGGCAGGAAATAAAGATCGATAAGCCACCAAAAAGATTGGAAAGAATGGATAAAGTACGCTCTCTTTCGAATTTAGTTTGATAAAGGCTGTCTACAAACGTGAGCTCAACCGGATACACCGGGTTCAATTCCTTCGTGATCTTATTAATTCTGTTCAAGGCTTCATCAGCTGGTATTTGCGGATTTAAACGCATGGTGATCACATCAGGTATGAATGCCGCCCAAAGAATGATCATTGGCATTTCCTTTTTAGTTGGGTCAGCCCAGATGATGTCGTCAAAAACCCCGATAACGGTTCTTTTTATTTTGCCATATACAACAGTTGCACCTATTGGCTGCTGCAGGTTCATGGCTTTGACCGCAGTTTTGTTCAGCAGTATTCCGGCGGTGTCAGAGGCCTTATTTTCGCTAAAATCTTCACCTATGATCATATTGATGCCAGTGGTCGCGGCAAAATCGCTGGTGGTGAAGATCTGGTTAAAATCTATGCTTTTGTCAGCCGGAGACATGCCTTTCCATTCCAGTCCGCTGGTGGTGGAGTTTCTGGTCGAAATGCTGGCTGTAGTTTTACACATGGCTTTTACAGCTCCGGATTGTAGCAGACGGGCTTTTAAAACATCGTATTTCTGGAAGAGCATACCTTCCATAGGCATTTCAATCAAGGCGTTATTGTTATAACCTATGGGCCGGTTTTTTATCAGTTGAAGCTGGTTGTAAACCACTATTGTACCTGTAATTAAAAGAACGGCGAAACTGAATTGCATAACCACCAATGCTTGTCGTAAGCTGACAGAAGAGCGGCTCCCTTTTACTATTGCCGTTCCCTTTAATGTATTTACAGGCTCAAAAGAAGAAAGGTAAAACGCAGGATAACTGCCCGCAATGATACCTGTGACAAATACTCCAAGGAGTACCAGCAGCCAACTGTCTACACTCAGTGAGCGTAGGTGAAGATGGGTATTCAGTAAGCTATTAAATATTGGCAGGGAAAGTTCAATGATCAGGATGGCCAGCACCAGGCTTATCAGTACCATCATCATGGATTCTAACAGGAATTGCAGCATTAAGGACGTTCTGGTTGCACCTATTGCTTTCTTGATGCCTACTTCCCTTGCCCTTTTACCAGCCCTTGCCGTGGCCAGGTTCATAAAATTGATACAGGCAATGACCAATATTCCCAATGCCAAACCGATGAAGATCTTCACCTGCTGGATCCTGCCGCCATCAGGCAGCCCGTTTTTAAATTCGCCGTACAAATGACTCTTCAAAAGCGGGTATATAAAAGGCTCAGCGGTTGCAATACTGTTGTGTGTTTTGAGGAATTTTCTAAATCCGGCATTAAAATTATCCGCATTTACTCCTTTATTTAAGGTTAATAAGGTATAAAATGAATAGTTTTGCCATTGCGCATCTTTGAGAAATACACCTTGATTTTCATTTAGTGACACCAGGCTTTCAAATTGATAGTCCAGGTTTTCAGGCATATCTTCAATTACTCCCGTTACCGTTAACGCTGCAAAATTCATAAATTTAATCCCTTTGTTTATTGCCGTAGCATTCCCAAACAGCCTCCTGGCGGCACTTTGGGTTAAAACGATGGAATTTGGCCGTTTGAACGCGGTCTCAGCACTACCGCTTACAAATTTATAGGATAAAATCTTAAGGATGTCGGGCTCCGCAAAACGGTTCTCCATCTTGATGCTTTTATCTCCATATACAAGGAGTGTCTTGGTAGGCCAGGTGATCATCGCAGCATCTTTGATCCCTGCGAGTTCTGCTTTCATTGTTCGTGCAAGTGCATTGGGTGTGTGATCACCAGTGCCTTTAATGCTATTTAAATTGTCGAGATGGTTGACCTTCACCTCATATACGTTCTGCGCGTCATTAAACTGTGTGTTGAACTGCCATTCGCTGGCGACATAGAGCAAGAGCAGGAGTGAGGCGGCTAGGCCAACTGCCAATCCACCAAGGTTGATGAGTGTGAATCCTTTGTTTTTCCAGAGGTTCCTCCAGGCAATTTTGAAACTTAGCTTTTCCATGTGATGCAATATACCAACGGGATGCCAAATAAAAATGGCGCTTCTGGAGACTTTTAAAGCTGATTTGGTGAATTGGAATGTACGGAACTGAACAGCCGGATGTTCGGTACTGGACGTAAATTGTTTTTCTGCATATCTTATTCTAGATTAGAGATTTGAATGCTAAATCATGCCTGAACATGAATGAACCGACTGCTAAAGAATTTATATCGCAACTGTCACTTTTAAAGTCTGCTGCGGAACTTAAGAATGTGGAACGGTTTTTTAGAGATAAAAAACCGGATAGTAAGTTTTTAGGCATCCGTATGTCGGCTATTTTTGATTTGGCAAAAGCTTTCATGGAGATGTCATTGGCTGAGATTGAGGTATTGCTCCAGAGTGAATATTATGAGGTGAGGATGGGTGCGGTGAGTATTATGGATTTTCAGGCGCGGGATAAAAAGACGACAGCGACAAGAAAAAAAGAACTGTTTGATCTTTATATCAGGCGACACGACAGGATAGACAACTGGGATTTGGTGGACAGGAGCGCTCCTTATGTGGTTGGCGGTTATCTGTTTGATAAACCCAGGGAGATTTTATACCGGCTTGCTAAGTCCGGTAATGTTTGGGAGCGTAGGACGGCAATTGTAAGCACGTATTTTTTTATCAGGCAGAATGATTTGTCTGATACTTTTAAGATCGCTGAATTACTGGTACATGATCCGCATGATCTCATTCAAAAAGCTGTTGGGAGCTGGATCCGGGAGGCGGGCAAAAAGGATAAACTGGTGTTGATTGAGTTTTTGGATACCTATGCGGGATCGATGCCAAGGGAAATGCTGCGGTATGCAGTGGAGAAATTGGATGAGAAGGGGAAGCAGTATTATTTGGGGATTAACGGGCGGAACAAAGAGAGCCGGTAGGTGTATCTGGAATAATGATTAAAGACGTTCAAAGGGATTGTATTACGTCCCTTGAACATCTCCGTTTTTAATGGTTATGCATTCAGGCCAAGCCTGATGGCTGCTTCAACCGGGCAATATTGTTCCCTGCCTTCTGTTTCAAAATTACTTCTGAGGAGTAATGGGGGCTGAGCGAGAAAACGGGGTTCTGTTCCCTGATGTCGCTGCGCCCTGTGCGCCAGAAAAGGGTGACAGAGGTATACTGTTCCTGCTTTTCCGGTCGCGGATACTTCTTTTTTTTCTGATAGTCCAGCGGCTTTTTCAGCGAGTTCAGGCAGCTTTTCTGCAAGTTCCATAAATGACAGCCCGGCATCTCCTGCAGGTTTTAACAGCCTGGCAACGTCGAGATGGGATCCCTTCAGAATTATCGTTGGGGCATCCAGTTCGCTGACATCGGAAAAAAGAAAAAGCATCAGCAGGGCCCGGCCTTTTGATCTTGCGTTAATGCGTGCGCCGAAATAGTCATTTGGGTCGGCTCCGGCAAAACCGGCATCTACATGCCAGCCTGTATCTCCCGAATCAATTGGTGACGGGAAGCGGACAGGGAAAGCACCCATGCTCATGCAGGGAATCCATTTGCCTTTGCCGACAAGCTGATCGAATGCTCCATGAAGGATTAACGTATTGGCGGCTTTGGTGAATGGCTCCTGTGTATACATGCCCAGCCAGACCACGGGTTGTGTCCAGGTGCTGCTGTCGTTAGGGTTTGCGGGGATGTCTTTCCAAAGGATATTTCTTGCTTCGCTGGCAATTTCTGCAGAAAAGGCGTTGTCGATTCGGATGAAGCCGTCTGTAATAAATGATTGTATTTGTTCTTGATTTAAGATTTCGTTCATGATGATTAATATAAATGTTCAGACAATAGATAGTCATTGCCCTGACGGGCAAATAAGTCAATAAGACTGATGGCTGGAAGGCCAGGGGAATTTATATTAAAGCATTAATGTCATTCTCATAGAACAAATATATTGATTAAACCTATTTATATCAAGTCAGGCGGCGTTCTGAATAACGGCCTTTTTGTTTACTGATGTTCTAATTGAACGAGGCCCTGAATTCCAGCGGTGTTACATTTGTTTTCCTTTTAAATGTTTTATTGAAGGATTGCGGATGTTCGAAACCGAGTTGATAGGCTATTTCTGCTACTGTTAGGTGGGAAGTGGACAGATATTCCTTGGCTTTTTCTATCATTTTTTCGTGTATGTGCTGCTGGGCATTTTGCCCGGTCAGCGAACGGAGCATGTCGCTTAAATACCTTGGAGAAAGATTTAACTGCTGTGCCAGGTATTCCACGGTAAGCAAACCTTTATTCAGCGATTCTTCTTTATCAAAATAATCACTCAGCACTTCCTCCATCTGCTTCAGCAAATCATGGTTTACCGCTTTGCGGGTAATGAATTGCCTTTTATAAAAGCGATTACTATAATTCAGCAGCACCTCGATATAAGAAATCATCAGGTCCTGGCTAAAATCGTCAATAGTTCCGGTCAGTTCCTGCTGGATATTATCCAAAACACCCAAAATGGTCGTCTTTTCTTTGTCAGAGAGGTGCAGCGCTTCATTGGCCTCATAGGAGAAAAATCCGTACGACTTTATGTTTTTACCCATAGGGTAGTTTCTGATAAAGTCAGGGTGGATCAGCAATGAAAAACCTTCATACTCGGTGTCCTCGCCAATAATGGAGATCAATTGATTAGGGGCAGTAAATATCATGCCGCCCTCATCAAAATCATAATAGCCCTGTCCGTAACCAAAAACGCCTTTCAGTGTCTTCTTATAAGAGATCTTATAGAAGTTAAACACAAAGGAGCTTTTGAGATAGGCCTCATCCATCACCATTGTGGAGTTGTCGACAAGGCTGATCAGCGGATGCAGGGGTTTGGGCAACCCAAGCATCCGGTGCAGCTCTGAAATAGAATCTATTCTTAAAAGGCTGTTGGCTTCTTTCTTCATTTTGCTAATTTATTCATTTACTAATTCTCCAAACACCATTTTATTCATCTCTTTCACCGCTGCTTCGGTACCAATCTCCAGACGTCTTGCATACAGCTGATTGGCAAATTCTCCGGCAACATAACGCAGCTGGTCCTTGCCATCAGTAGCAGCTTCATATATTACGTCGGCAATCAGTTCCACGGGCTCAAAATTGTCCGGACTCATCAGGCCAAATAATTTTTCCAGCCCCTCTTCATAGGCAGGATGACGGGCAACGTCTAGTGCATCCCCCGCAAAATTGGTTTTAATGCCGCCCGGTGCGATGGTTTTGATGCCGATGTTATGAAGGCCGAGTTCATAGGACATGCCTTCGCTCCAGCCTTCGAGTGCCCATTTGGTCGCATGGTAAATAGAATCCATTGGGAAAGTCAGCAGGCCGCCGATTGAAGTTGTGGTAAGGAACAGGCCGCTTTTCTTTTCCCTGAAATAAGGCACAAAAGCCTGGGTAACGCGGATCACACCCAGTAAATTGGTATCAATTTGTTTCACCAGCTGCTCATCAGAAAAGGCTTCAAGTGCCCCTACCAAACCATAACCGGCATTGTTTAACACCACATCAATAGCATGCTGTGCGAATGCTTCTTTCACCGTGTGCTGAATTTGCTCGACATTGGTAACGTCCAATGGCAGTAAGGTTACATTTTCCAATGTATTCAGTTCTGTTTCTTTGGCGGGGTTCCGCATTGTAGCGATAACGTTCCAGCCGTTACTTTGAAATAATTTGGCAGCAGCTTTTCCTAAGCCTGAAGATGCGCCTGTGATGAAGATTGTCTTTTTCATTTTCTTTTTGTTTTAATGTTATGATACAAAAGTCAGCAGAAGCCAGCTGCTGAAAGTGTTCATATTACGGTTTGTAGTAGCCAAAATGACGAAGACGGTTATTTTGCAAGATAAACACGTATAAGGCACCGGCATAAGTAACAATGAAGTTGCAGACAGTGTTTACCCGCGTAGCCTGTACCAGGTTATCTCATCAATTTTCTACATTTACCTTACCACACAAACGTAAGGAAAATGAGAAACCACATTAAATCAATTTTAAGCTTTGCGCTAATGGCAATGCTTGCATCAACTGCAGCTAAAAGCCAGACCACGGGCTATAGCAAATATGTAAACACTTTTATCGGCACTTTTCCGCTTACTGATCCTAAAATACTGGGTTATGAGTTGCCTAAGGGCTGGAGGTCATGGGCGGGACTGACATTCCCGGGAAGTTCTATGCCCAATGCGATGGTGCAGCTGAGCCCGATCACGGAGTACGGTTCAGGTGCTGGTTATGAATATGAAGATTCGGTAATTTATGGTTTTACCCATACCAATAAGGGGCACTGGAACCTTTGTAATATTCCTCTTTTACCAGTATCTGGTGATGGAAATAAAAACCTTGCCCTCAATAAGGGCAGTAAATTTGGCTCAACCTTTTCGCATAAAAAAGAAAATTCTGCTCCGGGTTTTTACCAGGTATACCTGGATGATTATAAGGTAAATGTAAGCCTGACCTCAACATTGAGATGTGGGTACCATAAATATGAATATCAGAACAACACGGGCAGACAGATACTTTTTGACCTGGCCAGAGCCAACAACAGGGTATCGGGCTGGCAGATTGAGCAGGTGGGGACTCATGT
>NZ_DATHGC010000296.1:0-9523 GCF_035317785.1 Pedobacter sp. | reverse complement strand
TGCAAAGGGGGCTGAACTAGTCAACATTCCACTTGATCTTGGCTTTCAGCCCGAATATACTGAAGCTTTTCGAGGCTCGAATGGCATTTTCTTCATGACCCCGGGTATTGCGCCGCCTGATACCCACGAATTCGACCTGGGCAGACAATTGGCAGATGCGGCGGTCGCCGCAGGTGTGCGGCAGCTCATCTTCAGCAGTCTGGAAAATGTTAAACGGATTACCGGCGGGACGAAGTACGCTCCGCATTTTACGGACAAAGCGAAAATCGAGGAATATGTCCGTACGCTGCCCGTCAGCAGCGCTTTCATTCAAATGGCCTTTTTCTTTACCAACTTGCCGGAATTTTATACGCCGGTTCCGGACGGTGACACTTTGTTGTTCCCTATTTATTTGCCGGAAGATTTCCGTGCCCCATTTGTCGATCCGCGTACCGCGACTGGTGCGGCCGTGCTGGAGATCTTTGATAATTTTGAACAATATGAGGGGCTTTCCCTTCCCGTTGTCGGTGATCTGATCACACCACAGGAAATGGTCGAAACTTTTTCACGGGTGACGGGTAAAAAAGCAGCCTATCGTTCCGCTTATAGCCGGGAGGACTTCCTGTACTATTTCCCTGATTTTCAATCAAATGTTCTTTTGGTAGATGAAATTATAGGCATGGTGGAGTATGCCGTCGAGTATGGTTATTTCGGTTCAAACCGCGACTTGCAATGGAGCAGATCCATCAATCCTGATACCTTGAACTGGGAACAGTTTTTACGGAAAACCAGCTGGCACCTAAACTCACAAAAAGGGTGATAGAAATTATCTGGAAGCAGCTCCTCTGATGCGAATTTGATGCTGCTTTTCCAAATTCTCTTTGGACCTGGTTAAGATCTGAACAATTGCCAGTTTATTTTCTTTCAAAAACGGGCTGGACTCCGGATGTACAACATGAATACTCAGGATGTAATTTTCGTCCAGTGTGGTTTCCTCATCAGTGAACAGCGTACCGTCAATGGTATATAGAAATTTAGAAACAGCTGACTTAACATATTTGTCGCTGACCTGTTTCAAACTTAGGAAGTTGCGTTCGATCCTTTTTTTCAGGTTGATATATATTTTCCCGCCTGCACTGTCTTCCGCTACAGTAATTGAGGCAATTTCATCTTGGCCGATGCCTCCTGTATAAACTTTCTTACTAACTGGCACACTATCAATATAATAAGTTGGCTGTACCGGAGTCTTATTTACAGTTGAGGAATAAGTCACTTTAATGCTGTCTTTTGGCGTCTGTGCCTGTACCATGACCGATATGATCAGGCACGATATTGTTGCGAATAAGAATTTCTTATACATGGCTATAGATTTAGATAGCAGTAAGTTAACGTTTTTTTGGTTTTCTGCCAAATTGGTTGCTTCGTTATTAACTTTGCCAGCTAAATGATGTACTGCTATAGCAGGACTAGCTTAGCTCTTCTGCGCTAGTCCTGCGCTTATCGGGCATAGCTTCTGCGGTTAGAGAGGTACTTTTAACCGCAGGAGGTATGGAGAACTTATGGAGATTAAAAGAGGGTGAATATATGTGTATGTTCCCACCCCCATCGTTTCTCCCCAAGAGTGAGCGGCCTGGATCTATTGTTTATCGTACACAAACTTCCTTATATTCTTGCCGGCGTTAACCTGGACCGACATAGACTTACCATCATTGATCAACTTCCAAACCTCTCTTACTTTAACATCTGGTTCCTTACCTTTTGTATAGAAGGATTTAAGCGAGTTGACAATGATAGTTAGACCATCATCTGACCACCAGCTAGAAAGTCTTTATATCCGGTTATTTTCATTGTATTAGAAAACATGCCATCACCTTCCCCGAATATACACACAGGAAACTGCCCGGCAAGTTCGCTTTTCGACTTGTTTAATTTCCATTCGCCATAAAAGCTAGCGCGATGAGCGCCATTTTTTAGCTGAGCCACTACAGGTAAACAAACTACTACAGTCAGCATAAGAGTCAGGCTGGATAAAACGTTTCTTTTATGTTCACTGCTAACAGATGCCTTAGCCAGTCATCATATCACTAATATAGCAATTGCCTTTGCCCCGTTATGTGAACTCCCTTGGTACAACGTTGACAAAAATCAAAGTGCTCCAATCTGCGTGTTCGAGGTCCGTCTAACCAAAAACAGCTTTCTATAACTTAAATGAGAACGTTAAAATAGATTGCTATTCTCGAGCGTTGACATTACCGATCATCAGCACAGTCAATTCCAAAACCTTAAAATAAAAAGCCGAATTTTAACGTGCCAGTAGGATAGCGTTCATTATAAAATCTCGCTTTGTTGTTCTGTTGACTATATCCCAGGCTCGTCTGAAAAGCAGTTTTGCCTCCGAGGGAAAATTTATATCCCACGCCAGCACCCATATTTATCCCTTTCAGGAAATTGTCGTTGATCTGTATGGAGTGACCAAAGTCCGCATAAGCAAAAGGAGTATTTTTTTCATTTTTCAAGTAATATCTAGCGTCTCCAAAAATCTGAAAAGCACTCTCATGAAAAAATCCGGCGTTGGGTATTTTATAACCTTCCAGAGCTAAACCGACTCCAACAGAAAATTTTTCCGTTAGGAAGATACCGTTTATAGTTCTAAGACTTAAGACCTGCGCAAAATTACCGCCTTGCGGGCTGTATTTCCATCTTTGGGTCCCCATGTGATAGCCAAACTCGGTAATATTAAAATAGCTGCCTTTTGACCTGGCATTTTCCTGCGCCATCACACGCTGTGTGATGAATGTAATTAATAATAGTGTAATAACTTTAAGTGTTTTCATAATGTTTATTTATGTTAGAAATTAATTTACTACACTAAGTTATCAACTTAATGAATACTGTTAAAATGATTAACTTATTTTAACATTTAATTTATCTCATCCATACTCATCCTCTACCCAATTGCCCCTGGCGTGGCTACCAAACAGGATTACCTTCTCAGGATTTGCTTCTTCCCTGATGATTTTGAGGATTTCATCGAATTCCTTTTGCTTGATTTCAGGAACATTGGATAGCGATGTTTTTCATACACTCCTAAGATATTCAATATGGGAGATGTAACACAATCAGCAGATTAATTTTGCTAATTGGGGTAATAGAAGAAACAGTAAAGAATGGTGATCTTAAGCAGCGTGCCCTGAAGTACTACAGGGATATTGTTTTGTGGAAGAATAATTTTCCGGTCCCTATTTCTTTAAATGATCAGGTAACTTCACCTTACTCATAAATTGTTTTGCTTGTTCTACTTTTTTTATAACAAAAGGATCATTAGCGTAGTTCCGGTCACTGGAAACTACAGTTACTTTGGAATAATCTTTTCCTGAAATTCTCACATTTTTAGCCGTCGGCATATTTTCCTCCTTCGTTTTCGTATATCAAATATATTGTATTATTTCCTTTTTACCAAGAATGCCTGGTAGTTGACATTTCTTTTGAACTTGAATAATTCTGTCCCAATGGCACCATAAACACTAAATTCTGCACTAATTTCATCAAGTAGTCTGCTTATACTCATTTGATACAACCTGGTTCTGGGTAGGGTGCTTCCAGTTGCATAGATTAGATGGTTTCCATGTACTATTCACGGTGTCACAAATTATTCCTGTGTTGGGATTTTCATCTCCAAAAGCCAAATTATAGATTAAAGGATTTTCCTGGAATAAGGAATAAATAACCACTTTCTTAATCTTACCATTTGGCCCATCGCTATAAAACGAATAAGTTTGAAAATCACTACTTGCCTGAAAGGGATATTGTGGTAGATTCATTAAAAATTTCTGGCAAATATTTATGGGCTATTGGTGTTTGATGTCCTTCCGTAATAATATAATCGGGCGTATCCATTCTCGGTGTTTGATGCAAAAATAAGTAGAATATCTCATAATACATATTTTAATTTTCTTTTTACAATATTATATAGTCAAATAAATTAACAATCATACCTAATTTTGTAATATTACCCAATATTTTGTTTTGATGTCAGGTTAAATGGAGGTCGCAAATTGCGATCTCCAATTCTCAAATTCTGTTCAAACCACCACCACTTCGCCCAAATACTGACTCGTACTCACCTTATCCCCTTTTTCATTAGTAAAGAACATATAACAATGAACCGCATCACCGGCAAACCCTTCCGGCAGTTGCAATAACACCTGCCGGTGAGCTCGCAGCGCACAATAGACAAAGCTTACAAACAGTTGCTTATCAGGATTATATAAAATAAAAATCGCCCGGTCGCTGCCAGAATTATAAACACTCTCCGCAATATTGTCCCAGCTGATCCGCAGCATTGCATCGCCCAAAGCGACCAGCTCCTTAATTAGGGACAGCAGCAACTCGCCAACACTAAAAATTGCTTTAGAAAACTCGATTTCAAAGTCCGGAGCCTCACCTTTCACAGCTTCCTTCATGTGATAGCCAATAGCCGCATTGAGCGGCGTTTTTCGTTTCTTAAACACCTGATATCCGAGGTTAATGACAGACCATAAAGGCTTGAGCCAATTTACCACCAAAGCAAACAAAACACGCTGGTTGATCTGCGCCTCAGACCATATTACTTTCGAGGTATCAGCTACACCTCTCACATAATCAATCCCTCTCCAGCTCGCGCCAACGACTGTTCCTACTTTTCCGCGAAAAGCTCCATTAATTCCATTCTTATATCTTGCCATTACCTAACCAATTTGAATATTTACTGATTGTCCTCTTATGCCTTAACCTGCGAAACACACCCGTTCCCTCTCTGCCACCTTCCGGCCCCGTATTCCCCTCAATCGTCTGGATCCATTCCCCCCTCACCACCTCAACAAAACCTACATGACCAATCCTTTTCAACTCTGGAAAATAAATCCCAAACACCAACCCGCGCTCGTCATTGCGAGGCATCGAAGCAATCTCCACCACCCTATCTTTCGGAAACAAAGCCGGAGACCACGCCGTTCTCGGCTCCTTATACCCCGCCTGACCAAAGCACCAACTCACAAAGCTGGCACAATAAGGAGCCGGAACTATAATTCCCGTATAAGCCAAATACTCAGCAACCCTTTTCCCGCCATTCTGTCCCACTTCCCTAACACCAACCTCTGCCCTGGCAATCTCTAACACGTCATGCCCTCTTCCTACACCACCGCCGCCAGGCAACCCACTCCCGCCAACAACAACAGCGCAAATGAAGCCCAGTAAAACATGACTTGCTGCCATTCTACCATCCTCCTATAATAAATCACCAATACCTCAATCCCCGGCAAACCAACCCGGTTCCAAAACCTGTTCAACAACCACCAAACCAACTCCAGCAAGATCAAAAAGCTGATCAAACTCAGCACCACCATCAGCGGCACACTCTCATTTATCCCCGCAGTCATCTCCGGGCTACTCCAAAACTCCGTCACCACACCCCACAACACCATCAAGACCACCAACAACCGGTGCTCTTTTTTAATCCCCATCAAGAGATTAAGGAGGTACAACCCCCTGTTTATTATCAATGTTTTCATATCATTTTCTTTTTTATGCACCATACTTTACTTTAAAGCGATCGTCATCCTGACCTGGAGCGCAGCGGAAAGCTACGCAGTAAATTCATTTCAGGATCCCGGCCTTGCTATTCACATTATGTCGATTAGCCTTTCTCTTCCGGATGCTGAGATAACGGCTTTAGCCCTCTTGAAGACAAAAATCAATGAGAACTACTGAAAAAATTCAGCATGACGACCGCCTTAATTAACGAAACGCTTAACCTCCCTGCTTTTCCTTTAAAACTGGTGACTCCGATGTGCATTGTTTTATGCGCTTCTTCAGCGCCTTAAACCAACCGAAGGGCGCTCTACGAGACCAAAAATCAATTGATACTTCGAGTAAAACACGAGCGCTAGAGGAGTTCACCAGTTTTAACCTTACATGATGACCGTCGCATCCACATAAAATCGTTGTTAGAAAAGTTATCATTTCAGAGCTTACTTAGCAAACCCAGAGCAGACATTTCCATTTTCGAAAAAGCAAACCACTTGGTTCCCAAATCCTTTAACGAAGCCCCAATATGATACACACTTGTACCATCAATAATCAAAAACCGGTCATGCGCATTTTTAAATTGTTTAATGATAACCGGATCATATTGCTGGTCATGCTTCTTTTTGTCCAGCAATAATTGCTTACTGATGTCTTTAGTATAAATCGTCAAAGAAACACCCTTGGCACGTTTGGTAAACAAATTCAAAACCGTCTCGTCAACATAGTTGTCAATCAATACAATGGAGCTTTTAGCAGTCCTGATCAAATTTTTTATTTGTTTCATACTGCAGAATAATATGCTTCTGCTCTACATTATCCAATCTGATAAGCACCTCAGAATTTTCCCTTAAAAATCTGCGCATCTCCACAAAAGCATTCATAATTTGAATACTAACTGTTATAGCTGTATCACTGCGTAATGCGGTAGACAGCATTGCTATTCCTTGCTCTGTGAACACATAGGGCAAAATACGTAAGCCCATCTTTTCGTTATTGGGTATCACAGATTGTGATACCCAATTTTTAAACTCCACATCATCTAGCCGAAACATAAATTCCTGAGGAAATCTTTTGATATTCCGCTTGACTGCTTGGTTAAGACTTCTTGTTTCCAAACCAAAAAGTTCCGCTAGGTCTCTATCTATCATTACCTGCTTGTCGCGAAAAATATATATTTTCGATTGGATGGCCTCACTTTCAAAAGCCTTTTGTATTTCTGTCATAATAAGCTAGTTGTTACTAGCAAATATAACTAAAACCACACAAATTAACCAATAAGAAATATTTTGTATTAATTATCAATAATTTGAAATCATTTCCAATTTTCTGAGACCTACTACTTTTTCTAACAACAATTTTCAAAGAACATTTCAGCGGGCATCTGCCCACCTATTTATTTTCTTTCTTTTTTATGCACCATACTTTACTTTAAAGCGATCGTCATCCTGACCTGGAGCGCAGCGGAAAGCTACGCAGTAAATTCATTTCAGGATCCCAGCCTTGCTATTCACATTATGTCGATTAGCCTTTCTCTTCCGGATGCTGAGATAACGGCTTTAGCCCTCTTGAAGACAAAAATCAATGAGAACTACTGAAAAAATTCAGCATGACGACCGCCTAATTAACGAAACGCTTAACCTCCCTGCTTTTCCTTTAAAACTGGTGACTCCGATGCGCATTATTTTTATGTGCGAAGCACCTTAAAAATGCAGCGCTAGAGGAGTTCACCAGTTTTAACCCTACATGATTACCGTCGCATCCAGATAAACCGAGTCAGAAACTACCTTCCCATCAGCCTTCACAAAAAACGCCCAGATATGCACATTATCGCCCGACCAGGTAGCCGGAACCACCATGTCATAACTCAAAGCAGACCTTACCGCCGCACCCACCTTCTTCGCAAAACTCTGCTTCGACGGATTGTACACTACAAACGACACCTTGTCCGTACTGTTCGTATTCAGCGGGTCAGCCACATCAGCATTGTTCAGCCAGCTAAAATCCAGCTGCGCATCCTCCGTCGTCGCCACAGTGATCTCCGGCGCATCCAGCAAATTACCCCTGCTCAACACAAACTCCGGATAATCAATCGAAATCGAAGGATAAACCCCCGTAACCGCATTCTCAATGTTCAGACTGAAAGCCGCATTGTCCGGCGTCTGCCCCACACGATAAGCCTGAAAACCAATCCTGATGATATCAGAAACCTCACGGGAAAACCCCCTCATCAACGCAAACGTGTCCCTTTGCTTCATCTGCGCCAGCGTCGGCGGCTTACTAGACTTCTTCGGCCTGCTCCGCATCACATCAATCCCATTCCAGGTTGCACCAACAACACTACCAACCAATCCTGAAAATGCTCCCAAGATCCCTTTTAAATATTTACCCATTCTTTTATAAAATTTAATCTTCTTTCACATTCTGAACTTATGTCAAAACCCTTATTTCTTTTGCGGTCGTCATACTGAGTGTTTACTCCCGAACTAGCTTCGGGATATCTCAGCTTCCCCGCCTTTGCTTGCTTGCTACATAATTACCCCCTTCCTTTTTTTCTTCCCACTTCCCCCTCTGTTTGACCATTGCTGTATGTCAGATTGTACTGTCTTTTGTTTCGCAAAAAATTCAGTACCTCAGCGGCTTTAAAAATGGTGACTCTGATGGGCATTGGTTTCATGCGCCCTTCAGCGCCTTGAAACCCGAGCCCTAGAGGAGCTCACCATTTTTAACCGTCACTGAATTTTTTCAAAAGACCTCAATCTCCGAACAGCCCTGTCAAACTCCCCCACACCACCATCCCAGCAGAAATCCGTAAATACCCCGTCATCCTTACCTTTATACCAAAGCTGCACCGCCACAACCCTGTTCACACACCGTACCTCCAGCAACCACTCATTACCATGAATATCAAACAGCTCAAACCAGCTCACCTTACCACCCCCGGCAATAACCGCTAGCCTCAGCTGCTCGAGACCAGCCACCAGCCTCATTCCATCCAGCATCCCCTCGATCCTGAACTCCCCATCCTCACTCTTAAAGACCAAATTAGAAGTGCGTTTACTCTTCCTGTAAACCATCAATTGTAATATCTTTTGTACCATATATCCGATTATTATAATACAAAAATAGCCCTCCTTGCAGAGGGCTACTTTCCACTATTGGACTGTATAACCATTAATTTTGGAACCAGCAAATTCCAAAAATGGAACTCACTTAGCTACTATACCCGCTCGGGTATCTTGACCTTTACATTCATTATGATAGACAAGCCCTTTCTGTCTAAAAAATACAAAGAGCAATACAAGAAGATTTGGCTGGAGAGAACAGCAAGATTACAAAAGTAGCCCTCCTTGCAGAGGGCTACTGCAGAGAAATAATACCATTATCGATAAACCCTTACATAATCAACCTCATACTTTAAAGGCAGTATATCATCGTCCAATGGCCCACCCAGATTGCCTTTTCGGCCCAGCGCCAGGTTAAGCAACAGGTAAAAATCTTTTCTAAAAAGATTCTCATTTTCTTTATCTGCCTTTTCCAGATCGAATACAAAGTATTTGAGGTCATCGTAATAGAATTCAATCCTGTCCGCATTCCAATCTATCGCATACACATGAAAATCCTCATAAGGTTTGCCCACAACGGGTTTCTCTCCTTCATGTTTATACTTACCCCCAGCATCTGCAAAATGCACGGTGCCATACACCTGGGTGGAATCCTTTCCTACATATTCAAGAATATCTATTTCCCCGCAATCCGGCCATTTCACCGGACCCCGGTTGGTACCCAGCATCCAGATCGCCGGCCAGCCGCCAGCACCTTTATAGACTTTGGCCCTAACTTCTATTCTGCCGTATTTAAAATGCTGTTTGCCGAGGGTAATCAAGCTTGCCGAGGTATAATCTGCCTCTTTATATTTTTCCTTCTTAGCCTCAATGGTTAATATGCCATTTTCTACGTGTGCATTATCCAGTCTTTTATT
>NZ_DATHGC010000295.1:0-6197 GCF_035317785.1 Pedobacter sp. | reverse complement strand
CAGTGGGAGAGGTAAACGTGGTCAATAAAATGAAGGCGACCAATGCGATCATAGGCGGAGAAGGAAATGGCGGTATCATCTATCCTGAGCTGCATTACGGCCGTGATGCGCTGGTTGGAATTGCCTTATTCCTGACACATCTTGCGAAATTTGGCAAACCAATTTCGGTGTTGCGCAGCAGCTATCCGGCTTATCATATTTCAAAAAATAAGATCACGCTGACCCCGGAAATGGACATCGATGCACTTTTGCTGAAAGTGCAGGAGCGTTATAAAAATCAGCCGAATTCTACAATTGACGGTTTGAAGATAGAGTTCGATAAGGAGTGGGTGCATTTGAGAAGATCAAACACTGAACCGATCATCAGGATCTACAGTGAGGCCGGTACCGAAACAGTGGCAGAGAACCTTGCTGCAAAGATCATCTCTGATATTAAAGAGATATTAAAGCTCAGTTAAGCAATGGAAAGGATTTATTTAGACAATGCAGCGACTACTCCCTTAGATCCCGAGGTAATAGCGGACATGGTGAACGTGATGCAGAAGTATTATGGGAATCCTTCTTCTATTCATGCTCAGGGCCGCGAAGTGCGTACCCTGATAGAAAAAGCAAGGAAGACCGTTGCCGGCTTGCTGAATGCCACACCTGCTGAGATCTTTTTTACTTCGGGAGGGACAGAGGCCGATAATACGGCTATCCGCAGTGGTATTGCTGCATTTAACATCAAACATGCCATTACCTCAAAAATTGAGCATCATGCAGTAGAGCACACCTTAAACATGCTGTTGCAGCAGGGTATTATTGATAAGCTGAGTTTCGTCAATGTAGATTCCAAAGGAAATATCGACTATGAGCACCTGGAAGAATTGCTGAAGAACAATGAACGTTCTTTTGTTTCATTGATGCATGCCAATAATGAGATAGGAACATTGACGGATATTGAGCGGGTAGGAGACATTTGTGAAACTTATAATGCCGTTTATCATTGCGATACGGTACAGACCATGGGACATTATAAACATGATGTAAGAAAACTTAAAGCTCATTTTATCGTTTGTGCCGCACATAAATTGCATGGGCCTAAAGGTGTTGGTTTTTTATACGTGAACCATGCCATCAAGATCAGCCCGATGATTTCCGGAGGCGCGCAGGAGCGCAATATGAGGGGCGGGACAGAGAATGTGTATGGTATTGTTGGTCTTGCTAAAGCACTGCAAATGGCCTATGCTGAGATGGAACAGCACCATTCGTATATACAGGAGCTGAAGACTTACCTGAAAGGCAAACTGAGTTCAGAAGTACCTGATCTTTTCTTTAATGGGGAAACAGATGCTGATAAGAGCTTATATACAGTGCTTAACGTTTCATTTCCGGCAATGGATATGTCAGACATGCTGTTGTTTAACCTGGATATCAGCGGGGTCTCTGCATCAGGGGGTAGTGCGTGCTCATCAGGCTCAAATATTGGCTCGCACGTCCTCACCGGAATAGCTGCTGATCCCAACCGTCCTTCTGTACGGTTTTCTTTTAGCAAGTACAATACCAGGGCAGAACTGGATTTTGTGGTGGACAAGGTAAAACAGATCGTCAGTCAGAACATAGCTGTTTAAAATATTAAACAATCCACATTCGGAGGTGTTATTAATGGACAAACGTCTATGTAATCACTAACCTTTGAAATGATGAACAATTCAGCTAAAAATAAACAGGACAACCACAAAAAGGTCTACAAAGAAACCGACGACCGGAGCGAAAATCAGACCAGTGGCGAAACCTCCTCAGCGAATAGCTTTGACAGGTCTTCATTTACTAAAACGACTAACCGCAAGAACAAGCCTCTCGGGTCCAGCCATGAACCTGGTGTAATGCCGGGAACAGAATAGCGGAATAAGAGATAGCACAATAGGAACGGCGTATAGTTCCTGAAACACAGTCCCAAAACAGGGCTGTGTTTTTTGTTTTATTAAATAGAGTTAAAACTCTATATTGCTTCTAAATTTTTACCTGCGGGATTGAGTTTTTTCCTTTTAATTCTGTTTATTTGTGTGCTAAAACGTTTTATAATTTAACCAATATGAACAAAAACTTTACCCTGTTTCTGGCCGCGCAGTTTATCTTTGGTATAAGCTACCTTAAGGCGCAGGAAAAGGAAACCGTAGCAAAAGACGGACTTATATTAAACTTTTCGAGTAATGATGCGTCATTTGATCCTGCATTGAAGAAAAGAATGATCGAAACCTTTTTTAAGGTATATCCCTTGTTAAAAAAGGAATACAACGACACCGCTGCGACTACGGTAAACTTTGAGATAGATACTGCGTACAAAGGTGTTGCAGCTACCGGAGGTGGAAGAATTGTGTATAACCCTGCCTATTTCAGAAAAAAACCAGGGGATATAGATGTGGTTACACATGAAGTCATGCACGTGATTCAAAACTACGGAGGCCGCCGCCGCTCCGGGGGTACCCGTGGTCCGGGCTGGCTTACCGAAGGCATTGCCGACTATGTCCGCTATAAATTTGGCGTGGACAATCCCGGTGCCGGCTGGACACTGACCGAATTTAACCCTGCACAGAGTTATACCAACAGTTACCGGATCACAGCAAGGTTTCTAGTATGGCTTGAAAACCATGGCAATAAAGACCTGGTTAAAATATTGGACGCAAACCTGCGTGCGCGTACTTACACTGATGCCATCTGGCAAAAAGAAACCGGTAAAACCCTTGATGAGCAGTGGAAAGCTTATGCTGAAAATCCTGCATTGTAGCACATAAGATGAACCTTAATAATATGATTAAACAAATTTTAACCGCCTCACTTGTTGTGGCGTCGTTTGGTGCATTTGCACAAACAGTTGGAAAGGTTACTGACCCCGTTGAGTGGATCAATCCGTTGATGGGTACCGCAAGTAAACCTTCTTTGTCTAATGGAAATACTTATCCGTCGATAGCAGTGCCCTGGGGTATGAATTTCTGGACTCCGCAAACCGGTAAAATGGGTGATGGGTGGGC
Organism: Pedobacter sp.; assembly: GCF_035317785.1. Taxonomy (GTDB): domain Bacteria; phylum Bacteroidota; class Bacteroidia; order Sphingobacteriales; family Sphingobacteriaceae; genus Pedobacter. Next base: position 3,186 of record NZ_DATHGC010000295.1, on the reverse strand, counting down.
CTATACCTATGATGCGGACAAGATCAGAGGGTTTAAACAGACTCACCAGCCTTCTCCATGGATGAATGACTACGGCCAGTTTTCGGTCATGCCGGTAACTGGCAAACTCAGGTTCAACCAGGATGAGCGTGCGAGCTGGTACTCTCATAAAGCGGAGACTGTCAAACCTTATTATTACAGCGTTTACCTTGCCGACGCAGATGTAACTACCGAAATCGCCCCCACTGAACGGGCTGCCCAATTTCGTTTTACGTTTCCAAAAACTGATGATTCTTACGTAGTTATCGATGCCTTTGATAAAGGGTCTTATATAAAAATCATTCCGGCAGAGCGTAAGATCGTTGGTTACAGCACCAGGCATTCTCATAAGGTGCCGGAAAACTTCAAGAATTATTTTGTAATTTATTTTGATAAACCGTTTACTTCCGCAAGTTCCTGGAGGGGCAATGATCTTCAAAAAGATGTGCTGGAACTGACTGCCGATCATGCAGGAGCAATCATAGGATTCAAAACAGCTAAGGGTGAGCAGGTGAACATGAAAGTTGCTTCTTCTTTCATCAGTATTGAGCAGGCGGACATTTCTTTGAAAAGAGAGCTGGCTAATGACAGTTTTGAGGCGACCAAGGACAAAGCTAAAGCGGTCTGGAATAAGACCCTCAGCAGGATCAGCGTTGAAGGCGGTACGATCGATCAGGCCCGCACTTTTTACTCTTGCCTTTACCGTACCTTATTCTTCCCCAACAAATTGTATGAATTGGATGCCAACAACAAAATCATCCACTGGAGCCCTTACAATGGTAAAACATTGCCGGGTTATATGTTTGGCGGAACCGGCTTCTGGGATACTTTCAGAGCACTGTATCCGTTCTTAAACCTGATGTACCCTTCTATTAATAAAGAGATGCAGGAAGGTCTTGCCAATGACTTTAAAGAAGGGGGCTGGCTGCCTGAGTGGTCAAGTCCTGGTCTTGCCAGCGTAATGGTGGGCAACAACTCTGCTTCTGTAGTAGCTGACGCTTATATCAAGGGAATGCGTGGATATGACATCAACACACTTTGGGATGCGGTAAAACATGGTGCCGATAATGAAGGTCCGATGCCGGCTGTTGGCCGTTTGGGTGTTAAATACTACAATGAACTGGGGTATGTTCCTTATGATGTGAAGATCAATGAAAATGCAGCCAGGACACTGGAGTATTCTTATGATGATTTTGCCATTTATCAATTGGGTAAGGCGTTGGGAAAACCGGCTTCTGAGATCGATATTTTCAAAAAACGTGCAATGAACTACAAAAAGCTGTTTGATCCGGCGAGTGGTTTGATGCGTGGTAAAAATAAAGACGGCAATTTTCAATCGCCATTCAATCCGTTTAAATGGGGTGACGCGTTTACAGAGGGCAACAGCTGGCATTATTCCTGGTCAGTATTCCAGGATATTGATGGTTTGTCCAAGTTAATGGGTGGTAAAGAGAAATTTGTTCAGAAGCTGGATTCTGTGTTTACGCTTCCGCCAATATTTGATGACAGTTATTATGGTGGAGTGATCCATGAGATCCGTGAGATGCAGATCGCCAATATGGGTCAGTATGCACATGGCAATCAGCCGATCCAGCACATGATCTACCTGTACAATTATGGTGGCGCGCCATGGAAGACTCAGTATTGGATACGTGAGACCATGAACCGTATGTATAAGGCAACGCCTGATGGTTATTGTGGTGATGAGGACAATGGACAGACTTCTGCCTGGTATGTGTTTTCTGCTCTAGGTTTTTATCCGGTTACTCCGGCTACGGACCAGTATGTTTTGGGTACGCCTTATTTTAAGAAAGTGACGTTAAATCTCGAGAATGGCAAACAGATTGTGATTAATGCGCCGGCTAATAGCGAGGCCAATAAGTATGTGAATGGACTTAAGGTTAATGGTGCGGTGCACAGTAAAAACTGGCTGAGTCACTCGGGTTTATTGAAAGGTGCGGTATTGGATTTTGACATGTCGGCCAAGCCGAATATGCAAAGAGGTACAAGTGAAGCTGCGTTCCCTTATTCACTTTCTACTGATCCTGCTAATAAGTAGTAAAAGGTAAAATTCAGTGACAGGTAAAATTGAGTGATCTTTTCGCTGACTGGACCTAGCGCGCTGAAGGAGCGCACAGAAGATAAAATTGAGTGATCTTTTCGCTGACTGGACCTAGTGCGCTGAAGAAGCGCACAGAGTCCTATGTCAGCTCTAAGACACTAAATTTTATGGAAAATAGGGAGGTGAGTAAAATTTAATAAGCAACACGAGTTAAGCAGTATTCGTCATTGCGAGGTACGAAGCAATCTCATCAGGTGTGGGATTGCTTCGTGCCTCGCAATGACGGATACTAAACGAAGAAGGCCGGTTCAATTTGAGAACCGGCCTTCTTTATTAAATACAATAGATCATTAAATACAATTTAAGATCTTCTTAGTTCTTCATCATTTTCAGAAAAGCTGCAAGTTTTGCTTTCATGGCGCGGCGGTCTACTATAAAGTCGAGGAAGCCGTGTTCTAAAACAAATTCAGCAGTCTGGAAGCCTTTAGGCAGGTCCTTCTTGATGGTTTCTTTGATTACCCTTGGTCCGGCGAAGCCGATCAGGGCACCGGGTTCGGCAATGTTAATGTCTCCAAGCATCGCATAGGAGGCCGTTACGCCGCCGGTAGTAGGATCGGTAAGTAAAGAGATGTATGGGATCTTTGCCTGGCTCAGCAGGGCTAATTTAGCCGAAGTCTTTGCCATTTGCATGAGCGAAAAAGCCGCTTCCATCATCCTGGCACCGCCGGATTTGGAGATCATCAGGAAAGGGATTTTGTGCTTCATCGAATAATCGATACTGCGTGCGATCTTTTCACCGACTACCGAGCCCATGGAGCCGCCTATGAAATTGAAATCCATACAGGCTACCACCAGGTCTTCACCTTCGATCTTGCCATGGGCAGCCCTTATGGCATCTTTTAAACCGGTTTTAGCGATGCTTTCCACCAGTCTGTCCTTATAAGGTTTGGTATCTGTGAAGTTCAGCGGGTCCCCTGACCTGAGGTCCGGAAACAGTTCGGTAAACTGGTTTTCATCAAACAGTACCTGGAAGTACTCTTTGGAGCCTACCCTCAAATGATAATCACAATATTGACAAACGTATTTATTTTCTAAAAGATCAGCGG
>NZ_DATHGC010000294.1:0-2743 GCF_035317785.1 Pedobacter sp. | reverse complement strand
CCCACCAGCTTAAATGGATCTGAACGGCTTCCTGCCACTCCGGACTGCGCGGATCGGGCACCTGAGGACCTTCCGGATACCCAACCCTGGCATGAATATGCGCTGTTCTTGAAATGGCCAGGTCCATGGCTTCCTGCTGATCTGTAAGGTAGGATTCTGCCACATTTACCCAATGTGATGCATCTAATGTTAGTTTAAGGCCCGGGATATTTAAAAGGTATTGTTTTGTAATGTGCGCCGCGAAGCTAAATTTGTTCCGGTGCGTTTCATGGCAGATTGCAACACCGGATTTAACAGCGTAACTTTCAGCAAGTGTTATCAATGCTTTATTTTGGTCGAAAGTAAAAAAATCCTTCCCTGTTTGTGAATTGATCTTTAAACTTTTAAACGGATACATTTTTTCAAGCCATGCTGCATAGGTGTCATAGTGCTTATTGTAGTCGGCATCATAGGTACCATAGTGCTGTGGAATAATTGAAAGGGAGTGCCGCGCTGCTTTTTCCCAAACGGGCTCCAGTTCATTTGGGGTTACATCGTTAGCGATGCCATATTCGATCCCGTCATAGCCTGCTTCCTTTACTTTGTGTAAAAAGGTATCCCAGTCCAGGTGCTCACTGCCCCATCTGGGACAAAAAAATTCCAGCTTCATTCTTTTTTTAGAATTTCAGGCTTTCCATAACGCCGTACGCGCAATGCGGCCTGCTCTTTGTGCCCCATGAATCCTTCAATTTCACATAGTCTCATGGCATATCGTCCTATTTCTGCACTTGCCTCTGGTGTACAGCGCTGATAGGTACAATTTTTTAAAAATTTACCTACCCATAAACCACCTGTATATCTGGCTGCTTTCATGGTAGGAAGGGTATGATTGGTTCCAATGACTTTGTCTCCGTAGGCAACATTAGTCTCAGGGCCTAAAAAGAGTGCTCCATAATTGGTCATTCTGTCTAAAAATACATTCGGATCCCTGGTAAGTACTTCGACGTGTTCGTAGGCCAGTCTATCTGCTTCTGCAATTGCTTCATCCTCATCCTCTACCAAAATAATGGCGCCGTTTTCTTTCCAGGCTATTCCTGCGATATCTGCTGTAGGCAGGGTCTTCAACTGACGTTCTATTTCTTTTAGTGTCTCTTGTGCCAGTTTTTCTGAGGTAGTGATCAGAACTCCGGGAGACGTCGGTCCGTGTTCTGCCTGTCCGAGAAGATCGCAGGCAACCATTTCTGCATCTGCGGTTTCATCTGCGATGACGAGTATCTCGGTTGGTCCTGCAAACAAGTCAATACCTACTCTTCCGTACAGCTGACGTTTTGCTTCGGCTACAAAAGCGTTACCCGGACCAACGATGATATCTACAGGCTCAATCGTTTCCGTCCCTATTGCCATCGCTGCCATTGCCTGGACGCCTCCGAGTATATATATTTCATCAGCACCTGCCAGGTACATTGCAGCAACTGTAGCTGCAGGTATTTTTCCATGTATAGCGGGCGTGCAGGCGATCACCCTTTTTACACCGGCAACTTTTGCGGTTAGTATGCTCATGTGTGCGGATGCGACCATTGGGTATCTTCCTCCGGGAATGTAACACCCTGCGCTGTTTATAGGTATATTCTTATGTCCCAGAAAAACGCCGGGCCTGGTTTCTACTTCTATATCTGTGATGGATGCCCTTTGCTTTTCTGCAAAAAAGCGGATCTGTTTCTGAGCAAACTCAATATCTTCAATTACCTGTGGTGGTAAAGAGCTGACAATGTCTCTGATCTCTGGTCCGCTTAGACGAAAGGAGGCAGGGGACCATTTGTCAAATTGTTCAGACAACCTTCTGACCGCTGTGTCTCCCTGTGTTTCAATATCTCTGATGATACCGCTTACTGTCTGTTTTACCTGTTCATCTGCTTCTTTCAGTTCGATGTCGCTTTTCCCCTTTTTTAAAAATGTTGCCATGGTATATTTTTTCTTTTCATCCAAAGTTCGGCCTCTGTCATCATGACTTATGCTATTTTCTTTTTCATTTGTGATATTAATATACAAGGATCTGGCCAAAGGGCTTACAAAGACCCACAGTTAGCCGTCATTATTTTTCATCAAAATTTGGGATTTTCATAGATTCTCCCCTCTTCATAGCAGATTTATGCGCTACAATTCCCGGGGCTGTATAGGCTATGGCTTCATAGATGTCAACCTGCGGTTTACGGGCATTAATTAAAGCATCGATAAATTCATGAGTGATAAAAGTATGAGATCCGTAGTGCCCGCTATCGTGACGCATTGGTTCAGGAAGCAAATCAGTCTTCCACCATTGTGGCTGGTCATAATCTTCTACTTTTGGCTTTATAAACTTAAATCCCGCATCGTCTCTGCCTATCTCGCTTCCGTAACGCACAACCACATGATCTTTTGATTCCTGAGGGCCCGATATGAAACTCATTTTTTCTCCGCGCCATTCTGCACGCACGGTATCTCTTAGCGCGCCTCTCCAATTTACTTCTGCTCTGAATGCAGTCCCTTTATTGGTATTAAAGAAGGCCGTTTCATTCCAAAATGGATTTTTCCAGGGATTATTTTTTAAGATCGGGCTGTTATCGCCATAACCTATGCCGCTTACTTGTGTTAACCGCTCTCCTGTTACAGAGATTAAAAATGAAGTGCAATGCGTTGGATACAGCATGGGGGTCATTCCGTACCTCCAGGTTGGCTTGCCATTTTCCATATATAAGGTTTCCAGGCCAGGATGATTGTATTCGGC
>NZ_DATHGC010000293.1:0-66691 GCF_035317785.1 Pedobacter sp. | reverse complement strand
CTTACCGAAGAACGGTGAGTTGTTGATCGTGAACAGCATGTTCATCGTCGGCTCATCAATTTTGATCACCGGTAATTGTTCCGGAGCTTCAAAATCAGCAATGGTATCACCGATGTCAAAACCATCGATACCTACTACTGCGCAGATGTCACCTGATTTTACCTCTGTAGTACGGATCTTGCCTAATCCTTCGAAAGTATAGAGTTCTTTTACCCTTGTTTTTACGATTTTACCATCGCGCTTGATCAAAGTAACCGGCTGGTTTTCTTTGATCGCACCGCGGTGTACACGGCCAATTGCAATCCGGCCTACGAAAGATGAATAATCTAACGAAGTGATTTGCATTTGCAATGTACCGTCATTGGTAGGTGCCGGAGGAATGTTGGCCACTACCGCATCCAGTAATGCAAAAATATCTGTAGTAGGCACTTTCCAGTCTGTGCTCATCCATCCTTGTTTGGACGAACCGTAGATCACAGGGAAGTCCAGCTGGTCTTCTGTAGCTTCCAGGTTGAAGAACAATTCAAAGATCTGCTCATAAACCTCTTCAGGACGGCAGTTTTCTTTATCCACCTTGTTGACAACAACAATGGGCTTCAAGCCCAGTGCCAATGCTTTTTGAGTTACGAAACGCGTCTGAGGCATTGCACCTTCAAAAGCATCGCAAAGCAAAAGTACACCATCAGCCATTTTCAGCACACGCTCTACCTCACCGCCGAAATCGGCGTGACCAGGTGTGTCAATGATGTTGATCTTTACGTCTTTATATTGTACGGAAACATTCTTTGAAACGATAGTGATTCCACGCTCACGTTCCAGGTCATTGTTATCCAATATGAGCTCACCAGTTTGTTCATTGTCCCTGAAGATTGAACAAGCGTGTAAGATCTTGTCAACCAATGTGGTTTTGCCGTGGTCAACGTGTGCTATAATAGCTATGTTTCTTATTTTTTGCATAAAATGCGTGTAAATTTTGGCGCAAAGATACGCTTTAATTTTTATAAATCAAGCGATTAGCCATGACGGATTAAATCCTTAACTTTGACTTATCGGGGCCATAACCATGCTTCCTGCATACAAAATTAACTCACCGTATAATAACCGAGCCTGGCTTATCTTTTCTTATTGTCCTTAATATGCATTCTGTTTCCATTCACACTGAGTGCAGGGTGAGTGCACCCTGAGTCCACGGTGAGTGCACCTTTTTTCAGGAAAAGGGTGCACTCACCCCGTATTTATTGTTCAGACATTGCGTACTCAGTATGAACGCAAGTGATACTCAGGTATAACGCAGGAACGTGCCGCAAAGAAATAAAAGGATTTTAAACGTTTTTTCTGCCAAAGGCCCAGCACAGAAAGGCCGGCAGAGCATCAGCCCAGGTAGCCAGGTCATGTCTGCCGCCTACTTTTTCATAATAGGTAATGTCTTCAGGACGGCGGTATCCTTTTTTGAGCAGTTCTTTGATCACATCGATGGTGTCGTCAATGGAATCGATAATGAAGTTCCTGTTCCTGTCAGAAAGCTCGTCTTCGGTACCGGTCATGAGCCAGAACTTAAGCTCTGGTTTGTTCTTTGTCGTCCTGATCCGCTCATGCATGATGCGGTCGTTGTCTGTATAACCGTCTTTAAGGTCTTTTTTTCTCCACCAGAAAGAGCCCGAAAATACGCCTGCGGCATCAAAGTAGTTGTCATTGTTCCAGGCGATGTCGAATGCGGTCAGGCCACCGAGTGAGAAACCTGCGAATGCCCGCCTGCCATTGATTGGGCCAGCTACGGTTTCCTGTATAAAGGGAACCAGTTCTTTAATGATAAAATTGGTATACGCCTGCGCTTTGCTGCCCCGGCCTCCAAAATCAGGTACTCCTGCTACGCCGTATTCTTCCAGCCGTGCAGCGGATGTTTTGATGGCTACGGCAGCCACCGCGGAGATCTTACGGTTGCCGTACAGATCGGCCAGAGTTTCCTGAAGTCTCAGTGCCCCGGCATCCTGTCCGTCATTGAGCAGCAATAAATTCAGCTGCTCATTGCCCATCAGGTCATCAGGCATAAAGACCTCAAACTCCACTTCTCTTTTCAAATGGACAGATTTCAGACTGTATTGAGTTCTGATGATTTCCGGCAGCGACATGGTGGTATACATAATTCAGCGATTTCCCTTTCTCACAAATGTGGGACAAAGTTACCATTCCCAATAAAAATATCAGGGTATGCATGATGTATTTTTAATTTCTTATATTAAAGCTTCTAAATCAATGCCATGAATGAAGAATATAAAAAATGGTACAGCCACAATCTGAACCATGATTTTGAGATGCTTGTATTCGGACATGACGGCTACCCGCTGGTTCTTTTTCCGACCAGCATGGGCCGGTATTATGAAAGCAAGGATTTCAAAATGATTGAATCTATCCGCTGGTTCATTGATGAGGGCAGGATAAAGGTTTATTGTGTGGACAGCATTGATGCCCTGAGCTGGTACAACAAAAGCATACATCCGGAAGAAAGGGTAAAAAATCACATCTGGTACGACAAACTGATCCTGGAAGAGGTTTGCGGGATGGCAAGGCAGGAGACCGGGCACCGTAAAGTCATTGCCGCAGGCTGCAGTTTTGGCGGCTATCACGCCGTAAACTTTGCGTTCAGGCACCCCTGGCTGGTCAGCCATGTGTTCAGCATGAGCGGTGCGTTTGACATGAGGGCACAGCTGGAAGGCTTTTACAACGATGATGTCTATTTTAACAATCCGGTAGATTTCATGCCCAATGACAATAACCCGGAACTGTGGAACATGAGGATCGTACTGGGCACGGCCGACAGGGACATTTGCCGGGCTGATAATGAGCGTCTGTCTGACATACTTGCGCAGAAAGGAATGGGGCACTGGCTGGACATGAGGCACAATGCGGACCACGACTGGCCCATTTGGCGGGAGATGCTGCCGCAGTACCTGTCGGAGCTTTAAGAAGAAACGGATTCGCCGGGAACGGATGAAGATAATAATCAGAACATTAACCTTGTTGCTGGTGTTCTACAACCTAATATAACCATTGACGAAAATGAAGAAAATTGGAATTTTATTTGGCAGGGAAAGGTCTTTTCCCGAAGCTTTTGTAAAGCGGGTGAATGAGCTGGGAGGCGATGACATCAGGGCTGAATTTGTAAACATAGATAAGATATTCCAGGCGGAGCCGCTGGGCTACGCCGTGATCATTGACCGCATTTCACAGGATGTTCCATTTTACCGCGCAGCCATGAAAAATGCAGCTATAGCCGGAACAGCCGTGATCAATAACCCCTTTTGGTGGAGCGCGGATGAGAAGTTCTTTAACAATGCGCTGGCGGTGAAACTGGGTATCCCGGTACCTAAGACGGCGTTGATCCCTTCTTATGAGCAGCCGACAGATACTTCTGATGAGTCGTTTAGTAACCTGTCATTTCCAATGGACTGGGAGGGAATTTTCAATTATACGGGCTTCCCGGCATATATGAAGCCATTTGATGGCGGCGGCTGGAAAGAGGTGTACAAGCTGCACGACCGGGAAGATTTTTTTGACAAGCACAGCCAGACCAAACAAACTGTGATGATGCTGCAGGAAGAGATCGTCTTTGATGAGTATTTCAGGTGTTACTGCATCGGCGGCAAGTATGTGCGCATTATGCAGTATGAGCCGCGCAATCCCTTTCACCTGCGCTACCAGGTGGAAACACCTCCTTCGGGTGAGGCCTTGCTGGCTACGATTCACGATTATGTATTGAAACTGAACCAGTACCTGGGCTACGACTTTAATACGGTGGAGTTTGCGGTGCGGGACGGCGTGCCTTATGCCATTGATTTTTGTAATCCTGCGCCGGATGCGGAGGTGAGCAGTGTGGGCCAGGAGAATTTTGACTGGGTCGTGGAGACTTCAGCGAAGTATGCGATTGAGCGGGCAAGGGAGCAGGTGGATGGCAGGGACAATCTGACCTGGGGCGAGTATGTGAAAAGCTCGGCTGCCCCCAAAAATGCGCCTGCGATACCACCGTCAAAAACAAAAAAGGCCCCGGCTAAAAAATAAGTATCATGAACGAATTTACGCTGGGTATAGAAGAGGAGTACATGGTGATAGACCCTGTGACCCGTGAACTGACATCGCATGATCAAAAGATCGTAGAGGCGGCCCAAAAGATCCATAAGGACCAGGTAAAGGCCGAGATGCATCAGGCTGTGGTGGAGGTGGGCACGGGAATCTGCAAGAATACGGACCAGGCAAGGGCCGAGATCTCGCAGCTGCGCTATACGGTATCGCAGCTGGCCGGCGAGCAGGGCCTGAGGATCGGTGCGGCGGGTACGCATCCTTTTTCACATTGGGAAAAACAGCTGATCACGGAGCATCCGCGGTACAGCGAGATCGTCAATGAGCTGCAGGAGGCGGCAAGGTCAAATCTGATCTTCGGTTTGCATGTGCATGTGGGTTTCCAATCGCGTGAGCTGGCCATACACATTGCCAACCAGGTGCGTTACTTTTTGCCGCACGTGTTTGCCCTGTCTACCAATTCTCCTTTTTGGGAGGGCCGGAATACGGGCTATAAATCGTTCCGGACCAAGGTGTTTGACAAGTTCCCGAGGACGGGCATTCCTGACATTTTCAACAGCATTGAGGATTACGACAATTATGTGAAGCTGCTGATCAAAACCAACAGCATTGACAATGCTAAAAAGATCTGGTGGGACATCAGGGTGCATCCCTTCTTTGAGACCATAGAGTTCAGGATCTGCGATTGTCCGATGCTGATTGATGAGACCATGGCTTTTGTGGCCTTGTTTCAGTGTTTGTGCGCTAAGCTGTATAAGCTTCGCCTGCAGAACCTGAATTTTATCAGTTACTCGAGGGCACTGATCAATGAAAATAAATGGCGCGCAGCCAGGTACGGCATTGATGGCAACCTGATCGATTTTGGAAAGGAGATGGAGGTAAACTGCAGGAACCTGATCCTGGAACTGCTGGATTTTATTGATGATGTTGCGGATGATCTGGGCTGCCGGAATGAGATCAATTATGTGATGAAGATCATGGAGCATGGAACGGGTGCAGACAGGCAATTGGCTGTTTACGAACAAAGTGGTAACTTTGAGGCGGTGGTGGACTACATTACTACCCAAACTTTAATAGGAGCTAAATAGTGGGAATAGCAGATAAAAATAAGATTAGGGTGGCTGTCATTGACATGAACAAGGGTGCGGCCAACCAGGGAATGCGGGGAATACAGGAAATCTTATTGCGTTATCAGGCGGATACGGGTATGGAACTTTCGTACGATATTTTCGACATAAGGGTTACGGGTGATTGTCCGGGTCTGGGTTATGATGTATACATTTCGAGCGGTGGCCCGGGTAGTCCTTACGATGGTGGGGGGGAGCAATGGGAGCAGGATTTTTTCAATCTGCTGGGGGATTTGACCCGGCATAATGAATTGAATGCGCTTAAAAAACATGTATTTTTGATTTGTCATTCTTTTCAATTGGCCTGCAGAAGATTTAATGTTGGCCAGGTGATCAAACGCCGGTCTCCTGCTTTTGGGATTTTCCCGGTTTCACTTACTGCTGAGGGTGTGGATGATGTGATCTTTAATGGTCTGCCCAACCCGTTTTATACGGTGGACAGCCGGGAATGGCAGGTAATTAACCCGCAGGATGTATTGTTCTCCAGTGAGAAAGCCAGCGTGCTGGCCCTGGAGAAAGAGCGCCCGCATGTCGATCTGGAGCGCTGTGTGATGGCGGTCAGGTTCACCAAAGAAATCGTGGGTACGCAGTTTCATCCGGAGGCAGATCCTGCGGGGATGAAGATGTACCTGCTCCAGAAGGATAAGAAGAAGGTCATCATTGACAACCATGGTGAGCTAAAGTATGATGATATGCTGCAAAGCCTGGGTGATCCGGATAAATTGCAGCTGACACAAAGTATGGTATTGCCCAATTTTTTAAATGAGGCATTGAATGCCTTTCAGGAGGCTTAATATGATCAGGAAATTCCGTGAAGCATTTAACCAGGCATTTTCCAAAGACCGGTATGATGGTTTTAGGAAGGCTCTGGCCGATGGTTTCATTGAAATTCCGTTTCGGGTGGCCGAAACACCGTTGTTTATTCCGGCAGGACTTCAAAAGAAACTCGTTGAGGCAGGTGATGAGATCATTGAGCTGATCAGGCAGCCGGATTTTAAGGAGCTGACCAGGGGGGCTATTCCAGGGGAATGGAACGTGCCAAATGAAAATGACCATCCGCATTTTCTGACTTTTGATTTTGGGGTGTGCCGGGACATGCAGGGTGAGCTGACGCCCAAATTGATAGAAATGCAGGGTTTTCCTTCACTGTATGGTTTTCAGGCGCATATGGGGGCTGAGTATAAAAAGGCTTACGGTCTTTCGGTGCATTTGAGCCCTTATTTTGGCGACTTTGATGAAGCTTCGTACATCGAATTATTAAAGAAGGTAATTGTTGGGGATCATGCCCCGCATGAGGTGGCGCTCATGGATATTGATGCACCAAATCAGAAAACATTAATTGATTTCCTGATCACCCAAAAATACCTGGGGATCAAGGTGCTGAGCCTGGCTGATATTTTTAAAGTTGGGTCAGGTCTGTATTATCTGGATGAAAACGGGGAAAGGATACAATTGAAAAGGATTTACAACCGGCTGATCTTTGATGAGCTGGCCGGTGCTGCGGGGTCTTTTGAACAGGGTTTTGACCCCAGGGAGCCTGCTGATGTGGAGTGGGTCACACATCCGAACTGGTTTTACCGGATCAGCAAATACACCATGCCTTTTCTGAAGAGCGGGTTTGTGCCGGAAACACATTTTTTGAGCCAATTGAAGTCGATACCAGCGGATTTACAGCATTACGTGCTGAAGCCCTTGTTTTCTTTTGCGGGAATGGGGGTAATCATAGATGTGACGCCTGCTGACATTAAGGCGGTAAAAGATCCTGAAAACTGGATCTTACAGCGCAAAGTGGATTACGCGCCGGCGGTGCATTCTCCGGAAGGTGGTGTCAAGGCGGAGATCCGGCTGATGTACTTATGGCCGGATGGCGGCGAACCGCAGTTGTGTATCAACCTGGCAAGGCTGAGCCGGGGAAAGATGATCGGGGTACGGTACAATAAGGATTTTGACTGGGTGGGCGGCACAGTTGGCCTGATGGAAAGGTAAAATTACATTTAACAGACCGCAATTTAATGGCGGCTTATTATTTTTGTGAATATGGACATTCAAACGCTATTGGTAATCCTGATTTTTATAGCAGCCCTTTTTTATATCGGGCGGATGGTTTACCGTTCGGTATCTCCAAAGGGCAGTGGCTGCGGATCTAACTGTAAGTGCGGTGTAGATTTTTCCAATATCAATCCTGATAAAAAATAGATTTTCTCTATATCCCATATGCTCAGCATTTTCAAAGACTATTTGCAAAAGAAAGTAGCGATTACTGATGAACAGTTTAGCCTGATCTCGGACAAATTAAAAATAAAGACTTTTGAAAAGGGCGAGATGATCCTGATGAAGGGCGAGGTTTCATCGCATGTTTATTTTGTGCTGGATGGTTTGCTGCGCAGTTATTCGATAGACAGCAAGGGCAAGACCCATATCATTCAGTTTGCTCCTGAGCAATGGTGGCTCTCGGAACGTAACGGCATCTTGTTCAATGAAGAGTCTGAGTTCTTCCTGGATGCGATAGAAAATACCAAAGCGATAGTACTGCCCAAAGATTTCATCTCTGAATCCGCGAAAATAGTACCCTGCATGTATGAACTCAACTCAACAATGCTCAACAATGCCATCAGGTTCATGCACAGAAGGATCAACATGCTGCTGAGTGCTACCGCTGAGGAGCGTTATCTGAATTTTATAACGCTTTATCCAAACCTGACACTCAGGGTACCGCAATGGATGATTGCGTCTTATCTGGGCATTACGCCGGAATCTCTGAGCCGTGTCCGTAAGGATTTGGCGCATAAGCATTTTAAGCCCTAAGTATTTTTCATTGCTTTCTTATCATAGGTCAATGCCGGGGCGATGGTCCTGCCGTAATTTTGTATTGTTAATTAAAAGAAACCAATTTAAAAAAACAATATTATGGCAACTACTAAATGGGTACTGGACCCGAATCACAGTGAACTGCAGTTTAAAGTAAAACATTTAATGATCACTACCGTAACTGGTGGTTTGAAGATCTTTAGCGCGTCTGTTACTTCTGATGGTGATGATTTTGAAAATGGCGATATTTCTTTTGAAGCGGAAACTGCTTCTATTGACACTGGAAATACGGACAGGGACAATCACCTGAAAAGCGCTGATTTCTTTGATGCGGATCAATTTCCGGCAATCAATTTTAAGTCTGCTTCATTTACTAAAGATGATGATGACTATGTGATTAAAGGTGATCTGACCGTGAAAGGCGTGACTAAACCTGTGTCATTGAAGGCAGAATTTGGCGGTATTGCTACTGATCCATGGGGAAATACTAAAGCTGGATTCACTTTGAGCGGAAAGATCAACAGGACTGATTTTGGCTTGAGCTGGAATGCTGCCCTGGAAACTGGTGGTGTAATGGTAAGTGAGGAAGTAAAAATAGCAGGTGAATTACAGTTTGTAAAACAAGCCTAAAAATATACATCAGCATCCATTAAATTAAGAAAGGAGACAAAATGGAAGCAAAAGTTAAAACTGTGTCGGCCGTATTGAACGCGCCGGCACCTCATATGGTCGGTGATGGATTCAGGGTCCATAATTTCTTCCCAAGCGGGTACAGAATTAAAATGAGCCCTTTTTTTATGCTCGATTATAATGCGAAAATTGAATTCTCGGCGCGGAATGAGCCCAGAGGTGTGGGTGTGCATCCGCACAGGGGCTTTGAGACGGTAACGGTCGCCTATCATGGTGCGGTTGCCCATCATGACAGCGCGGGAAACAGCGGCATCATTTACCCGGGCGACGTGCAATGGATGACTGCTGCAAGCGGGATTCTGCACAAGGAGTACCATGAACGTGAGTTTAGCCAAAAAGGCGGTCCGTTTCAGATGGTACAGCTTTGGGTAAATTTGCCGGCGAAGTTCAAGATGAGTCCGCCGAAATATCAGGATGTGAAGAATCAGGAGATGGCAAAGTATGTGCTGCCTGATGAGAGCGGGGTGATTGAGGTGATCGCTGGTGAATACAATGGCTTAAAGGGTTCTGCGAGTACTTTTTCTCCGCTTCATGTGTTCAATGCGAAGCTGAACAAGGGTGGCAAGGCGGTGTTCGATTTTCCTTTTAGCTATAATACCGGGTTTTTGGTCGTTGAGGGGAATGTAAAGATCAATGGTGCTGAGGTTGCAGAGACTGATCAGTTTGTGCATTTTAACAATGACGGGGCTTTGATTGAACTGGAGGCGCTGGAGAATAGTGTGGTGCTGGTGCTGAGCGGCGAGCCGATTGATGAGCCGATTGCGCAGTACGGGCCGTTTTTAATGAATACTTCTGAGGAGATCCAGCAGGCGATCAGTGATTATAACCAGGGTAAGTTTGGGTATTTAGAAGAGTGAAAAATAACCATTCTCAGAGAAGACTCGAGTGCTCAGGCGCTGCGCGCAGAGCCCTAATGTCTTCTCTGAGAAGGTAATTTTTCTGGAAACCTGGGAGCAGAGTAGTTTATGCAAAGTTTCAGATATAACGTTGAAAGCAGGATGCATATGCACCCTGCCTTTTTTCTTTTATTTACTCCTTTTAAAGCGTATCGGGTATTTTTGATTCAAATGCATATGCGCCAAGGAAAAATCACCTTCTCAGAGAAGACATAGGATTTGTGCGCTTCTTCAGCGCGCAAGGTCCAGTCTTCGAAGAGAATGGTTATTTTTCCAAAAAGGACTTTTGAATCAAACAAACCGCATACGCCACTACTCCTTCTTCACGGCCAATGAAGCCCATTAGCTCATTGGTGGTAGCTTTGATGGAGATGTCTTCTGTGGAGATATTGATGGCTTCTGCGATGTTTTGCTGCATGGCGGGGATGTGCGGATTGATCTTTGGTGCTTCCAGGCATAACATGGCATCGATATTACCTATTTCATAGCCCTTGTCTTTGAGCAGTTTAACGGTTTCTTTGAGCAGCACGACACTGCTGATGCCCTTCCATTGAGGGTCTGTATTTTTGAAATGAAAACCGATATCCCTTAAGTTTGCAGCACCCAGCAGTGCATCACATATCGCATGGAGCAATACATCGGCATCGGAATGGCCAAAGGCTCCTTTATGGTGCTCGAGCGTGACACCACCTACTACAAATGGGTGGTTGTCTTTCAATTGGTGTACATCGAATCCGAAGCCGACTTTAATTTTCATAGGGTTTCCAGTTTGTGCTTGTTTTTATTTATTGCAATAGAGGGTCAGTTGTGAGATTTATTTGACCTGCCTGTTATTTTGCATCCCCAAAGTTAAACAACAGCGTAAATCTTAAGGTATTGGCAAGGGCACTTTTTTGTGCATTGGCCATGAGGTATGAAAAATCTATATTGAAAACATTGTATTTCAGCCCGGCACCAACAGTAAAGTACCTCCTGTCTCCTTTGGAAGGGCTTTCATAAAAATATCCTGCTCTGAATGCAAATTGCTGATTGTACCAGTATTCGATTCCGGCGGCGACATTTACTTCCTTTAATTCTTCACTGAAGCCTCTGGGTGCGTCATTAAATGAGCTAAAAATTCCAGAGGGGACGGAACGGTCCGGATCTTTTCCGGCGATGATCTTGCCAGCGCTGTCATAAACGGGCTGCGTAGGGACCAGCAATTTGTTGAGGTCCAGGGCGAAGGTGAACTGGCTGTAATCATCTATCAAAAAAGTGGATGCACCGCCTATTTTAAAGTTTGCAGGCAAAAAGTTTTTTCCGCCCCCGCCGCTGATATAGCTGATCTTTGTGCCGATATTCGAAATATTTATGCCCCCGGAAACAATGGCATCCGTACCAAATAACACAGTGGGTTTTTTATAATAAGCAGAAATGTCAACCGCCAGCGCGGAACCGGCACGTGTATCCTGTCCTGCTGTGAACTGCCCGGAAGAAAGATTGGAACGGATATAGCGCAAGGCAGTTCCCAGGGAAAAAGACTCCCCAAAACGCTTGGCATAAGTGAGGTCAAAGGCAAATTCATTGGGACTGTAAATACCCAGGTCCTGCTGGTTGACATCTACATACTGGATCTCACCGAGGGAAAAGAACCTCAAAGATCCGCCGATGACACTCCGGTCATCAACCTTATAAAAACCACTTAAATAAGCGAGATTGATATCGGGGACGAGGCTTTTTAACCAGGGACTATAGGACACGGAAAATCCGTACTGTCTGTCTAAAAAGGCAAGTTTCGAAGGATTTATACTCATGGAATTCGCATCCGGCTGTACCGCAACGCCTGCTTCGCCCATGCTTCCTGCCCGGGCATCGGGGCTGATCAAAAGAAAAGGAACTGCGGTAATGATGTTATTGGACTGGCTGCCATTGGTTTGCGTACCCGGCTGAACCACCTGAGCATTGAGCTCAGCAGAGACTGCTGTTAAGGAAAGGATGCCTAAAACAATCTTTGTCAAGTACCTTGTGCTCATTTGCTGCTTTTGTGTGGGTGAATAGCTGGGATGCAAGTTAGTATTGTGTGCAGTAATTTCAAAGAAATCTGAAATTTACGCACAAAGATCGGTAATATATGTTCATTATTTTTTTAACTCCAAAGTTTAGACACCATCCATAGCGGCCTGAGCTATGTGTAAAGTGATATTGCAATAAAAAACTTTTTTTGGATCATACACGTTTTTTTGCGTAGTTTTAACAGTTAGAGTAACTATTTGCATGAACTAATGAAAAAAACATACATATATTCACTTGCTTCCCTATTGGTTGTGGCATCCCTGATCTCCTGCAAAACCAAGTCGGCAAAGTCAGATAAGACCGGGCTGGCCTACAACAAGAAAGAATATGGAGGGTTTCAGGTAAATAATAAATTCAAACGCGGACCGGGTCCCGGTTTGGTAGAAATTGAGGGTGGTGTTTTTGTAATGAGCGGCAGTGCCATTAATGTACCGGGACAAGAACTTAGCGATTATAACCACAAGCGGGAAACTACCGTTTCCTCTTTCTACATGGATGAGACCGAGGTTTCTAATACCAACTGGCTGGAATACCTGAACTGGATCAGGACCAATTATCCGACAGATTATGAATATTATTACAACGAATTGCCGGACACACTGGTCTGGCGCCGGCCTCTTTCTTATAACGAGCCTTATGTAGACAATTATTTAAGGCACCCGGCTTATCAGGACTATCCTGTTGTAGGTGTGACCTGGGAGCAGGCCGACAGGTATTGCTCCTGGAGAACTGACCGGGTAAATGAGCTTTTGCTGAGAGACAAGGGTTATATGACCGCTTTTAAAGACATCAACGGCACCAATAAAACAGGTGCTGCTGCTGCTGCAACAACGGCCAGACCTACAGAGCCGTTTAATACTGACATTTATCTGAACGGTCAGTATGACGATAAGGGAAAAAAGGCAATGAAGGACCTGAACCCCGCCAATACGGCTAATGCCACTGCTGCTACGGGAAAGGCCGGAGCAACCAGAAATGTAAGGCTGGAGGATGGCATTTTGAAACAGCCGTATCGCCTGCCTACGGAAGCGGAGTGGGAATATGCGGCTCTGGGCCTGATCGGCAATACGGAATATGAAAATATTCATGAAAATAAAATATATCCCTGGAACGGACTGGGCCTGAGTTCTGCAAAGAAAAGGACCAGAGGCCTGATCCTTGCTAACTTTAAGCGATCAAAGGGTGACTATATGGGTGTTGGAGGGTCGCTGAACGATAAAGGCGGACTGACTGTTCCTGTAAGGTCGTATATGCCAAATGACTTTGGCCTGTACAACATGGCCGGAAATGTGAACGAGTGGGTTGCTGATGTATACCGTTCTAAAACTTTCGAAGCTGCTGATGCTTTTAATCCGTACAGGGGAAACTTTTATCAGGATAAAAAAATGGCGGATGCCGCAACAGGAAGAATAGAAAAGGACAAGCACAACATGCCTGTAATGACACCGGCGGTAACTGCGAGAAAACAAACATGGGCAGAAAAACAGACTGCTGCCGCTCCTGTTGTAACTGTAGATTCTTTGGGTAAAACGACCAATACTTATGCTGATCAGCGGGGTTATCGTGACCCGGCAAATGGGCTGTATGGCGAAACTACGCTCATCAACGATAAATCAAGGGTTTATAAGGGTGGTTCATGGGATGATCAGGCAATTTGGCTTAATCCTGCTACCCGCCGGTTTATGCAGCAGGATGAGTCGACCGCCGACTTAGGGTTCAGATGTGCGATGACCATGCTGGGGGCATCTGAGATCAGGTCTACGGGCAAACCACAGTTCAGACCTAAGCAGCAAAAAGCATTCAAGTCGAGATAAATAGATTTCGGTTGGCAAAAAGGCGCTTGTTCAGCGCCTTTTTAATTGAATTCAATCAACACGTCGTTCTTTTCCACCTTGTCTCCTTTGGTGATGCTGATCTTTTTGATGATCCCGTCTGCCGGAGATTTAATCATATTCTCCATTTTCATGGCTTCAAGTATCAGCAGGCCGTCCCCTTTTGTTACCGTTGCGCCTTCTTTTGCCATTATATTCAAGACCAGTCCAGGCATCGGAGCCTTAACAGATCTTATTTTACCAGTCTGGGCAGTGTCCATTCCCAGCTGCTTTAATAACTGGTCGTAGCTGTCTTCTATCTTGATTCCGTAAATATTCCCGTTTACTTTTACGGTACATGTTTTATTCTGCCTGTTTTCTTCAACGATCTCTATATTGTATGATCTGTGGTTGTAAATAACATGAGTGTGTTTTTCAGCTATCGGCCGGGAATCTACCTCAACCTCAGTACCGTTTACCAGAATCCTGTTTTTGTTCAGTTCCACATCAAAATTATATTGTTCATTAACTTTTACTTTCATTCTTATTGAGTTAACACGTATTGGATTAAATTAGCACCCATTTTAAGTGCGCTCTGACGTTTTTCGGGGCTGTCATCAGGATAGGTGCCGGCATCCTCCCATCCATTGCCCAGATCGCATTCATAGGTATAATAACATACCATCCTGCCCTGCCAGATTAGGGCAAGACCCTGAGGGCGCTTTCCATCATGCTCATGGATCTTCGGAAGTCCGTTTGGAAATTTAAATTTTTGATTGTAAAGGCTGTGGCTGGCGGGAAGTTCTGTAAAAGTAAGTTCAGGAAATACTTTCTTCATCTCTTTGCGGATGAACTTGTCGAGCCCGTAATTGTCATCGATGTGAAGAAAGCCTCCGCCTGTCAAATACTTACGCAGATTAGCTGCTTCCGCATCGCTCAATACCACATTTCCGTGGCCTGTAAGATAGGCAAAGGGGTAGTTGAACAGTTCCGGACTGCCGACTTCTACAATGGCTTCCTGGGCGTTAAAATTTGTCTTTAGTGTAGTGTTGCAAAAATTAATGAGATTTGGAAGGGCGGTTCTGTTGGCATACCAGTCTCCGCCTCCGTTGTACTTTAATTTTGCAAGCCTGTAAGTTGGCGGATAAAAACCAAAAAACAGCAGGGTCAGGCCGGTGAACAGGGTTAGCTTTAATTTCATCTGTTTAAATAATTGGCTTCAAAACAAGCGGCAAGAGCCGCAGTTTCTGTACGAAGTCTTGTATCACCTAAAGTTAACGGTTTGTAGCCCTTACTCAATGCCAATTCGATTTCCCGTGGACTAAAGTCGCCTTCCGGACCAATAAGTATGGTATATTTTTGCTTTGGCAGGGCAACCTGGCTGATGTATTGTTTTGGCTCATTTTCCAGGCAATGGGCAATCATCCTGACTGAATCATTTTCAAGCTGCAGAAAGTCTTCAAAACTGGTTTGCCGGTTTAATATGGGGTGGTAAGCTTGCAGTGACTGCTTGACTGCAGCTGTAATGATCTTATTCAGTCTGTCTTCTTTTACAATCTTTCGTTCTGACCTGTCACAAATGATCGGGGTGATCTCTTCTATCCCAATTTCGGTAGCCTTTTCAAGAAACCATTCCAGACGGTCTATGTTTTTGGTTGGTGCTACGGCAATGTGAAGGTAATGCTGACGCTGGTGATATCCTCTTGTGGTTTTGATGATTTTGAGATGTACATTTTTCCTGGTTTCAGCTACGATCTCAGCATCGTATAGTCCGCCCTTTCCGTCGATCAGGCTAACCTGGGCTCCGATGCCCAGTCTCAATACTTTTATGCAATGCCTGCTTTCTTCTTCATTTAAGACATAATCATCTGAACTGATGTCTGGTGTATAAAAAACATGCATTATTAAATTTGCTTAGTGATTATCAACCATATCCCTTTTATCGATAACAAGTTCAAGCTTTATGGTCTCAATATTTTGTTCAGTCTTCTTGAGAATGGTAAAAAGGTAGCCGTAGCATTCTTCACTATCCCCCACTTCAGGGATCTTGCCAAAAGCATGTGAAACCAGACCTCCAACGGTATCAAAGTCTTCGTCTTCGGGAAGGTCATGAGGTAAATGCTCATTTACATCGTAAACAGTCGCGTAGGCGTTGATGATGAATTCGGTGTCTGATATTTTTTCTACGGTTGGCTTCTCTTCGTCGTATTCATCCTGTATCTCTCCGACGATCTCTTCAACGATGTCTTCCAGGGTTACCATACCGGCGGTACCTCCAAACTCATCTATGACAATGGCGATCTGTATCCGTTTTTGCTGCAGCTCACTAAGCAGGTCGTTGATCTTTTTGGTTTCCGGCACAAAATAAGGCTTTCTGATGATATCGCTCAGTGCCCAGTCCTTATTACCTGCCAGTAATGGCAAAATATCCTTTGCATGCACAATGCCAATGATCTTATCAATAATGTCGTCATACACCGGCATCCGGGAATATCCTTCGGCAATGATAATATCAACAACTTCTTTTTTAGGGCTTGACAGCTCTATCCCTGAGATCTTGGTCCTCGGCACCATGATATTTTTAACGACACGTTCATTAAAATCAAATACATTTTTGATCAGTTCATGCTCATTGGTATCCAGTGCGCCGCTTTCCTTACCCTGATCCAACAAGTAGTACAACTCTTCGGTACTATGGACAGACTCGTGACCTCCGATACTTGATATTCCGAAGATCTTAAGAATGACATTGGCAAAACCGTTTAAGACCCAGATAAAGGGGCGAAAAACGAGGTAAAAGCCCTGCAGCGGAAATGCCACAAATAATGTAGTCGCCACAGGTCTCTGAATGGCAATGGATTTTGGGGCCAGCTCACCAAACACAATGTGCATCACTGTAATAAACAAAAAGGCAATAAAGGTGGAAATGGAGGTAATGTATACCTCGGAAAGGTTGAAGTTGATCAGCAGGTCATGAACGATGCTGTGCATTACGGATTCACCGACCCAACCCAAACCAAGTGATGCCAGTGTAATACCCAGTTGCGTGGCGGCCAGGTAGCCGTCCAGGTGCTGAGTAATGAATTTTGCGATATTCGCAACCCTGCTCCCTGATTTTGCTTTTATTTCAATTTGGGATGCCCTAACTTTTACAATTGCAAATTCCGCCGCAACGAAAAAGCCGTTCAGCGCTACCAGGAAAAATGTTAAAAATATCTTAAAGCCTTCCATTAAGAGTTATTGTTTCTAAATTTTTCATCATAAAGCTGAATACTTTCCTGTATTACTTTATGTGCGTAACGTACACCAAGCAGATGCTCTATAGTTACTTTCTTTTCTTCAAGGGCTTTATAATCCTGAAAAAACTTCACGATTTCTTTCATGGTATGCGGGGGCAGGTCTGCAAGGTCATTGATATAGTTTACTGACATGTCATTTTTTGCCACTGCTATGATCTTATCGTCCTGTTCGCCATTGTCCACCATATGCATCACCCCGATTACCTTCGCCTCGATCAGTGATAACGGATAAACATCCACAGAGCATAGTACTAATATGTCCAGAGGGTCATTATCATCACAGTAGGTTTGAGGAATAAAGCCATAATTAGCAGGATACATCACTGATGAAAAAAGCACCCTGTCGAGTTTAATCAGATTGGAATCCTTATCAATTTCGTATTTAGCCTTTGATCCCTTAGGAATTTCTATAATTGCGTTTACTGTTTCAGGTAGGTTATCACCAGGAGATACACTGTGCCAGGGGTGATTATCGTATTTACTCATTTTTATTGTTCAATGTTTGTTTTTTCTTCATCACTGCTTTTAACCACTCTGTTCTTTATAAATGTAAAGACTAAAGGAATGGTTGTAATTGCAATAAATCCTATAATTATATATAATAAATAGTCAGTAATTTCCTTTTCAAACCTTTTGCCAAGAAAATATCCCAGCAAAGTTAATGAAGCTATCCATAATAACGCACCCGCAATGTTATATAATGCAAATTTTTTAAAGTCCAGTTTGACCACCCCCGCAAAAATCGGTGCAAAAGTTCTGACAATGGGAACAAAGCGGCCCATTATGAGCGCAAACGCGCCTTGTTTATGATAGTATTCTTCTGCTGCTTTTAAGTACCGTTTTTTAAAAAAAAAGGAGTCCTTTCTATGGTACAGTACCGGGCCGGTTTTACGGCCAAACCAGTAGCCGGTGAAATTACCTAAAATGGCTGATATGGAAAGTCCTAAGATCATTAAGTAAATATTGACGTCAAGTTTGCCGGTGGCCACGAACATGCCTGCCAGGAACAGCAGATAATCTCCCGGCAGAAAGAATCCAAAGAAAAGACCGGTTTCTGCAAAAATCACGAACATTACAACGTAAAACCCACCTTCTCTGAGTAATTTTTCGGGGTCAATAAATTGCTGTAACGAGGTCCAGAAATCTTGCATAGTTCAATTACTCGTAAAACTACAAATAATTATCAACAGAAACCTTTATATTAAATTTAAAATTACCGCAGGATAAACCCCCAGGAAAAGTGTTATTGCCAGTGAGAGAACCAGTACAACCCTGTATTGAACAGGTGTTTCCAGTTCAAGTTCAGTTCCTTCCTTGAAATACATGGCGACAATCACCTTGAAGTAATAATAGAACCCGACAAGGGCATTTAATATCGCAAATGCCACCAGGTAAATCTGGTATTCATTCATCACATTTAAGAACATCAGGTATTTCCCAATGAAACCGGCCGTTAAAGGAATACCTGCCAGGGAAAGCATGGCAACTGTCAATGCCAGCGCGATCAATGGATTCCGTTTTGCCAGGCCATTGAAACTGTCAAAATGATCGTTACCTGTCTTTTGTTTCACAAGGATCAGCACTGCAAAAGCAATAATGCTGGCAAAGGTATAGGCTGCAGCATAAACGAGTGCATTATTGGACGAACTCGAAGTCAAAGTCACTAAAGAAAACAAGAGGTAACCTGCATGAGAAATGCTTGAATAAGCAAGCATCCTTTTGAAGTTCTTCTGGAATAATGCAGTCACGTTGCCAATGAACAATGTCAGGCATACAATAGCGAGAAGCGGCGGCAGCCAGAAATCGTGAAGCGGGGCAAAAGTACCTGCAAACAAGCGAATGAATGCCGCAAAACCTGCTGTTTTGACTATAGTAGACATGAATGTTGTGATCAATGTAGGGGAACCTTCGTAAACGTCCGGCACCCAGAAATGGAATGGCGCTGCACCAATCTTAAAACTCAGACCAATTATTAAAAGAATCACCCCGGGATAAAACATTGGTGAGATCGCCTTATAGTTGCTAACGAGATACTGATTAATGACGGTAAGGTCAAATGACCCTGTAGCACCATAGATCAGTGTGACACCAAACAGCAGAAACCCAGTGGAGAAAGCACCCATCAAAAAGTATTTTAGCGATGCCTCATTAGAAGCAAAGTTACTCTTCCTGATTCCTGCGAGAATGTATAAACTCACTGACATAATCTCTACGCCTATAAACAGCATAGACATGTTCTGATAAGAGAGCATAATGATGATCCCCGCCAGCGCAAAAAGGATCAGTGTAAAATATTCTGCAGTATTTTCACTGTCGGCAGCAAAGTAATTTTGAGTAAGCAGAAATATAAACAGTGTGCCAAGTATGGTAATACCGGAAAATGCCAGTGCAAAATTATCCATCTGCATCATGCCGTAATAAATTTGATCGGTATTCCAGGAAGTGGCAACAAAGGCCAGTGCGGTAAGCAAACCAATCAGCGTAATGGGTAATAGTGCCTTTTTGGCTTTAAACAAACCTGCATAAAGCACGACTAAAGCTGTAACAGTAATTGTTATAATGATGTTCATTTGCTTAATTTACCAATGTTAATTTTTGTGTTACTTGTTCTATTAAATGTTGCACTGATGCCTCCGACAATTGAAGGATCGGTTTAGGATATACCCCCAGTAAGATGACCAGTACACAAACTGTATATAAAACTACTTTCTCAGATCCTTTTATATCTGTAAAGTTTATGGTAAGGTCGTTCGTTTTGCCCAGCATGATATTTTGGTACATCCTCAACATATATACAGCACCAAAAATGATCGTAAGACCGGCAAATACAGCGATCCATGCATTGTATTGATATATACCTACTAATAAAAGAAATTCTCCGATAAATCCGCTTGTTCCTGGTAGTGCTACTGTTCCCAAAACTATAATAAGTGCCACTATAGCGAGCTGAGGGGCTTGTTTGGCAATTCCTCCTAATTCGCTGATCTTGTTTGTTTTTAAACGGCTGGCTATGATGTCCAGTACAAAGAACAAGCCTACTACATTGATCCCGTGACTTAACATCTGGACCATTGCTCCCTGCATCCCCTGCTGGTTTAATGCAAAGATGCCGGCACTGATCAGTCCAACGTGGGCTATTGAAGAGTAGGCCACTAATTTTTTTGCATTCTTTTGGGTGAAAGCGATCAGTGATGCATAAACAATACCAATAACAGAGAGTATAATAGCTGTATGTCCCCATTCTTGTACTCCCAATGGGACAACTGGAAGTAACCACCTGATCACTCCATAAATACCCATTTTTAACATGATGCCTGATAAGAGCATCGTACCCACCGCAGGAGCCTCGGTATAGGTATTTGGCTGCCAGGTATGAAAAGGGAATATGGGCATTTTTATTGCAAAGGCGACAAAAAAGGCCCAAAATATCCAGGCTTGTTGGGTAGAATCGAGATTGAGGTTATAAAAAGCCTGTAAGTCAAAATTCTTCGCCGGGTTTTGAAGGTATAAATAAATTATGCCCAACAGCATGAACAAGGAGCCAGCAATAGTATATACAAAAAATTTCATGTTTACCTTGATGCGGTCTTTGCCGCCCCAAACTGCACAAATGAAATAAATAGGTATCAATGCGGCTTCCCATCCTATGTAAAACAAAAATGCATCCAGTGCTGTAAATACGAGCAGCAAACCGCTCTGCATAAATAGAATAAGTGCGAAAAATGCGTTTGGACTTTTATAATTGTGCTGATAGCCCGCCAGAATGATCAGGGGTACCAGAACATTGGTTAGCAATACTGCAACTATGCTTATTCCATCAATTCCAATATGAAAATTTATCCCGAGCTCCTGTATCCAGGGTTGATTTACCACAAATTGTATACTGGCATCCGGCGTAAAGTTACATACTGTGATCAGTGTAAATACCAGGGAAACAATGGAGGATCCCAGGGCAACGTGTTTTGCAGCATTGCCGGAAAGGGCCGCAGCCAGAGCACCAACCAACGGTAAAAATATAAGAAGTAGTAAAAGTTGTTCCATTATCTTTTCTTGAACGATCTTTATAGAGATAAATAAGTATACAATAACAATGAGATGATTCCTACCACCATCATAAAGATATAAAACCCAACATTTCCTGACTGTACCAATCGCAGCCCCTTACTGGCTTCCGAAGTCCCCCAGCCCAGTCCATTCACGATGCCATCCACGATCTTATTGTCAAAAATCTTGTAGAAGAACCCCGAGAGAATGTCTAATGGCTTTCTGATCAGTGCGTCATAGATCTCATCAAAATAAAATTTGTTATAGGATAAATTTGCAAATAAGGACCGTTTCGCCTCATCAGGTCCGGGAATGTGATTTTTCCCTATATATCTGGAGTAAGCTACTCCGATTGAGATCAGAACACCTATTACCGAAACAGCCATTAATGCATATTCGGTGGCATGATCGGGTGATTCAGCAGTATGATGTATCACTGGTACAAGCCAGTGTGACAACCAGTGACTTCCGCCTAAAACCTCTGGTATACCAATTATCCCTCCTATCGCAGACAGTATCGCCAGTACGACAAGAGGAAGGGTCATTGAGGTCGGCGACTCGTGAATTTTCTCTTCCGCATGATGCGTGCCGCGATATTTTCCATAGAAAGTAAGGAACAGCATCCTGAACATATAAAATGCGGTTAAAAACGCTCCGAATACGGCGATTCCCCACATTAACTTGTCATGTGTATAAACATGCGCAAGGATTTCATCCTTAGAAAAGAAGCCGGAGAACGGAGGCAGTCCTGCTATGGCAATTGTTCCAATCAGCATGGTTATAAAAGTGACTGGTAATTTCTTCCGCAGCCCACCCATGTGCCTCATGTCCTGCTCGTGATGCAGGGCGTGGATAACTGATCCTGCACACAAAAATAGCAATGCTTTGAAAAAGGCGTGAGTGATCACATGGAAGAAAGCGCCGTTGTAGGCGCCAACTCCAAGACCTAAGAACATATACCCAAGCTGGGATACTGTAGAGTAAGCCAAAACCTTTTTAATATCGGTTTGTGTCAGGGCTATTACTGCAGCTACTATTGCTGTCGCCAGACCAACAATGGCAATGACGTGCTGGATCATTGGAGCGAGGTCAAATAAAAGATTTGATCTTGCAATCATGTAAATACCTGCTGTTACCATCGTTGCAGCGTGTATCAAGGCGGATACTGGTGTCGGCCCGGCCATTGCGTCTGGAAGCCAGGTGAACAATGGAAGCTGTGCTGATTTACCGCAGGCGCCTATAAATAATAACAGGGCGATGAGCGCGATAGTAGAATTACCTGGGAGCATGTTGGCCGCCTGGGGAAATATTTTTGAGAATTCTACACTTCCAAAAGTTGTGAAGATAAAAAAGACGCCCAGCAAAAATCCCAGGTCACCGATGCGGTTCATCACAAAAGCTTTTTTTGCTGCTGATGCGTAACTGCTGTTGGTATACCAAAATCCAATGAGCAGGTAAGAACATAAGCCCACGCCTTCCCAGCCAATAAACATCACGATGTAATTAGCCCCTAAGACCAGCAGCAGCATGAAAAAGATAAACAGGTTCAGATAACTGAAGAATTTACCAAATCCTTCATCGTCATGCATATATCCAATAGAATAAATATGGATCAGGAAGCCGACACCTGTAATGATCAGCAGCATTATTGAGCTTAGCGGATCTACCAGGAAGGAGAGTGGTATATGCAAACTGCCGGCACTTATCCAGTCGAAAAGAAATATTTCATGAGATTTAACAGGGTCAGATCCCAGTGCTAAAAAGATTCCGATACTTATCGCAAAGGAAATGAATATCGCTCCACTCCCAATAAAACCTATAAGCCCTTTTGAAAAGGTGTTTCTGCCCAGCCCATTAAGTATAAAACCAATAAGGGGAATTAAAGGAACCAGCCAAACTAAATCTATTATCATCTTATAATTTATACTTAATTACCACTTAAGGCGGTTTAATACATTAATATCTATGGATTGTGTATTTCGGTACACCATTACGATGATACTCAACCCGACTGCAACTTCGGCGGCGGCCAGAGCCATGATGAAAAACACAAATACTTGTCCGGAGGGATCATTGCTGTGTACAGAAAAAGCCGTAAGCAACAGGTTTACTGCATTGAGCATCAGCTCTACCGACATAAAGATCACGATTGCGTTTCTGCGTGTCAGTACGCCAATCACTCCGATGGTGAAAATAATTGCACTTAGCCATATGTAATGGTTAAGCG
The DNA here is from genome assembly GCF_035317785.1 of Pedobacter sp. Classification (GTDB taxonomy): domain Bacteria; phylum Bacteroidota; class Bacteroidia; order Sphingobacteriales; family Sphingobacteriaceae; genus Pedobacter. Next base: position 43,663 of record NZ_DATHGC010000293.1, on the reverse strand, counting down.
GCACTCCCTGTAACTGATGAGTCATGTTCTCCATTATACTTTCTCTTTTTTAGTTAACAATACTGCACCAACCATTGCTGAAAGCAGCAATATTGACGACAATTCAAATGGCAGCATAAACGGTCCGAATAGCTCCTTTCCTAAATTCTTTAACAATCCGAGCTCCGGATTTCGAAGAAGCACCGGATCTGAAACAGCGGTTGCTTTTAAAGAACCAATAAGTGTTACGACCAAACAGCAGCCGGCTATTACTCCGACGATCTTCACCATATTTGATTTCAATGGTTCATTGTCTTTATTGAGATTCAGGAGCATGAGTACAAAAAGAAAAAGTACCATGATAGCTCCCATATAGACAATGAAGTTCACTACTGCCAAAAACTGTGCGTTTAACAGCACGTAATGAACCGTAAAAGTGAAGAATGTGAGAATCAGATAAAGCACACTGTGCACCGGGTTCTTTGAAAAGATCACCAGCAGTGAAAAGATCACGCTTAATGTTGCTACAAAATAGAATACTGATGTACCCATTAATTTTCTTGTTTAGTTTATTTTTCACCACGTCATCGCGGGGCACGAAGCAATCTCATCTTTAAGTCAGTTGCTTTGGGATTGCTTCGTTCCTCGCAATGACGTTTTATCATTATAATTTATTACTCAATGGCTGCTCTACCAATTTATCCTTGCCATAGATAAAATCCTTGCGGAGATAATCAGCTGGCACTATCGGACCGTCGAGGTAAATTGCCTCTTTTGGGCAAGCTTCTTCACATAATCCACAAAAAATGCAGCGCAGCATGTTGATCTCATATACCGAAGCGTACTTCTCTTCCCGGTAAAGGTCTTTCTCTTCTGGCTTGCGCTCGGCGGCTATCATGGTTATGGCTTCCGCAGGACAAGACAATGCGCAAAGACCACATGCGGTACAGCGCTCCTTCCCGTTTTCATCTCTTTTCAAAGAATGCATTCCCCTGAAGTTGGTCGAGAATTCCCGCTCCTGTTCAGGATATCTTATTGTCGCTTCCTTTTTAAAAAGATGACTTATGGTAACAGACAAACCTTTTACTATTGCAGGTAAATACATGCGCTCTGCAAAGGACAATGGCTTTTGTTCTAATACTTTCTTTTTACTGGTTAATGGTTCCATTAAACCTCCTTTATTGTTATCCGCAAATGCGGGTTAAAACTTTTCAATTATCGCAATCACAATACCCGTAATGATGATGTTGGCGATAGCCAGGGGAATTAACCCCTTCCAGCCCAGGTGCATCAGCTGATCATACCGGAAGCGTGGAATTGTCCACCGTACCCACATGAAGAAAAATATAAATGTGAATATTTTAATAAAGAACACCACGGTTCCAATGAGCGGGCCAATTATAGGTCCGGCATGCAGCAATACCCAATCCATGCCCGGGTAATTGTACCCGCCAAAATATAATGTCGCCATTACTGCTGAGGATACAAACATATTGATGTATTCTGCAAATAGATAGAACCCAAGTTTCATCGAAGAATATTCTGTATGATAACCACCAATAAGCTCAGTTTCACATTCAGGTAAATCGAAAGGTGCCCTATTGGTCTCAGCAAAAGCACAGACCATAAAGATCAGGAAACCTAATGGCTGATACAATATATTCCAATGCCATCCATGTTGCTGCTCTACAATTTCCTTAAGACTCATCGTGCCGGTTACCAGGAGCAAAGCAATGATGGACAGCCCCATCGCAATTTCATAACTGATATTTTGAGAAGCAGCACGTATAGCACTCAATAACGAATATTTATTGTTTGAGGCCCAGCCTCCGATCATCACCCCATACACGCCTAATGAAACCACTCCAAAAATGTAAAGGATTCCAACATTTATATCTGTGACCTGCAACGGAACAACTCTGTCGCCAATGGTAATTGCACTGCCCCAGGGTATAACAGCTGTCCCAATACAGGCAGTAAGCATCGCCAAACCAGGACCAACCATAAATAACCATTTGCTGGCATTGGAAGGAATGATCTCCTCCTTCATAAACATCTTCACGCCGTCAGCAAGCGGCTGCAGAATTCCAAAGGGACCAGCCCTGTCAGGACCAAGCCTGTCCTGCAAGAAAGCGGCGACCTTACGCTCCGCATAGGTCGAATACATAGCGATTAGTAAGCTAATGGCAAATATGATGGTAACCAGTATAAATTTTTCTATTACAAAAGCTATATCCATTAGAATTTAGTGGTTTTTTCTAGTTCAACTTTATTAGCCAATTGCAATTTAGCATTGTCCTGAATCACTGGCAGCGGTTTTAAAGTTTCGTAATGATTGGAAGCTATAACCGAAGCGTCGCTAATGTGTGTTGGGTGTTCGATGGTCCAGTCCGCTGTTTTCTTTTTGTCAAATCTGCAGGTATTACAAATGAATTCCTCCACCTCTCCATACACATCTTTACGGGCGGTAACCCTTAGTACATCTTCACCTTTATACCATAAAGTTACCTTTCCGCTGCATGTCGGGCAATCTCTGTGTGCATCAATAGGTTTAGTAAACCAAACCCGGTTTTTAAACCTGAATGTTTTATCAGTGAGGGCTCCAACCGGACATACGTCGATGACGTTTCCGGAAAAGTCGTTGTCTACCGCAGTTTGAATATAGGTAGATATTTCGGAATGGTCTCCGCGGTTTAAAATACCATGGACCCGTTTATTGGTGATCTGGTCGGCAGTGAAGACACAGCGATAACACAATATACACCTGTTCATGTGCAGCTGGATCTTGTCTCCAATGTCTATACGCTCAAAAGTTCTGCGTTCGAATTCATACCTGGTTTTTTGCAAACCATGCTCATAGCCAAGATTCTGAAGGTCGCACTCACCTGCCTGATCGCAAACCGGACAGTCTAAGGGGTGATTGATCAGCAACATTTCAACAACCCCGCTGCGTGCCTCGATGACCTCTGGAGAAGTGATATTCTGAACTTCCATCCCATCCATCACTGTGGTACGGCATGATGCTACCAGTTTCGGCATTGGACGCGGATCTTTTTCAGATCCTTTACTGACTTTAACAATGCAGGTGCGGCACTTTCCTCCGCTCCCTTCTAACTTAGAATAATAACACATTGCCGGAGGCACAATATCACCACCTATTTGTCTTGCAGCATTTAGAATACTTGTACCGGGTGCAACTTCTACTGTTATCCCGTCTATGGTTACCTTAACTTTATCACTCATGATCGTTAATTTCCTGTCGTAACTTCTGCTTTCGCAATTGGCTCAGCATAATTTGCCAAACCATAATTAGTATCTAGACTTTTAACCGGCTCTTTCACATGCCATTCAAACTCATCTCTAAAATGTCTTATGGCGCTTGCAACCGGCCAGGCCGCCGCATCACCTAATGGACAGATCGTATTTCCTTCAATCTTTTTTGATACATCGACCAAAAGATCAATGTCGCTCATCTTACCATGTCCATATTCTAATCTGTGCAATACTTTTTCCATCCAGCCGGTACCTTCTCTGCAGGGAGAACATTGACCGCAACTCTCATGATGATAGAACCTCGAGAAATTCCATGTATTTCTAACGATACACTGGTCTTCATCAAAAGCAATAAAACCACCCGAGCCAAGCATAGTTCCTGTAGCAAAGCCCCCTTCAGAAAGCGACTCATAGCTCATCAGTCTCGGTTCTCCATTAGCAAGTTTTAAGGTTAAATTGGCCGGCAAAATAGGCACTGATGATCCTCCGGCTACTGTAGCTTTCAATCTTTTCCCATTTGCCATCCCACCACAATACTCATCAGAATAGATAAATTCCTCAACTGGCAAGCCAAGCTCTATTTCATACACGCCCGGTTTCACTAAATTGCCTGAAGCAGAGATCAGTTTAGTTCCTGTACTGCGGCCAATTCCGATCTTGGCATACTCATCACCGCCGTCGTTGACGATAGGAACTACTGCTGCAATAGACTCCACGTTGTTCACAACGGTTGGGCAGCCATATAATCCAGCAATTGCAGGAAAAGGAGGCTTGATCCTCGGATTGCCACGCTTACCTTCCAATGATTCCAGTAATGCCGTTTCTTCACCGCAGATATATGCGCCGCCACCTGGCTGTACATATAACTCGAGGTTATAACCTGTTCCTAAAATATTCTGCCCTAAAAATCCGGCACTTTTTGCTTCAGCTATTGCTTTTTCCAGAATGCGGATTTGAGGCATCATTTCGCCCCTCACATAGATATAAGACGTATTAGCACCTAATGCAAAACTGGAAACGATCATCCCCTCTATTAATGCATGGGGAATATATGTCATTAGATAACGGTCTTTAAAAGTCCCTGGTTCGGATTCATCAGCATTACACACCAGATAACGTGCGACACCCTCAGGTTTCGCCAGAAAGCTCCATTTCATTCCGGTTGGAAATCCAGCTCCTCCGCGACCGCGTAGTCCGGATTTTTTGACTTCCTCGACGATTTCATCAGGCGTTAAAGTTTTTAAAGCTTTTTCAACGGCACGGTAACCGCCTTTCTGGCGGTAAACATCAAGTGTATTGATGCCCGGTACGTTTATATGTTCTAATAATAGTTTACGAGCCATTATCTTTTGCGTAAGTCTTCTATCAATTCGTCAACCTTCTGTTCATTCAGGTTTTCGTAAAATGTATATTCGGGGCCAATCTGCAATACAGGAGCATAGCCGCATGCAGCCAGACATTCTACTCCCCTCCAGCTGAATAAGCCATCCTCAGTAACCTCACCTTCTTTAACTCCAAGGCTATGTTCAATATGGTTCATCAGCTTTTCAGCGCCGACTAAACAACAAGGGCCTGTCCTGCATACTTCAAGCATGTATTTCCCTTGTGGCTTTAAAAAGTACATGGAATAAAAGGAAGCAACCTCATAAACTTCAATTGGTAAGATGTTAAGATAGTCTGCCACCTTGTCCATAGCGTTATTGCTCAACCATCCCAACTCTGCCTGAACCTCATGAAGTATGGGAAGCAAAGCTGATTTGTGCTTTCCCTCTGGATATCTTTTAACGATTTCATCACACTTAGCGATTAAGGCTGATGAAAAATCTACAGGTTGTTGTTGTTCTACTTTAAGCATCTAATTCTCCTGCAATAATATTCATGCTACTCATGTTGATAATGGCATCTGAAAGCAGCATGCCTTTACTCATGGGAGCAAACATTTGATAATTAATAAAACTAGGTCTTCTGAAATGTAACCGGTAAGGTGTTCTCCCCCCGTCATTGATCAGGTAAAAACCAAGTTCCCCGTTTCCGCCTTCTACGGAATGATAAACTTCCGCTTTAGGGGCATCTATTTCTCCCATCACAATTTTGAAATGATAGATCAATGCCTCCATATTATTATAAACCTCTTCTTTGGCCGGCAGGTAAAATTCAGGCACGTCTGCATGAAATATTCCCGCAGGTTCATGTTTTATCTTTTCCAAAGCCTGCTCAATCAGTCTGATGCTTTGCCACATTTCCTCATTGCGCACCAGATAGCGATCGTATATGTCTCCGCTTGTCCCAACGGGAACTTCGAAATCGAAGTCCTCATAAGAAGAATAAGGATCACTCACACGCACATCATAATCCACACCTGCTGAACGCAATAAAGGCCCCGTCCAGCCATAATCCAGGGCCTTCTCCGCAGAGACTTCGGCCACCTTAGCGGTGCGGTCAATAAATATGCGGTTACGGTTGAGTAAACTTTCAAATTCCCGTAATGCTACCGGGAACTCTTTTAAGAATTTATTGATCTTTGCAAAAGCTATTTCATTGAAATCCCTTTCAAAACCACCGATACGTCCGATATTTGTTGTCAGCCTGGCACCACAAATCTCCTCATAGATCTCATATATATGTTCCCTGAACTGAAAAAGATAAAGGAATGTCGTTGTTGCCCCGGTATCCTGTGCAATAATTGTATTGCAGATGATATGGTCGGATATCCGTGCCAGTTCCATAATAATCACCCTTAAATAATCCACACGCTTAGGCATTTGAATATTCAATAGTTTTTCTACGGTCATGTGCCATCCCATATTGTTGATCGGCGATGAACAGTAATTTAAACGATCAGTCAATGGAGTGATCTGATAGAAAGGGCGATGTTCGGCAATCTTTTCAAATGCTCTGTGAATGTATCCTATAGTGGAAACTCCGCTAACAATACGTTCACCATCCAACTGAATAACATTCTGGAAAACACCATGTGTAGCCGGGTGAGTTGGCCCCAGGTTCAGGGTTACCAATTCATTTTGCGGATCATTGTCCGTCTCTACTGGCTGATTGTGATTCATATGTTATTATCTACCAAAGTATTCGTCTTTTTTATCTACCCTATTTGGATCTTCCAGGGGATACTGCTTAAGCATTGGATGAACACCAAGCTCATCCATGTTCAATATTCTTCTCAGGTCCGGATGACCTTCAAACTTAACTCCAAAAAGATCGTAAGTTTCTCTTTCCATCCAGTTTGCACTGTTCCACAAGGTAGTCGCCGTAGGAATCTCAGGATGGTGTTCATCAATAAATACCTTGACCCTCACCCTAATGCGTTTAACCATACTGTGCAAATGATAAACTACAGCGATTCCATGTTTTTTACCAGGGTAATGCACCGCGGTTATATCCGTGAGAAAATTAAAATTTGCCAGGCTGTTTTGCTTTAAAAACTCCAAAACAGTGATGATTACATCCTTGGTTGTCTCAAAAGTGAGGAACCCATACGGTTCATTAACCCCGGAGATTCTATCTCCAAATCTTTCAGTCAGTAAGACCGTTAATTCTTGGTTTGTAATGTCTGCCATTATTGTATCCCGTATGAAGCTAACATATCTCTATATTGATCAGAATTCCTTCTTCTCGAAGATTCATTTCTTACCAGTTCCTGTATCTTACCAAATCCATCCAGAATAGCTTCCGGTCTTGGAGGACAGCCTGGGACATATACATCTACCGGAATAATCTCATCAATACCCTGCAATACAGAATAAGTATCAAAAATACCTCCGCTTGAAGCGCAGGCTCCAACAGCCATTACCCATCGGGGCTCTGCCATTTGTAAGTAAACCTGCTTTAAAACAGGACTCATTTTTTTAGCTATGGTGCCCATGACCATTAAAAGATCTGCCTGGCGTGGCGAAAAACTTAACCTCTCCGAACCAAAACGTCCAAAATCGTAGTGTGAGCCCATAGTGGCCATAAACTCAATTCCACAGCAGGATGTTGCAAACGGTAAAGGCCATAATGAATGGGAACGGGCAAGACCGATCACCTTATCTAAAGAGGTAGCAAAAAATCCGGACCCCTCTATACCCGGCGGCGCTTCTACAATATTGATGTCACTCATGATATAAAACAAAAAAGGCTCATTCCGGTAAAGAATGAACCACAAATCTACAATTTTTTAAAAGCAAAAGAATTAAAGCGCCATCATTTAGAACCGATCTAAATAGATTAATTCCAATCCAGTGCCTTCTTCTTAATGACATAAATAAAGCCAAGCAGCAACGTTCCCATAAAGATGAACATCTCAATCATTCCCGACATTCCGAGGCTTCTAAAATTTACAGCCCAGGGATACATAAAAATAACCTCGACATCAAACAGTACAAATAAAATCGCTACCAAAAAATACTTTATAGAAAAGGGCTGTCGTGCATTTCCGACTACTTTAACACCAGCCTCAAATGTAGCTAGTTTATCGTCAGTCTTTCTTTTAGGACCCAGAAAATGGGTTGCAATTAAAGTTACAACAACAAATCCTAAAGCAACAATAACCTGAATTATTATAGGCAAAAAATCTACCGGCACACTTTGAGTTTCCATTTGAATGTTATTATGCTGCAAAAATAAAAGAAAAAGGCAGGATAACAACCCTGCCTTTTTCTTTTATTAGAAATTCACTACTTTTTCTTTTTAGGAACAGCTTTGGCAGCAGCCTTTGGTGCAGGTGCTGTTAATGATTTAATTCCTTCGGTAGCAGTAGCATTTGCCGGATCAATAGCTAATGCTTTGTCCCAGTACAATTTCGCTTTTTCTTTATCTTCCTTATAAGCTGCAAACCCTGCAATTTGGTTATAGGCCTCTACCATATTTCTTTTTACAACAACAGTTTGTTTATCCACCTTTGTTTCTACAGAATCCAGGTATTGCTGATAAAATGGGAGTTTAGCACCTGTTGGGGCAACAGAACTCGTATCAAGAAAGTCATTTATCCTTGCTCTGTATACTAATGCTTCTACAGTACTCGGGGCTGCTTTCAATAATTTAGAAAGTGCGCTATCTCCATCCAATAAAACCTGTCTGGATGGATTAGTTTTAGCGGTATAACCTTTTGCATAGTACACATACGACGCTACACCTTGATAGAACAAATTATAAAGTGAGCCTTTTCCATTAGGGTTATATTGATTAACGATTTTGTAAGTATTAATTGCTTTTAAATAATCTTTTGCATCGTAATATTTCTTAGCTACATCAGCTAATATTTCAGCTTTGGACGAATCTTTTGCAATGGCCTTGGTAACATTAATAATTCCCAGGCTATCTTCATTGTTTTGCAATTGTGCCTGGCCCAGGTATAAATAATCTTCAGGTATAATACGTGCAGTGTCTTTTACTTTTGCAAAGAAGTCGTTCATAAACTGCAGACTTTGAGGATAGTTCTGATTTTCATAAGCAGAATATCCACGTAATCTGAGAACAATCAGATTTTTGGTATCGTTAGGATTCATCGCTGCCAGTTCTGTGGTCTCTTGTTCTAACGTTTTATAGTCTTTAGCATAGAATAAGATCTGTGCGTACCTGATCCGTGACTCATATGACTTATCAGTCAGATCAAGATATTTTTTGTAATTGGTAATAGCGTCTGCGTTTTTCGTAGCAGCACTTGCCGGCTCAAAATCAGCCCACTGTCTGTACAATTCTGCAAGCTCACGATAAGCAGGTCCATAATTAGCATCAGCAGCAATTACATTCTTCAATTCAGTTTCACCCTCTGTGAAAGCTCTTGACTCTTTATACATCCTTCCGATTTGAACTGTAGATCTGTATAAAGCAGGATTGATGCTTAGCGCGCGCATATAGTTTTGCAGAGCTTCTGAGTTCTTTCGCTGAAGTGCATAAAAGTCTCCTAACGCAACAAATGTTTCAGGATCTTTGTCTTTATCATCTAGCTCATCTGCCTTTTGCAGATTAGGAAGCGCTGCTGCAAAATCAGGTTTGGCTGTTGCTATATATGCTTTACCCGTATACAAATAAGGTGTATAATCCTTTTTTGACGCAACTTCTATTGCCTTAGCAAAGTTGGTTTTCGCAGACGCTGCATTATTAGACATCAAATCAGCCTGACCTAAACCCACGTAATTTAACGGGTTTTTCGCTTCTGCAGTCACTCCTTGGGTAAACGCAGCCCTTGCAGAATCCAAATAGTCTCTTTTTAAATAAACATTACCTAAATAAAAGTAATTTTCGCCTTTACCGGCTTGTGATTTTACCAATGCTTTAAGCGTCGAAGTCGCTTTTTGGTATTGTTCGGCATCTATCGCCTTCTTCGCATCATCTATGCTCTGAGCAAAAGAGGCAGAACCTATCACTACTAAACCTAAACCTAAGGTTATTGCTTTCTTTGTCATTTTCATGGTTCGTATATTAGTATTTAAATTGTTATGAAGCTTGATTAGCAGACTTCATGGTTCGTTATATTTTAATTATTTATAGTAAAAATTTTATGAATCTTATTTATTTATCCAAACTCCGTGCCTCAAATATAAAATTTAGTTCTTATTCTTCAAGTTAAATTCCCGTGGAACGATCTTATGCGGGCCCAATCCAGATCTAAGCACAATTAACTGACCACGAGGACTCATCAGCCAATTTGCAAATCCGGTACCCAAACCATCCCTGCCTTCACAATCTATAATGTAAACGTTTCTTAAAAATGGATAAATACCATTGATCAGATTAATTTGTTTAGGTGTATAAAATGCATCATCTCCCTTTTTTCCCTTTACATTCTTCACACCCATCATTTTCACCTTCCCAATATAAGCAGACATATTGGCATTATTGGCTATTAACCAGTTAACACCAACTACACCAATAAAGTTTTTATGCTCCCCTACATACTTTATAACGTCATTATCATCCTCTAAAGTATATACACCGCTTTTTGGAAGTTCCTTTATTTGTGCCAATTCCTTAAAATAGCGTAATGTACTTGAATAAGCATTGTCAAATACCAGGTTTTTCCCTCCGGTATCAGCTCCTTTTAATATGCTGATCACTTGATCCACTGTAATATTACTGTCAATGTTATCCTTCCCTGTGATCAAAGCAATACCATCAATTGCAAATCGCGATGTCTTTGGGATAATTCCCCTGTTTCTGTATATTTTCTCTTCATCTGGTTTTAACCTTCTTGACAAGATAATAACTCCCATGCTATCATTCAAAAAGTTGGGAACAATTTTGTTTTCATTGCCTTCCGAAATGTTAAACTTCGCATCTTTATAATCGCTGTTGAACACTTCAACCTGGTCGGCAATAATTGAAGAAAACGATTCATCAACAAGTATTTTTACCGTACCGGAAGTCCTGGTTTGAACAACCGCATCTTTTTTTGAAGAATCTGAGCAAGCCACAATTGACAATACCAAAAACGCTAATATAAGATTCTTCATTCTAATCATTATCTCGTTTAATCACACGGGTAAACCTGATCACACCATATACGATTAATATGCAACCAAGCAGTATTCTATATTTTCTTTCTATATCTACCGGCATATCTGCCCAAAAAATCAATATGAAACCCAGCACCAGGTAAAAAGCGAACATGACTAGCCCTAAAATAAACAGAAATCGCTGTTGAGGCGATTTCTGTTTAAATGTTTTTAAACTAAACATTTTTTGCTATTGAGATAAAGTAAAACTGATTGGAATGTTATACTTAACACGAACTTTTTTACCATTCTGAACACCAGGGATCCATCTAGGACTAGCCTTCAGCACCCTCATTGCTTCCTCATCCGTACCACCACCAAGTTTTCTTTCGACCTTGATGTCAGTTAAGCTGCCATCTTTCTCCACAACAAAAGATAAAAATACTTTACCTTGAATGTTGTTTTCCTGAGCCTGAGCAGGGTATCTTACAGCTTTTTGAACATAAGCATAAAATTTATCCATGCCACCAGGGAAACTTGGCTGGGTCTCCAGACTTACGAAATCATAAACCTTGGTATCCTCTACCACTGCAGCCTGTTTAGGGCCATCTCCAGCAGCTGTCGCGATAACGATATCAGCATCAGGATCTCCGGCTACAGTTTTCTGACCGGGATCAGCCTTTTTTAAATCTTCAATCTCCACAGGTTCCTCATCACGAACCAATTCATCCGGCTTCACAATAGGAGGAGGGAACTTAATCTGATCCTGCTTTGGCGGAGGTGGTTGTGGCGGGGGTGGAGGTGGAGTCTCCGGATTTACCGGAGGAGGAGGCTGCACAACAACCTCTACCTGTTTAACAATCTCATCTTCCGGAGGCGGTGGTGTCACCAACTCCGCAATTTTAGGGGACAAGAACACCAGTATGAATAACGATGACGCTATCAACAGTGCTTTAGTTGTGTTTGCATCACTACGCTGACGAAGCTCGTAAGCACCGTAGCTTTTGTTTTTGTTAGCAAATACAACATCAAGCCAATCCCTTTTAAATAAATCTATTTTTGAACCAAACATAGCTTAATATTTTACTTTTGTTTATATCTATTTTAATATCCCGCCTTCTCTCATGAATGCCTTCTCGTTATCGAGAATATTTACATCATCGATAGCCGGGGCTGTTTTAATGGCGGCAATATTAAGCTCATCCATTATATCAACAAAATTCTTATACGTAGCTCCATCTGTTGGCTTAACAACGATAACGATTTGCCTGTTTGTGTTTTTCTTTACAGCTTCTTTGTTCTTTAGTAAGGATCTCCTCACTTCGGCGAAGCTTTCAATAACAGGATGCGCATCCTTTGCCTCACCCATATACCAAGCCACTTTATCTTTCTCTCCAAGAAGAATGGTCATGGTTTGTGACGCACGAAGTTCATTTCTTACTTCGTTATCCTCTTGATCCGGCTTTGCAATGTCCATTGCAATCGGCTTTGACAGGGAGGTGGTTAGCATAAAGAAAGTGATCAACAAGAATGCAAGGTCAACCATAGCGGTTAAATCCACTTTGGTATTCGCTTTCTTGGTTCTTACTTTACCGCCGCCTTTTTTCCCTCCCCCGCTGGAGGTATCTAATTCTGCCATAATATGTTTTTATTTTCCGCCTTCGGCTGAAGTAATTAAACTAAATTTGTTAATTTTTTGCTTTTGAAGGATATCTATTATTTTCTTAACAGTAGGATATTCTTCTTGGGCGTCTCCTTTTATACTTATTCTCAGGGGGGCATTATGCAATTCAGCAACTGAATGACGATTTTGCATAATCCATTGTGCCAGTTGGTTGTTGGTTGAATCTGATGGTATCCCCGCACTTTGCTTAGCAAATTTCTCCCTGTCCTCAGAGTCCATAGCTATAAATTGCTTCAAACTTTCTATTGGAACACCGAAAGATCCTAAAACCTTAAAGCGTTTTATCTCCTCAGGAGTGAACTGAATATTATATTGCTGCCCCATTTTAGCAAGAGTTGCCTCTTTGACGTCCTGGCCTACAATCTCATAGAAAACCTTTCCTTTTCCGCCGATCGATAAAATGCCTATATCATTATCAGGTACTTTGATCTTATAAGTCGAACTAGGGATAATTATATCCAAAGGATCAGGCTGGCGCGCAGTTGCTGTTAATATAAAGAAAGTCAGCAGCAGGAATGACACGTCGCACATGGCTGTCATATCAATTGCAGTGCTCTTTCTTTGGACCTTTGCTCTTGGCATATCTTTAAAAATTACTTACTTTTTTACTAATGATGTTAATTCATCCGGTTTTCCATAAAAGCCGGTAAAAAAAATAATACTTTCTATTTATGCGTGCTGGCGTAAGTCTGGATGATGCTAAAACCTGCTTCGTCAATTGCGTAAGTTAACTTATCAATCCTGGAAGTAAGGATGTTATACATGATAATTGCAAAAGTAGATGTACCGATACCTGTAGCTGTATTGATAAGGGCCTCAGAGATACCAGTTGCCAAAGCCGCCTGATCCGGAGCACCAGAGTTAGCCAAACCACCGAAGGCTTTGATCATACCTGTTACTGTACCCAATAGTCCTGTAAGTGTTCCTACTGAAACCAAAGTAGCGATTACTGTTAAATTTTGCTCCAGCATTGGCATTTCTAATGTAGTTGCTTCTTCAATATCTTTTTGGATAGCCAGACATTTTTGATCAGTATCCATATTTTGTTCTGATTCCATCTCACGATATTTTCTCAATCCGGATTTAATTACATTCGCAACAGAACCTTGTTGTTTATCACACTCAGCAAGAGCAGACTCGATATTGTTTGAATTCAGAAGACCCTGGATCTTTTTCACAAAAGAATCAAGACTGCTTTTACCAGTCGCTTTACTGATTACAATTGAACGCTCAATAGAGAATACAATTACCATCAGGAACATACCCAATAGAACAGGTACGATAACCCCTCCTTTATAAGCCATTCCCATATAGTTACCCGGTAATGGAAGAGTTTCATGCAAATCAGGATCAGCTCCGCCGATGAAATTTCCCCTGTCTCCAAAAATAAATTTGTAAACACAAATTCCGATAATGATACAAATTGGAATAGTTAACGTCGCGAATAAATTTGAAGCTGAAGATGAACCTTCTTTTTTAACTGTTGTTGGTTTTGGTGCGTTTGCCATTTTTTTTAGTTTTTTAGTTTTAGTACTTTGTTTTTTAAATTTAGATTATTATTCCGTAATACACACAACGACGATTACAAATAATTGTTGCAATAACAAATTTATAACTTTGATTTTAATTCCAAATTAAATAATCATTAGCTTGTTAATTCGTTACGTTGCGCCTATTCTCCCTACTCGCATTCCTGTATAATTAAAAAAGATCGTCTCGTTGCGGAGACAATCTTTCACAATTAAAACTAAAAAAAAACTGAAATGCAAATTTTTAGGTAAAAAAATACTTTTAAATTGTGTTTTCAACAACTTTAGGGAGTGCGGCTATCATTTCATCGTTCGCAAAGGCTTCAAATTGTCTAAAGTTATTTACGAAGGCAATCGATAGTTCACTAGCTCTGGCATCATATTTTTGCTTATCCGACCACATGTTTTTTGGGTTTAAAATTTCTGCAGGAACGCCAGGACAGCTCACAGGAATCTTCAATCCAAAGACCGGATCAGTTACAAACTCCACTGCTTCAAACAGCCCGTTTAAAGCTGCCGATATCATTGATCTTGTATAATCAAGTTTGATCCTTTTACCAACCCCATAAGCACCCCCACTCCATCCGGTATTAACCAGCCAGACATTCACATCACTCTCTCTCATTTTTCTTCCCAAAAGCTCTGCATATTTTGTCGGATGCAAAGGCAGGAATGCCTTACCAAAACATGCTGAAAAAGTAAGCTGAGGCTCCGTTATCCCTGCTTCGGTTCCAGCAACCTTAGCTGTATAACCAGAAATGAAATGAAACATAGCCTGCCCGGCATCTAATTTTGATATGGGAGGCAAAATCCCAAAAGCATCAGCTGTCAGAAAAAAAATATTTTTAGGCGCCTTTGCAATCGATGGTACAAATGCATCATTAATAAACGTTATAGGATATGCTACCCTTGTATTTTCAGTTTTTTTGATGTCCGAAAAATCTACCCTTCTCGTTCCCGGAAAATAATTGGTGTTTTCAAGTAATGCCCCAAACTTTATAGCATTAAATATCTGTGGTTCTTTCTCCTGGGTCAGGTCAATACATTTTGCGTAACAACCTCCCTCGAAATTAAAAACAGTTTCAGGTCCCCAGCCATGCTCGTCATCACCGATCAGTCCTCGTTCCGGATCCGCCGAAAGCGTAGTCTTTCCTGTGCCCGAGAGTCCAAAAAAGATTGCTGTATCTCCATTTTTTCCAACATTTGCCGAACAGTGCATAGGCAAGGTATCCTGTTCATATGGCAGCAGTAAATTTAATACGGAAAATATCCCTTTCTTAATCTCACCAGTATATCCTGTGCCACCAATTAAAATAATTTTCCTTTTAAAATTTAAGATGGAAAAGTTTGCCTGCCTTGTTCCATCCGTTACCGGATCAGCTAAAAAGGAAGGGGATGCGATAATTGTCCAGTCAGGCGTATCACCTAAACCGCTTTCTTCCGGCCTTAAAAATAAATTGTTGGCAAAAAGATTCTGATATGCCGTTTCCGTAATGACCCTGACACTTGTTTTATAACTACCCTCAGCGCAGGCATACGTGTCGCGTACGTAATATTTTCCTTTACTGAGATGCTTAGTCAGTTTTTCAAACAAAGAGTCAAAATTGCCTTCGTCAAATTTGATATTGACGTCGCCCCACCATACAATGTCTCTGGTTGTGTCGTCACAAACTATAAACCTGTCTTTGGGAGAACGGCCAGTAAATTTTCCTGTATCTACAGCCAGTGCGCCACTATCGGCAAGAGAACCTTCCCCGTTCATCAGGGCTTCCTCAACCAATTGTGCCACATTAAGCTGATATAAAGCGTGTTCTGAATTAAGATTCAAATAGCTTAGATCAGGCTTCAGCATAAATGCTTTGCTCATAAGAATAATAAGTTAGTGCAGCAAAGTTATGCAGATAAAAAGCTAAAAAACACTCTTTCCCAAGAAAATTTTTACTTATTGTAACGAATACACTATAAACTAATTCGTTTATAATCAACTGATTATATTCAAAATTAGCCCCCTGATTTTTTTACTTTATAACCCTCTTTTTGCAGGATGGCCAATACCTTATCCCTGAAATCTCCCTGTATCAAAATCTCTCCATCCTTAGCAGCCCCGCCTACTCCGCATTTTGTCTTGAGTATTTTAGCTAACTTATCCAGATCAGCGTCATTACCCAAAAAACCCGTTATTAATGTTACAGCCTTTCCGCCTCTGTTTTTTTTATCCAGCATTACTCTTAGATCCTGCTTGTTATTAGGAATCGCCTCCTCCCGGGTTTCTTCCTTCTCTTCATAGTTAAAACCCGGGTCTGTTGAATACATAATTCCACCCAAATCGCTTAAAGTTTTCTTTTTAGATTTCATATCAAAGGCGTAATGATCTTTAATGATAACGGAGCAATACTCGCGGCTATTTCTTTCCCCATAAAAAAGGGTTCTCCGTCAATATGGATGGCATCATCATTTTCTCTGGTGATCTTTATCTGTTTTCCCCGGATTATTTCAACTAAGTCAGATCTGTTAGTTATTCCTCTGACCATTTCGTAACCAAGAAGAGGAAGCTTATACATAGGAAATTCCTTAACTATACAAACATCCAGTAAACCATCAGTTATTGAAGCGGCAGGAGAGATATGGGCATTATTACCGTATTGGGATGAATTTGCCAGGCTAATTACAAAGGCTTTTTTAACATAATCAACACCATCAATATTGAGGTGATAGACCTGAGCTTTATAGTCTAATACTTCTTTCAATCCTAACCTTAAATATCCGGTCAGACCTCTTGATTTATTGCCGGCAAATACCGAGCTGATATGTGCATCAAAACCCATGCCTGCCATGTTAAAGAAATGCTTATCATTGAATTTCCCGGTATCAATTAACAGGGTATGCTGATGGTTTATTACCTCAATCGCTTTAACGGTATTCATCGGGATTTTTAAAAACCTTGCCAGCCCATTTCCTGAACCAAAAGGAATAATTCCAAGTATTTTATGCTGCTGCATCACTTTAGTAGCAATTTCGTTGATCGTCCCGTCGCCTCCCACAGCAACAATGATGTCAA
The DNA here is from genome assembly GCF_035317785.1 of Pedobacter sp. Taxonomy (GTDB): domain Bacteria; phylum Bacteroidota; class Bacteroidia; order Sphingobacteriales; family Sphingobacteriaceae; genus Pedobacter. The sequence goes on along the minus strand of NZ_DATHGC010000293.1, from coordinate 26,710 downwards.
AATTTTTGCCCGAGGCTTCTTCCGCTATTTCTGACGCATGGCCGATATATTCCGTAAAGCTAAAATTCGGATTAAATTTTGAGCGGTCCAGGGTAGCATCAATCAATCCGGGGATCTTCATTTTGTCTTTCCCTCCCGAAATGGGATTGATGATAAATAATATATTAGACTTCGACAAGTGCTTTTGATTTATAACGACACAAAATAATTGATATTTTTTGACTATTTGAATATATATACTAATTTTGCACCGTTAAAAAGTGGACTGATTTGCGATGCTATCTAAAAATAGCGGGATTGCAACCACGTAAAAAAAAGTGCTAACCTATCTACACTTCCTTTTACAGCCTGTTTCACAGGATTGGCTCCTTCTAATTAACAATTTTAAACTTAAAATTTAATTATTTAGAATGTCATATTTATTTACATCCGAATCAGTTTCTGAAGGCCATCCAGACAAAATAGCTGATCAAATCTCCGATGCACTTATTGATAACTTTTTAGCATTCGATCCCGAGTCGAAGGTTGCATGCGAAACTTTAGTGACCACCGGCCAGGTCATATTGGCTGGTGAGGTAAAATCCCAAACCTATCTGGATGTTCAGCAGATTGCCCGTGATGTTATTAAAAAAATCGGATACACCAAAAGTGAGTACATGTTTGAGGCAAACTCATGCGGAATTCTTTCGGCCATTCATGAGCAGTCACAGGACATTAATCAGGGCGTAGACAGAAGCAGTAAAGAAGAGCAGGGCGCAGGTGACCAGGGAATGATGTTTGGTTACGCTACCAATGAGACTGAAGACTACATGCCTTTGGCTCTGGATCTGGCACACAAACTATTACAGGAACTGGCAGTGCTAAGAAGGGAAAATAAAGAAATCGTCTATTTGCGTCCTGATGCCAAATCACAGGTGACTTTAGAATATGATGACAACAACAAACCTGTCAGGATCGATGCCATAGTGATTTCTACTCAGCACGATGACTTTGATGAAGAGTCTACAATGCTTGCCAAGATTAAAAAAGATCTGGTTGATATCCTAATTCCAAGAATTATAGCAAAATATCCCCAATACGCGCACTTATTCAACGATAAAATAGAATACCACATCAATCCCACAGGAAAATTCGTGATCGGTGGTCCACATGGCGATACAGGACTTACAGGACGTAAGATTATTGTGGATACTTATGGAGGCAAGGGCGCCCATGGCGGCGGCGCTTTTTCCGGAAAGGATCCAAGTAAAGTTGACAGAAGCGCTGCTTATGCAACGCGTCACATTGCCAAAAACCTTGTCGCAGCCGGAGTAGCTGATGAAATATTGGTGCAGGTCAGTTATGCTATTGGCGTTGCCAAACCAATGGGTATCTATATCAATACTTATGGAACAGGAAAAGTAAGCAAAACAGACGGCGAGATTGCAAAAATTGTAGAAAGCATTTTTGATATGCGTCCTTACTTTATAGAACAACGTTTAAAGCTCAGGAACCCAATATATAGCGAAACAGCAGCTTATGGCCATATGGGCCGCAAATCCGAAACAGTTACCAAAACTTTCAAAAGCCCGGGAGGCGAAGAGAAAACCGTAACTGTTGAGCTGTTTACATGGGAAAAACTAGACTTCGTTGATAAAGTAAAAGCTGCTTTTTCTTTATAAGGCAGACCTTAGTTTGAAACTACAAAAAAGGCTTCTAATCTTAATTAGAAGCCTTTTTTGTAGCCATTGGAAAACCTTTCTTCGTCCTGGTTGTTGTATCAAAAAACAAATCTATTATGGAACGTCCAGTTGAAATGAATACCCTTAGTCAAATTTTGGAAAAGTTAAGACTTAAAGGTTTAGACAATGAAATAAAGATGACTGATCATGGCAAAATGCAGGGAGCAGGCGTCAACAAAATATACAATCCCGAAGATCTTACCATTATAAAAACATATCGTTTTGAGGGGGATTCCGATCCTGCCGACAACTCAGTACTGTATATCCTGGAAGATAAAGATGGTCAAATCGGATATATCCTGGATGCATATGGCATGTATAGTTCCCAGGAAGGGGCAGGATTTGATGATTTCTTAAAGAAAATACCTACAGCCGACAGGGATTTGCAAGAATTATTAAGTTAGTTTATTCCATCCTAGCAAATAAACATCTGATTAGCACAAAATACAAGAGGCTATATAAAAGAATAGCCTCTTGTTAAGAAGAAACCTGTATAAACATTATTGTCTTGCGTAGGCTTCAAAATTAGCTAAACAAGGATAAGGAGAGCCTATCATTAACGTAATCTTCAAATATCTGATTGGAGTTGCCGGGGCCACCTTAAAATTTTGTTCTGAAGTAATGCGTGGATTAAACGTTTTTTCTCCTTCAGCAATATCCGTAAACCCAATGCCATCAATACTTCCTTCAATCTTAAATTGAGAAAAGCCTTGATTTCCATCGGTATGGGCATTCAATCCTATCTTCGTTATCCTCGCTTCTTTCTTCATATCAATTATTAGCCAGTGTGGATAAGGATATACCGGGTCCAAATAATAATCAGATTGCCAGAAGGATGGAACAGCAGGTGAAGTTATACTTCTGGTGGTCACATTATCGACGAGGTTTTCTGCACCGTTTAGTTCTTCATCAGGAAGATTAATCTCGCTGGACGCAGCGGCTGTCCAACCCACCTTATTCAATTTCACCTCGGGTTTCAACACGGGTTGAATACCTACTAACCTTGTCGCAGCGGCCTTTCCACCAGTATTGCTCACCACTATCGTAAAATTTGTCAGCCCAAAAATAGGTACAGATGCCGCACCTTCGGCATCTGTATTATTATCAACAATTACCTCCTTATTTATTCCGTCAGCTGTATATTTGAATTTAATAGTAATGGCTTTTTTTGATGCATTTTGCCATACAAATTTAGCAGCCTCAAGTTCCGGAGCAATTTCGATGGTATTTGCAACTGTCTTGTAATTTATGTCTTCAACTATCACCGGTTTCTCCGGTTCAGGGGTAACATCAGGCTTTGATGAGCTTTTCTTACAGGATGTTGTTGCTATAGCAATAAATATCAGGACTAAATAGAAACCTTTTCTTTTCATTATTTTTAATTTTGCGTTAACCTATTTAATATATTCTATTTCAAAGTTTGATATCCAGGGGACACCATCTAAACTCCAATCACTTTTAACCGGAACTTTTAACCAATAGAACGTAAGAGCTGTCACATCAGGTCCTGTAGCAACAATTGACAGCGTTCCATCAGTTAAGGCTTGAGGTGTTCTGCTTGCCGGAATGTCATTTCCCAGTGCGTCCCAAATCCCGGAGCCTCTCATAAGAAAATTAGGGCCCGCCGGCACAGAGTTTATTAAAACACCGCCCCCGCCTTCATCTATAGACCAATAACCGATTAAATTTGAATAATTTGGATGCTTGGTGATATCTTTTAATGCAATATTGTTCTTTATCGATTCCGAAGTTAATGCCGCGTTGAAGTATAACATATCAGCAGCATAGAAGTCAAGATTACTGCTGCCGTCAACATTTTTGTGTCCTAACGTTAAAGGTTCGGTTGTACTCAGACTTTTTGTCGCTGTGATATTAAGTGTACCAACCTGGTTCCCATCAGTGTATAATGTAGCTGTTCTTATCAATCCCGAAAGTTTAACGGTCATTGTTATGGTATGCCATTTGCCATCCGTAATAGTACTTCCTAAAACCTGGGTTTTGCCTGATCCGCCATTATTTGTACCTCCAAAGATGACCCCGTAGGTAATCCCCTCCTGAAACATTGTCCATCCGGTCGTGGAAGATCCAATTACTCCATTGCTTTTAGAGAAAAAACCAGGATAGGAATTGCTTAAATTCATTTTAATTTGAAGCTGTACTGTAAAGTCTTTATCTGCTCCTGAGTCATACAGCGCATTATCATTTTTAATGTAAGCATTGGTAGACGTCCCTTTAAAATGCATGGTGTTAAATCCTTCTTTTGAAATCCCTTGTTCTTTTAGACTGGGATTAGAGCAAATGATAAATCCTGGTTTTGAGTTGTTGTCATCACCGCCTCTATTGGTTGTAACTATGATCAACCAGTCCTCTGATGCATAATCTTTACGGGCTTTTAACGCAGTCATCATTTCACCAATGTACCTGTCTATTGTTTCTATAGCCGTCTTATATTCGGGTATGTCAGGCGAAAACCCATACATGCTCCCCGCGGCCTTAACAGATCTAAAATCTACCATTATTACCTTTGCAATACTACCCTTTAGCGCATTAACGGCCGAGTCTTTAACTGAGGCATCGCTTTCGGCCAAAATACTGCGATCAGCATGAATTAAATATTTATCTAAAGCCGCATCAGAAGTGATAGTTACCGTCTTAAATTCCGGCCTTACATCCAGCATCCGTGAAAACATCGATGGATAATTGATAATCTGATCATGACCATCATTCGAATCATTAATTGGAATGTAAGTATTATCAACTATTTTATGCTTCGATGATGACACACCGGTTAGCATGCTTGCCAATGATCCTGCATCTGAAGGTATTCCGTCCTTGATTTCATTAAAACTGAATTTTCCAGTTTTAACCAAAGCAGCGATATTGGTTGGACTGATCGATTTAATGTCTGCACCAACTGCTCCGTTTACATTAATCACCAGCACTTTTCTAACCGCATTTCCATCCTTACCATCTCCGTATTCTTCAAAGACCTGCGCAGGGTTTTCATATTTTTTACAGGCATTAAACGCCGTCACTAGCATCACTGCGAAGAAGCAAAATATCCTGGTCTTATTTCTATAATTCATCGTCATCTAATTTTTAAAAATTAATTACTTAATAACATTCAATTCAGATAAGGCTGCCCACTCCTGGCCCGTCCAGCTATCTTTCAGGATGACTTTGTAATATTGAGCAGTTAAGGTTGCTGGAAAATTATAGTTGTACCTTGCAAATGCATTCGTTATTACTGTTGAACCTACCAGATTCCAGGTTACCTGATCATTACTTGTATATATTTCAGCATTTTTAGGCCTTTGCGCAGTGGAGTTCCTGGTTACAAAATACAAGCCCTTAGCCATCACCGGAGCTCCGGTATTAAGAATGATGGTAAATGGATAATTATCGCCTGACCATTTGGTATGCCAAAATGTATTATCAAGACCATCTAACATCGCAGCCGCAGGGCCGCTTGGTGCAGGTTCCCCCGATTCTTGTTCAGAACTTGCTGAAATGGTCGTCTTATAAAGAATAGGATCATTACCTCCCGATTTAGTCATTGGATTATATGCCCATATCTTTTTTGTCAATCCTGGAAATTTAGCGGAGATTTTAGACCTTGACTGAGAAGAAATGGCTATCCCCCAAGCTTCAAAAAACAATTTCAGATCAGTATTTGCATACTCAGAAAATCGCTCGTAAACAAAGTCATGCTTATCAATATCACTGATTGAATAACGTGCTGCGTGTCTTGCCTCAGTATACAGATAAGGCATAGCCTCATAACCATATATGCCAAATATCTGAAGAAACGGAATCATTCTTTTAAACGGATCATCCATTTTTTTATCCGTATCAAATGCACTTAAGGAAGTGTTGGCTGCAACGAAATCCAAAGCAGGCTGAACCCATTCATCGCCATGCTGAATTGCAAAACTAGCTCCATTCCTATGGGCTACTTTATAATTAAAAAGATTATTGGTCGTTTCACCGAGCGTACTCCAGCTCCATATAGACCCCTGCTGACAGTTATGTCCAAACTCATGATAAGTACCCCAATTTGCTCCATGAAGTAATTGCTCTAAACTAACCACACTATTGAACCATTCATCATCCATGGTTGCTACCGTCGGAAAACCATTATGCCCATATCCAACTGAAGGTTGAATATCTAACACCTCTCTCCATGGGCCTTGAGGACTTCGGTCTCTATTGTCTATCGAAAAGTCTGAAAGCCCCATCCAGCCGTTAAAATCCTCTTCAAACACCGTATTCCATGCGGTCATTAAAGCCGTGGGGTTTGTCAATGGCTTTGAAGAATCAAAATTCCTGATTAAGAAATCCCTTGGGATCAGGAATATTACCCTCATGCTGCGCAATTCCAGCCATGGAACTGTAGATGCTCTGACCTCTTTTATCCATTCAGAGTCAATACTCTTTCCCAATACAAAATCCGGTGATTTAACTGCGCCCGTGATTGTAAACTCTACAGGTTCCTTGATGCCAAAGGCCGCATTTATATAGATTGTCCCTCCATAAGGATTACGGATATAATTTGTTCCGGGATACAATTGTTTAACCGTATAAATCAGAGGATCCCGTTTTAAGTTCAACTGCCCCGTGAGGTCATCTGTATGACCACCCACCTGGATATTCAGACCGTCAGCTCCCTGAGGAACAATAATCTTAATTAACTCTCCTGCAGGTGCATAAAACCCTGTGCTAAACTGCGGACGAGGAGCTACTGATATTCGTAAAAGATAAGAGTTTGATGCTGAAAAATCTAGATCCAAAGTAAATTTAGCATCTTTTACCCTAGGCTCCGAAGCTTCAACCATTCCTGGAAAAATACGGGCTCTTGTATATAAAGATCTATCAATAACATTCATTGATGTATCGAGAGTCTGTTCACTCTCCGGCGTCCCGGGTTTATTATAACCATCTTCAAATTCATAACCATATTTTTTACATGAGGCTAAACTCAGTAAAAAGATACCTATCAATATATTAATTGAGAAAAAAGTGCTTTTCATATCAGATTAAGGTTTAATATCAGAATAAATAGGATTCCATGATTTTCCGTCAAGATTCCATGATTTTGGCACAGAAACTCCCAGCCATTGATAAATCTCAAATGGAATATCAACAGAGTTTGGCACGATTTTATAAAAGTCAGATGAGATAACCGGATCTAAGTGAGGAGTATACTCATTAAACTGCTGCCATTGAGAAGTCCCCTGCATCCTAAAATCATGCGCATAGCCAGATTTGTCTTTAATAATGTCATCTTTACCCTCATTTGCCGGCCAGTACCCGATTAGATTACTGAAATAAGGATGTGAAGAATCCACATAAGTTTTACGCGATTGTGTTTTAATTACAGCATCCGGAATAGCAATATTATAAAACTGTATATCAGTCAGTAAGATATCAATTCCACCTCCTGAACCTGTAATATAACCCAATGTTAATGGAGTTTCGGAGTCAAGATTACCGTAATTTGTGACATCAATGGTAGCCTTTAGCACTCCATCGGTATATACGGAGGCTTTACGCGTTGCGCCATCTTTATAGAATTTAGCAGTAAGACTATGCCAAAGCCCGTCCCGGATGGCTCCGCCATTTGCCTGTCTGTTACCTAAGCTTTTCTGGCCAACATTTAGTTGCCAGGCATCGCCCTCAAGAAAAAATACCCAGCCCACAGTTCCACCCGTAAAGGTTGCTCTTTTACCAAGAATGGGAGGATAATTGGTAGCACCGTTATTTACTTTTACCTTAACTTCAAAAGTAAAATCATTGAGCCCCATATTAAAAGCGTTTATATCAGAGATAACCGCACGACTGACTTTAGAATCACTTCCCGTAAAATTTGGGCCAATACCTGTGAAAGGAACCTCATCACTCGCTGGCTTAGGTACAAAAAGTGTACTAAAACGAGGGTTATAGAAAGCAATGAAGCTATTTCTGGCGGCGTCTCCATAGGCAGTGTTATCAACGCTGTTTCCATCAGGCGCGATTTCTCCTCCCTTGCTTGAAGCAATGACAACCAGCCAGTTTTCATCAGCAAAAGTTTTCCTGCTTCTCAACGAAGCCATGATGTCCCCGATGTAACTATCGATTTTAAGGATAGCATTTGTATAAGCCATTGTACCCGCTTCAAAGTCATTGGCTTTACCTGCAAGTTCAGCACTATGAAACTGAGCCAGGATAAACGTTGCGTCGTCTCTTTTTAACTCTTCATTAACTGCATTCTTAACAGCTTGATCATCATTCTCAAATTCCTGATGCAAAGTAGCATCACTTGCCAGATTTGAATTCAATGCGCCGGATGAGGCTATCGATACCGTTCTTAGCTGAGGATTGAACTGCTTAAGGCGCGAAACAATACCAGGGAAAGCAGTCAGCGTGTTACCTGAAAAATCATCTGAAATCACATTATGTTTAGCTCTGGTTACACCGGTTAACATATTTGTCCATGCCGTGGCATCGGTGATTCCGCTTTCGTCAAAGTCCGACAGCGCATCAAATGCATAAACAGAGTTACTGGTAATTTTGGCAATATTTGGAGGATTTATGGCCTTAAGTGCTTTTCCCCTTGCCCCGTCAATGATGATGTATAATACCTTCCGGGATTTGGCACTGATACCTGCGGTATCATTTTGCGATGACTCTTTTAACCTGTTGGGGAAGTCCTTATTACAGGCTGACAATATCATAACAAACAGTGCTACAGCTATTGCAACAACTAATTTATGAGTATCTGTATTTATTTTATTCATGTCTGATTCTGTTTATAAGATTTTACTATGGTTTAATCTCAACGCGTACAATATTTCCAACCTTCCTATTGTCGAATTTAGTGAAGTCACCTACCAGTAAAACTGCAGGATACCCTAGTGCTGATGTTGTTTGTACCATTTTTACTATCCTGCCCTGAAAAGCTCCGGTATTGTTGTAGCCCTGTGCCAGCGAGCCATTCTGATCTAAAATCATAAAACCCTGCCTGATGATACCAGCATAAGTGTTGAAATCTCCGGATACCAATACTTTACCATTATTCAATTGAGCTGCATAATTTGGAACTCCGCCGACCAGCTGTCCGAATTTGAAAACATCATCGACGCTTCCATCTTTATTCAGCATTGCAACCCCGCTGCAGCTCCGTCCATTAAATGTTTTAAAGTTTCCGGCAACAAGCACCCTTCCGGTAGTAGAATTATAATTAACTGAAGTTATGGGGCCATCAGCTCCGGAGCCAGTTGCATATGTCTTATCCACAGTACCATCGTCGTTTAGGCGAACAATATTATTCGCCTGAAGGCCATGGAATGTTGAGAAAGCACCAACGGCTACAACTTTTCCATCTTCCTGCATAAAAGCATCATTGATTGGCCCATTTCCTCCCGCATATCCGCCTTTGGTTGAAGGATCAAAGTTATATGTTGAATCGAGCTCTCCATTTTCTTTTAACCTGGCTAGCTGAGCCATTCTGGTGACATCAACAATTTTATTTTCCCTGGTGGAACGTGGATAGTAATAGCTTAAGTAAAAAAGAAAGTTCCCCAGGATGATTGTCTTATTGTCTTTAACAAAGCTCTTTACTATAGAGAATGGGGGGCGTCCCACAACACCGCCATTAAACGCAGCAACAGTATCAAAACCAAAATTTGGACGTTCAGGATCTGAGTTAATCACTTCTACCTGCGTTGAATCCAACGATCCGTCAACATTTAACCGGGTAATGCAATTTATGCCTGAAATCCTATTGTAACTGCCAAAACTGCCCGATACCATATACTTACCAGATGACAACTTATTTATGGATTGAATACTACCATCCGCTCCAAGTCTGCTGCTCAAACTGGTTTGGAACACACCATCATTTGATATGGATACGATACGGTTAACCGGTATAGCAGGGGCCTGGCTTTCAAAATTGGTAAATGCCCCAACCAATATATATCCTGAGGAAGTAGAAGTAATATCGGATATAGCTCCATTTGTTCCATTTACAGCCTTAAATGAAGGATCAATTGAAACTTTTCCCTGTATCGTAAATTTAGGCCCAAAAAAGGATTGGCCATTTAGCAAAAGTGTCGTTCCACCGGTACTCGCATTTTGGGGTACTTTTACGGTAATCGTAGAATCGGTGAAAGATAAAATATCCGTTTTTGTTTCATTGATCAAAAACTCAAATTTATTATCATAATTCTCCAGTCCTGAGATCTTAAATGTTACTTCATCACCGGGAGAACCTGCATTTGGAGTCGGCTCATCTCCCGTGAATTTAACCCCTAGTGGCTGCATACCTCCCTTATAAGGATCATCCTGAATAATCGGTTCTTTAGAACAGGATAAGCTGATCATAATAAACAAGAGTAGTCCTGATATGATCAGATTTATCCTTGTATCCTTTATATTGATTGAAATCATAATTTATATGTATAATACTTCTCTTAAACTATTTGGATAACTTATTCCGTCGCCTTTCCAATTCCGGCCGATATGGCTGAGGAGATAAACCGCCTGCTTTCAAAATCAAAAGAATGGGTGTTAAACCTCAGCGCGTGAATCACTCCGTTCGTAGGCTGAATATCTGAGGTGGCTACCGGAGCGTTGATTAAGCCAACCTGCGGATTTGAAAAATCCGGAATAAAAGACAATACTACCTGTCTGTACCCAACATATTTAATACCACCCGCATCATTATAAAAAACCCCCATATTCATCGATCTTCCGCCATAAGAGGCGTATCCCTGCCCGGGAAACGCTTTAAGAGATAAAGTGTCAATCTGAGGGATATCTTTTAGCAAATAAGATCCTTTAAAGATGTAAAGGGACAATGCTTCTTTCCAGACTTCAGGTTTAATTTGAGTTAATTTAGAAACTGTATCTTTACCATTTGTCCTTAAATCCTCATTTAACCACTTAATCGCTTTATAAATGTTGGAGTTGCCCGGAGCGAAAAAAGTAATATTTTCCTTTTCAAACACATCGTTCATGCCCGCAGCTTCGATCGCCATCACCAAACTGTCAAACAGGATCGGTTTTGATTTCAGGTATTGCAAAATCGTTCCATCGTATTTTGCCTGATGAACTCCGGTATCATAGAAGTAATCATTTTTTGAACAAGACATTAATATGCAGCCTAATACAGCTAATGTTATTGTTGTCGTTTTAAATATCCTTAACATAATTTTCTTATTATTTGTCTTAAAAATTATCTCCAATAACCGTTCAAATTCATATACGGATTGTTAACAAGCGCACCTTTATCGATCGGCCATGCCCAGGCACCTGCTTTAAAATTCTCTACTGAGATCGGGTGAAAACAGTATTCCCTATCCAAAACTTTCTTAGTCCGTACCAGATCAAAGTAATAGTGACCTTCCCCCATTAATTCCCTGCAGCGCTCGTACCAAATGGCATCTTTTAATTCTTTGCCACTTAATGCAGAAAAAGGATCTGCTTCAGCTCTTTTTCTAACGACATTTGCAGAGGCCATAGCTCCGGCATCATCGCCAAGCTCCGCCTGAGCTTCCGCACGTAATAATATGGCATCTGGCAAACGAAACACAATTAAATCATCGTCAGGCAGCACATCTTCTCCTTCCTCGGCAAAAATATTGACGAATTTTAGCAACTCCCAGCTTCCGTCAGTAGCGTAAATGGTTTTAGGGTCAAACCAGTATTCTCCTCTTTTATCCGTTTCACCCGTCGGATACAACTTATTGATGAACTTACTATCATAATAGATGTAGCTTTTCGTAATGGATTTTACAGGCTTGTGCGGATAATGTAATACCATATCAGTAAAGGTGTTATAGAGGTAATTCCCATTAGAATACTCCCCATAGTTCAAGCTTCTCAAAACTTCAAACAGACTCTCTTTGGTACGGCCTTTAAATATTTCCTTGGTTCTTGTTATTGGCAGCAACTCATACTTATTCGCAGTCATGATCTCATTCCCCAACTCGTCTACAGCCCTGTAGTATTTCGTTTTATCTCCTGCCTCAAATCCAGCCGCCCACATATTCATATGCATTAGCAAAGCAATTGCACTTCCTTTCATCGCACGGATGCCTACTATCGAAGGATCCTCATAAGTCCAGGGCAAATCATCTTTAACTGCAAGCATGTCCGCTATACAATTATTCAACACCTTCGCCATATCCATTCTTGGCAATGGGTCCTGATTATAAGCTTTGGTGTAATAAGGGATATCACCAAATTGACGGACCATAAAAAAGTAAGCCAGATTGCGCAAAAACACCGCTTCAGCCCGGTATTGCTTTCTTTGGTTTGGGGTCAGTGCTTCAACTTTATCCGCTTGAACGTATAAAATATTAGCTGACTGTACCATCTTGTACCAGTTGTCCCATTTCGTCATTCCAACATAGTTGAATATCTCCGAAAAGTAATCGTCAGTCTGAACCAAAACATTAAGCTGATTGTAAACTATAAGGGTGATATAATTACGTCCAAGACCTGAAGTTGCTATTGCCGGACTGCAGCGTAAATCTCCAGCCGTAGGAAAATAGGCTGACGACAATGTATTTTCTCTAAACTGATTATAGATACCAGTAGTAAAGGCCTCTACATCTTTTTGGTTCTGCCAGTAGTTATTCCCCGAAAGATTGTCAACAGGAACAACATTTAAGAATTTTTTGCAGCCGGACAGGAACGTTGATCCGGTAGTTAAGACTAGAAATGCAAATATAAAACGTTTCATAAAATCTATTTTAGTATTAGAATTGAACATTAAGACCAAGAATATACCTACGGGCACTAGGATAACCGCCAGAATCATCTCTTCCCAGATCAGTTACACTTTCCGGATTCGGGCCTGAATAATTGGAGAAGGTGTATATATTATATGCCGTTCCATAAACCCGCATTGAACTGATACCAAACCTTTTTATGAACTCCTTATTGAGGTTATATGATACGGTTGCCTGCTGCAATTTAAAATAAGACCCATCTTCCTGAAAAAGTGTCTGGTCATAGCGAAAGGGATTGGTGAAGCTAAACCTGGTATAATCATATGGGTTAGGGTATTTCGCGTTATCACCCAGGCTTTGCCAATATTTAAACTCCTCTAAAGGAACCAGTCCCTGCAGCCCCTTGTTGTTGGCGGCCTGATCTAAAGGATCAGAAAAGTTCTGGAACCTTGCAGATGTTGAGTTATTTAAAATATCCCTTATTAAAGTAAATGAACCGACCACATTTAAGGAGAATCCCTTGTATTGCATATAGGAGTTAATTCCCCCGGTAATCAATGGCTGCGAGTTTCCTGCCGCCACATAGTCGTTTACATCTAAAATATAATCTCCGTTTACATCGGTCCATCTTGGATCTCCCGCTCTGAAATAGCTTAAGCCATTTGCACTTGTGGCACTCCCCGCCCTATATCTTAACCCTGTTAAAGGGTCTACTGGTATTTCTGAATTTGTACCGTATACTCCCTTAGTATTTAAAAGCACGTTAGTAAGGCTATTCTTTCCTAAACGATAAAGAATATTTTGTCCTGTATTGGCGTCCACGACCATCAACTGACTAACCCCATCAGGAAGATGCGCCATGACGTCTTTATTTAGGGCCCCATTGACACCCAATGTCCATGAGAAACCATCGCTAGTTGGAGGAAGCATGCGCGCACTTATGTTTAATTCGTACCCATAGTTAACCACGCTCATTTCATTTGTCTTTACCTTCCCAAATGCATTAATATTAGAAATATTCTTTTCTCTAAGCATATTGTCTACCTGCTTATAATAAGTTTCAAATGTCACGTTGAACCTGTTTAAGAACCCAGCTTCAAAAGCCGCGTTATATTGTGTAGTTGTGGTAGGCGTCAGACCTGTGTTTGGAACAACGCCCAGATCCAAACCTACGGTTGGAAGTTGATTATAGTTCCCTCCGGCAACATATTTACCATAGACATCATACACCGAACCAGTTGGTACAATATTTTTACCATAGCTCAAACGAATACCGCCGTTATCCAACCAATTGCTTAGAGATTTAAGAAAATCTTCCTTACCAAAATTCCACCTCACAGCAACAGAGGGGCTTTTCGAGTAGCCGGCATCCGGACCATTAGTTGAGGAACCATCCCAGCGATAGGTTAGATCCAGCACATATTTTTGCATATAATTATAGGAGAAAGCCGTTGCGAGGGAGACCGATCTTAGATCAGTCAGATTATTTAAAGTACCACCCAAAGATTTAGCCCAGTCGTTTCCAAGCGGACCTGTGATATGGTCATTAGGCGTGCTATTTTGCCTCATCGCATCCGCCCTGAAATTTGTTGCGTTTAGCTCAGTAAATACCGAAGCGCTAAAATTGTGTTTCTCAGCTAATACTTTCACGTAAGAAACCCGGGTTCTGTTGTATAAGGTGTTTTTACGGTCAAAATAGTTATACACCTCATTAAAACCATCGCTTAACGATCCGGGAGTAAATTTATCAGTACCCTGCGTCATGTAATTATAACTCATTGTATTTGAAGCACGAAGCCCTGCCAATAGTTCATATTCCACATCAATATTTGCAGTGATGTTAATTACCTTATTGTCATTCCTGACATTCAATGAATTCAGCAAACCATTTGAAGCCGTATACAATGATGGGGAAGGCAACAATGACGACGAACTTGCTCCATCTGCCAAACCTTTTTGTGATAGGCTGTTTCCGCCACCCGCACTGCTGTTCGTTAAGGCATTACTCAATGAACCGATCAGTTTAAATTTCTCATTGGGCATATACTGGGCATTCATTCCCAAATTATACCGCGTAAAATCCGTATTCTCCACAATGCCTTTTTCATTATAATAACCCGTATTTACCTTATAATTGAAGGTTTGGTCTCCACCTGAAATGTTCACATTATGAGTCTGGTTTAAGGTAGTTCTGTAATAATATTTTTGCCAATTGGTAGAATTGTTGTAATAGGCATTTAAGCTATCAGCAAGAAATGGGCTTTTATTTATATTTTCCAACCCACCATAAAAACTGGTATCATAATTCAGGATCTGGTCAATACGCATCTGACGTTCTCCTTTGCCCCCAATTACCTGTCTCAACGACGGAGGGGTAGCGATAGAGAAGCTATTGGTATAGCTAATAATCGGCACCTTAGAATTTCCACGTTTTGTAGTGATCAAAATAACACCGTAAGCACCCCTTGCACCATATAAAGAGGTTGCCTGAGCATCCTTTAAAACCTCAATTTGCTGTATATCTTCCACAGGAATTAAAGATATCGGACTAATGCCCGGACCTGCAGATTCAAAGCCGTAAGAATAATCTGCATTGTCATCCACAGGAACCCCATCAACTACAAACAATGGAGAAGTAGGCGTTAAAAATGCTTTACCTCCGGAGCCTTGAACGTTTACGTTTGAAATACCACGTATATTCATTGATCCACGCATACCAGGTGTTCCATTATTATTCTGAATATTCAGACCTGCCACCTTTCCCTGAAGCAGCTCCATAACGTTAGCTACCGGTACATCCTGAATCTCTTTAGCTGTAATAATCACGCTGGATCCGGTTGAAACTTCTTTTGTTTTTTTCCCATAGCCAATGATGACCTGCTCTTTCAATGAATTTACTTCTTCTTCAAGAACAACATTTATTACCGGGTTGTCTGCCAATTTTCTGGTGATGGATTTGTACCCGATGTACCTGAATGTTAATTCCGCGCCGGCATTTAAACTGATGCTAAACTTTCCGTTTCCATCAGTCTGCCCTACTGCAACCAGTGGCTTGCCAGACATAATGACAACACCGGGGATTGGAGTTTTTGCTACCCTATCCGTAACAGTTCCTTTAACTACTATCTTGCTCTGTTGGGCACTGGTTTGCATATTGAAACCCAGCAACAAACACAAAGACAATATTATAACCGCATATCTCATATTAGATCTTATATAAATTAGAAATCCCATGTTATTAATCATTACTAAATTTGGGGCGCTCACCCGTAAACCAGACCGTTATTTCCCAGTTACCAGGTTCATAAATTGCAAAATCAAGATTTAAAAAGGCCTCCTCTCTTATATTGCCAAATCCCTGCCTTTCATACCGGAACTTAACACTGGCCTGGTCACCGAATACATTTGTATAATCCGTTCTGTAAGCAATTAAAGGAATGGGATAAGCCACATCATACTTTACATATTCAGTTGTTTTTACCATATTGAAACCATGCACCAGTTTATCCCATTTAGTGAGGTTAAATTTGGCCGGATCGACAGGCTTAAACAGCGAATCCACAAATTTGAATGTAAGTGAATTCCCTTCTCCCTCATTTTTTTTAAATAATGCCCTTACATCCAGGAAGAACATGTAATCACCTGTCCGGTCACCCCTGATATTCATCATACTGCTTGGCAGTATGCCCACATATTGTGAAAGGCCGGTAATCGGGTTAATTTCAGAAGGTTCATACGCGCGCTCTTTTAAAGGCATGAGCCTGAAATCTCTAAAATATCTCCGCCCGCCTGAATTGGACATTTCTACATCAAACACATATCCTGAATCCGGTTGTGTCTTTATGTTTTTCGAATTTGCCGCAGACCACATTAGAAACTGGCCTGAGTGCTCCCTTATTTCAAATAGCGGCCGGTTTTCGATTTTCCTCTTTGCTTCAATCTCAGCAATAGATTTTTCATCTCCGAGGTACGGTTTAGTCCAGACCTGGACAGGTGTAGTCCTGGTAAGTTCCGGAGCCGGCGAGCCATCTCTTGTCCTCATGTTGATGATTTTGAAAGTCAACGGCTGAGACGATGTACCCAGAAAAAAATTGTTAGAGAACAATGTACTTCTTCCTAATACCGGGCTATAAACAGTTTGAGTAAAGCGGGTATCTACCCCAATCGATTCCCGGTCTTCAGGCAGATATTTTTTGCAACTTGTAGATATAGTACTTATTAATAACACCAATCCAATAAAGAAAATACAATGTGATGCTAATGGAAATTTATTATTCATTTTTTTAGCCTTAGTTATTAGTTCTTGTTACAAAATCAGCGAATCCAAAGTCGTGTCCCGGAGAAAGCACATTTATGATTGCATTTTTAGTTTTTATATTCACAGAATTGGTAGGTGCACTTTGCCAGTACCTTACGAAGATTGAATTTTTAGGGTCCGTGAAAATTATTATTCCTGGTCCGCCTTCAATAAAACCTGAAGCATCAGCCTTATTATAATTGATATGCATACTATAATCGTGGTTTATGCTTTTTACGATCAAACCATCAACATATCTCTGAAAATCTGCTGTAACGATTTCTCCGCGGAGAATATATTTACTTGTCATTGTATCCAATTGTTCAATGTCTACATCTGCCAGGTACAAGGGCGCTTTATTCAATTTTTTACGAACTGCATTTAAACTCTCCACTGCGATCTGAAAACTTTTATTTGTCGCAGCAAACAGTGTAACCTTCTGATTTCTTAATGAGTCCTGTAAGTTTGGCAGCCTGTTAAGAACAAGGAGTAAAGAGTCGTAGATTCCTTTCTGGGATTCCAGATACTCCAAAGCATTACCATCAAATTGCTTTAAATTATTTTCATAGTTGTAATAATCTGAATCGCTCTTTTTACAAGAAACCACGGTGGCGCAGAGCACCACTACCAGGATTGCAAGGAAAAACCCGCGTTTGTTTTTATTTCTCATCGGCATATTTTTTATCGGCCCAGTGATTGATACTAATTTCTTATCCATTATTTCCAATAGCTATTTTGCACCAGTTTACTATTTGAATTCAATACCTCTTTTGAAATAGGCCAATAAATACCCTTTTGATGAATCAGGTCTAAAAAGGCTGCATTGTTGTTTTGAATTTTATTATAGCGGATCTGATCATACCAGCGCCATCCCTCACCCATTAACTCTCTCCTGCGTTCAGCAAATATCTCTTTGATCAGATCAGTTCCCGGTCCATCAGTAAGCCCACTGCCACCTCTGCTTTTCTTTATGATATTCAATAAATTGAATGCATTGATACGCTGGCCAAGAACAGCCAATGCTTCCGCTCTAAGCAGAGCAAGCTCTTCTAAGCGGGTAAAAATTATACTCGAACTATATACCGCAAAATTGCCGTTAGTAGATCCGCCCCTCAGCACCTTGATCTTGCTGAAGATTGGAATGGCGCTGCTATAATTTACAAAATAATTGGTTCGTGGTAACCCCGATATGGTATCCAGACCAAATCGCTGATCACTTAAATCTTTAAATGCACTGCTTATAGAATCTTTAGAGACATACAGGTCCGGAGTTTGTCTGGAAATCAAAGGAGCAGCCAATACCAGTTCCTCAATGTGTCCATTTGCAGTAGATTCTCCATACAGATCATTGAAACCGAAAGCAATAATCTGCTTATAGGACTGCGCATTAAAAATACCATCAGCAGAGGTTAATTCCAATGTGGTGGAATATCCTGCATTTGCCTTTGAGTAATTATCCATCACAAATTCAGTATACACCGAAGCGTCAATATAATGCGATTGCCATGCAGCAATATGCGCCAGCACCGCATAGGCCGATATTTTAGTAAACAGGGCACCTTGCCAGCGATCAATACCATACCCATAATATAACCCTGGAAGAATATCATCTCCTTCGGCACCATATATATATGGTAAATCTTTTGCGGCTGCAATCAATTCCGACTCAGCAAATGCCAATACCTTGGATTGCTCGGTCCTCGCTTTCATTTCAAAACTACCGTCATGAGATGCCGTTATTAACGGAACATCACCCCAGATCCTGACCATATAAAAATACGCGAATGCCCTTAAGGCCCTGGCCTGGGCAACATCAACTTTATAATTCGGCTCAGTATAACGGATGTCTGCTTTCAAAACCTCGGGTGCACGTTCAATAAGTAAACTTGCATTGTTAATTACGGCGTAGAAAGCTCTCCAGGAAGTGATTTTTTGAAGCAAAGGAAATGACGCATTTAAGTTGCCATTAACGATCACTTTAAGATCTGACCTGCTACTTGCGGTAAAATCCCCATTTCTTAAGTCTCCCCACAACCAATGTGCGTTGTTATCAGCGAGCGCAGCTCGCATTAATGCGTAAGTAGACATTAGCCCGGACCTGGTATCTTGTAAAGACTTCCAATGTCCTTCTTCCCCGGAAAGCCTGGCGGAATCTATCTCAAGTACTTTTTTACACGATACATTCAGTCCCAGTATAGCAACCAGTATCACGACCAGCACCTGGTTAAACCGAATATTTTTATTTACGAACGATATCATACATTTAATAATTTTATATATGTTAAAACTTAAAAATCAACCTTTATCCCTAAAGTATAGGTCCTTGGTATGGCCAGGCCATACCCACTATAGATACCATTGTATTCAATTAACTCAGGATCACTGCCGGAGAAAGAAGCTACTGTTAGCAGGTTGTTACCAGTTATATAGACATAAGCCTTTTTAATACCTGATGTAGCCTTAAAAAGGGAGATTTTGGTTAAATCAAAGCCTAGCGAAACAGATCTCAACTTCGCGTAAGAGGCATTTTCCAGAAACATATCCTGCTCTAAGCGGTAAGGAACAACGCTGCTCCATGGGTTATATACCGCATATTTTGATAAATCGCTGCTAACCTGCCATGAAAAAATTTCCCTAACCGAATTGATGTCATTGGCAGCTTCCCTATTGATAAAATCATACTGAAGAGATGCAGATTGGTTTAAAGCTTTTTGTCCTATTGCATACATGATATTAAAGCTTAGATCAAAATTGCCATAACGGAATTGATTTGACCAACCACCGGTGAATTTAGGCATTGAGTTCCCTTTAAGGATTTTATCATCAGCGTTAATTACAAAATCTCCGTTGCTGTCTTTCCATCTGGGATCACCAGCCTTTAAGGTCGTACCTTCAAAGGTCAAAGCCATATTTGTAGCAGGATTAACCGAAACTTCACTGTCAGAATTATAAATCCCCTGATTCTCGTAAATCCAAAAACGATCAATAGGTTCCCCTACTTTAAGTTTCCTGTCCCCAACAATAAGTTCTTTCAGTCCGTTAGGAAGAGCCGTTAATTTGTTTTTATTAAAATTGAAGTTTAATCCAGACTGCCAGTCAAAGTGACTACCCTTGATGATCTGGCCCTGAACTCCCAGGTCCATTCCTATATTTCTAACACCTAAACCACTGCTATATTCGCTAGAGAAGCCGGTTTCAGCAGGGACAGGTGTATTAATCAGCATTCTCTTATCATCCTTCTTATAAAACGTTGCTGATGCATTTAATCTATTTCTAAGAAGAGCCCCATTAAACCCAATATTTAACTGATCTGTATAGGGCCATTTAAGATCGTAACCAACCCATCCTGAATTATATGGTCTTGAAATAGTTGCAATTCCATTATATCCTGGAATAGTCGGTTCCAAAGCCCATCCAGAATTCACCCGATATTGCGGGCCGGCTGCAAATCTATCATCAGCGAAAGTTTTTCCAATTCTTGACCAGGAAACATCCATTACCAATTTATTGATCAAAGTATTGCTTTTTAGAAGCTGGCTCTTTAAATTCCAGCTTGCATTTACTGCCGGAGAAATAAACCAGCGACTTCCAGGCTGTGAATTTGAAGATCCATCATCCCTTACCAATGCAGAAAAAGTTAGCAGGTCTTTATAAGAATATCTTGCCGAAGCATAAAATGAGAATAAGCGGGTATGAATCTGATCAGTATAACGATAAACCAGGTAACCAACGGGCTTAAGATATTCTGCCTTATCAGGATTGCCTTCAACCACGTTTACTTTGATGAAATCATTTGGCCCGTTGTATGCATGGGCATAATTATATCTGTTGCGATCATCCTGAATAGATTGGCCCCCTTCAAAATAAAGGCTATGGTCCTCATTAATATCCCTGCTATAGTTTAAGACATTATTAATCGAAAATCTCTGATTATAACCAATATAACTGGAAGAAAAGTTATTGCCCTCCATCAACGTAGTCGGAAAAAATGCGTCCCTCACACCTTCGCTATAATCAAAGTTCAGAGTCGACACAAACTTAAAAGGCTTAAGGTCCAATTTTACGGCAAAATAGCCTTGCGCCTGGGTTGTCCTGTTGTCATCAATAGTCTTATCATATTCATTAAGGAATGACTGATAGGTACTTTTGTTTGGAGAAAGCGGGTTGTACAGATCAGGAATATATCTGGTTTCCGCAAAGCGATCACGAAGATTTCTATTTCTATCACGATCCATGCGGCCTACATTTACCATACTTGAAATTGTTGCCCAGGTTAAGGGCGCCATATTGATTTGGAATGAGGATGTATATCTATTAAGGCCGGTATCGTCTGAATTACCTGCATTTCGGGTCGCCGAGCCAAAAAAGCGGAAGTTAGCCCGTTCAGAACCCCCGGTCAACCCTAAATCCACAGAATAAATCGGAGTATTCTTAAAATACAAATCACTCCATTGTGCGGGGCCGTAATAGTCTAAACTGGTTGAATCCCGTAAATAGCCTACATAATTCAGATAATCATCCTGTTTGCCATATTTCTGATAAAAAGGCTTACGAAACTGGTTTTCATACTGAGCATTAACAGGTGAGATATTACTTGCCTGAACCATTCCAAAATAGCTATTCACATTTAACTCCCTCCGCCCAGATTTTGCGGCTTTTGTGGTAATCCAAATCGCACCATTGGCCGCATTGGGCCCCAGTCTAGCTAGTGCCGCCGGATCCTTAATGACTTCAATTGAGTTTATATTACTAATATCGATCCCGGCAAGCAGGTTCGTTGCCGGCCCAATCCGGTTAAAGCCATATTTCTGAATATTAAAAACAAAGGGGTTATCCTTAATCATTGGAACCCCATTTACATACACAATTGGTTGTTGACTGTAGATGTCGTTTTTATTGAAAACAGGAGCTGACAACCCTCTGATAATGATACTTTGTTCAGATCCTGGCTCCCCGCTGCTTTCCTGGACATAAAGGCCGGAAATGTTACCTTTTAATATCTGCTGGACAGAAAGATTTGGGTTAAGAGCTGATCTTTTTACATACAATGAATCAGCTATACCTTTTACCATGCTTCGTCTGTCAGCTATAAACATCGTATCCAATTTCTTATTGGAAGTGTCTTCAGTATCCTGTCTAAAAAGCATACTGTAATTCAAAGCAGCATAATATGTACCCGCCTGCACCTTTGTTGAACTAAAAGTAGACAGCAAGACGACATAAATAATAACTACAATAATTCGGATCATTTTCATTAGCATTAAATAATTATTGGTTTGTTGGATCTCTGTTAAAATTATTTGTGGCTGCATATGGGTACAAAAAGCACCCATGGCACCTGGCACATTAAAAATCACTCTGAAAACTAGTGGCGTAAAACCATTGGAATGAATAGGTCAATCAATTACAAAAGCACTTATTTAGCTGATATAGCTGAATTCATTCCGGAACATTAAGAATATCAGATCTTAATCATTCAAATGGAATTATCGATTTAAAAGAAAGTAGAAGTTTTGTTCATAAAGTCTGGTTTGTTGGTTTAGTATTCGTTTAGCTTATGCTAAAAATTTATTTAGAAATAATTGTGTTAGTTGTTCATTTTCAATATCTCAATCAGTGGCGTCGATATTAAGAACCAAATTAGACCATTATTCCAACGTTTGCGTCAATTACATCAACGCAAACGGTTGATATTCATTATTTAAGACTTATTGTTAATTTTATTAGAATATATGATCATTCTTCTCTAATTGATAGAATAAAGCATTTAATTCAATTGATATAACAAAAAACGGTCTGGCTCGATTATGTGAATTAAATAAATTTGTTTCCAGAATAGAAATGGACTACCGAGAAGTGCGAAAAAATGATAAACTCCACGCAACCGTTTGCATGAGGTTGAAATAAGGTTTTAGCATCTCCCTAATCGGCATTTATATACCCCCTTATTCCACTCCATTATTGGTTTATATCCGTAAGTAACGTTATAAACTCACCGAATGACTCACCTTTGAAATGAGATTAATGAATATTTCAGGGATTTTTTGAAAACAAAAAAGCCTGCTATCGTGTGATTTGCAGGCTTTCGTTAGGCTTTAAGACCTTTTGAGCGGACCGGACGGGACTCGAACCCGCGACCTCCGCCGTGACAGGGCGGCATTCTAACCAGCTGAACTACCGGTCCGTTTTCCCGTCTCTTTCGTTTCGGGATTGCAAATATAGTGCGTTTATTTAACTTTGCAATATATATTTTAAAATAATCATAAACCCTTAAATTACAGAGCCTTCTTTTAGCTTCTCCGCATTTTCAGCAAATTGCAATGCATCTATCAGCTCCTGAACACCGCCATCCATAACTCCGTTCAGGTTATAAAGCGTCAGCCCAATGCGATGGTCCGTCACTCTGCCCTGAGGATAATTATAAGTACGGATCTTAGCAGAGCGGTCCCCGGTTGAAACCATTGTCTTACGTCTTGCCGCAATATCTCCATTTTTTTTCTGCAATTCTATATCATACAGCTTGCTTCTCAGCATCTCCATGGCAATGACCCTGTTGCCAAGCTGCGACCGCTCCTGCTGGCAAACCACCACAATTCCAGACGGTCTGTGTGTCAGCTGCACTTTGGTCTCTACCTTATTTACATTCTGTCCACCGGCACCGCCAGAACGGGAAGTTTGCAGATCAATATCAGCAGGATTAACATACAAATCTATCTCCTCTGCTTCAGGCAGAACGGCCACGGATGCCGCCGAAGTATGAACACGTCCCTGGGTTTCAGTATCCGGCACACGCTGCACACGGTGAACCCCCGATTCATATTTCAGCTGCCCATAAACGTCCTCCCCGCTCACTTTCAAAATCACCTCTTTATAACCACCGGCGGTTCCTTCCGTTACATCCACAGTCTCCACCTTCCACCCTTTCTGCTCAAAATACCTGCTGTACATCCGGTACAAATCCCCCGCAAACAAAGCCGCTTCGTCACCACCCGTACCACCTCTGATCTCAAAAACGGCATTCTTAGCGTCCTCCGGATCAACCGGGATTAACATCAGCCTTACTTTTTCCTCCAGTTCCTGCTGCTGAACCAGCAGCAGGTCCAGTTCTTCCTTGGCCATCTCGCGCATTTCAGTATCCTTCTCTGTACTCAGGATTTCTTTGTTCGCTTCGATATTGCTCATTACATTTTTGTAGACCTTATACTCTTCCACGATCTTGCCCAGATCTTTGTATTCCTTATTTAAAGCCGCAAAACGCTTCATATCCTGCATCGTATCAGGATTACTCAATTGCTCCTCCACATCTTCCCAACGCAGTTTAATTGCTTCTAATTTCTCTAACATATCTTTTTTTTCAGAAAACATTCTTTGCCTCAACGGCAGATTTTTTATTCGGGCAACAAAATTACGGCTTTTTCAGTTAAGGTTCCTAAAAATTTACAGCGATCATGCACAGGCAAAAATCCTATTGCCCTTTTTCAAAATACTCTAATCTCAGATCAGTCCCGTCAAACACCGCATAAGAATTATATTTGAGCCACTCCCCTGTATTGACGTATCTGCTTCCCTTTCCGAGGTCTATTTCCAGCGGCAAGTGCCTGTGGCCAAAAATAAAATAATCGTAATGTACAGAACTCAGCTGCTCTTTTGCATAAACAGCCAGCCATTCTTTCTCAACTGACTCAAAAACACCTTCAGTTTTGGAGCCAGCCTTGCTGCTATGAGACCACCTGTTTGCTATACCCATACCAATCACAGGCGGAACCATTGAAAATAACCACTGACACAGCGGATTTCTAAAGATCTTTCTGAGTATCTTATATTTTCCATCGCCCGGACCCAGTCCGTCACCATGATGTAAAAAGAACTTCTTCCCATTCCGTTCAATGACCAGTTCATCGCTGACGATCTCCATGCCCATCTCCCTGCTGAAATAATCCTTTACCCACATGTCGTGATTGCCTTTAAAAAACCAGATCTTAATCCCGGAATCAGCCATCGCTGCAAGCTTTCCCTGGAACCGAATAAATCCCTTTGGGATCACTGTACGGTATTCAAACCAAAAATCAAACACGTCGCCCATCAAAAATAACTCAGCGCAGTCGGGTTCAATAGTGCTTAACCAACGTACGATACGGTCTTCGCGTTTGCGGCTTTCCGCAAAACCTGGCGAACCCAAATGAAAATCAGAGGCAAAATATATGTTCTTATTCATCAATAAAAACAAAGATAAACAAAATATCAGCTCAGTTTCCTTTCATAAGTTCTACGGGTTATGTAGAATATTTATAAATAGCTCCATTATTAAAACAAAAGTTCGTAAATTCGCACAAATTTTAAACGACATGATTTCTACTGATATAGCCATCATTGGCGCAGGCCCCGTAGGTTTATTTGCAATTTTTGAAGCAGGTTTATTAAAAATGCGTTGCCACCTGATTGACTACTTGCCACAAGTAGGCGGGCAATTATCTGAGATATACCCTAAAAAACCGATATACGACATCCCTGGCTATCCAACAGTTTTGGCTCAGGAACTTATTGATAACCTGATGGAACAGGGCAAACCTTTTCATCCTGGCTTCACTTTAGGCGAGCGTATCGAAGGGCTGGAGAAACGTGGCGAAGGTGATTTTGTATTGACTACCAACATGGGTACCATTATCGAGTCCAAAGTTGTAGTGATCGCCGGTGGTTTGGGTTGCTTTGAGCCGCGCAAACCAGCAGTAGCCGGACTTGAACAATTCGAAAACGGAAGAGGCGTCAATTATATGATCCTTGATCCTGAACAATACCGCGGGCAGAAAATGGTGATCGCAGGCGGCGGTGACTCTGCGCTCGACTGGACCATTTTCCTTGCAGACATTGTTGAGGAATTAACACTTGTACACCGCAGTGAAAGCTTCCGTGGTGCACCTGACTCGGTTAACAAAGTGATGGCCCTGGCAGAAAGCGGAAAGATCAATCTGATCTTAAACAGCAACCTGAACTCTGTTTCAGGGCACGGTAAACTTGAAAACGTAGAGATCATCCACAATAAAACTTTGGAGCCTACCAACGTAGCCGCAGATCACCTGATCCCTCTGTTTGGTCTAAGCCCTAAATTAGGCCCGATTGAACAATGGAACCTGAACATCAGCAAAAGTGCTATAGAAGTAAATACAGACGACTACTCTACCAACATCCCGGGAATTTATGCCATCGGTGACATCAACACCTATACCAACAAGCTGAAGCTGATTCTTTGTGGTTTCCATGAAGCAGCGCTGATGAGCCACAGCGCTTATCAATACATGAACCCCGGAATAAAATATACCATGAAATACACCACAGTTAACGGAGTATCCGAATTCTAAGCATGGAAGAAAACAACATTACAATACATGTTCAAAACTCAGACGGCAGCCGTACTGAGCTCGAAGCGCCGGTAGATATGGGCCTCAGCCTAATGGAATACCTGAAAGCATGTGAATATGACATTCTTGCCACCTGCGGTGGAATGGCTTTGTGCGCCACCTGCTGCGTCGACGTACTTGAAGGTGAAGAAAAACTCAACGAAATGACGGATGACGAATACGCCATGCTCGATACACTGCCCGACCTGCTGCCAAATTCAAGACTGGCTTGTCAATTACAGCTTAACCCGGCAATGAACGGCCTGGTTGTAAAACTGCACCACGCAGAATAAACCCGGATAACTTTAGTTATTATCCGCAGCCGCAGTCATGGTTTTTACCGGACTGCCTATGGTCTTGTATTCGCCTTCACCTTTCAGAATCGCCAACATTTTACTGGAATTGCTCAGCAACGATTTGGCTGCCGCCAATTCCTTATCGTACTGAAAAGCTTGTACTACCTTGCCGCGTTCATAATAATATCTGCTTACGATCTGTGTTTCCAGTATCTTTTTTATCTCTGCTTTATGAGTGATCAGGTCTGTTTTTTTAGCACCAAGCATCTTTTCCTTCAGATCA
>NZ_DATHGC010000292.1:0-5130 GCF_035317785.1 Pedobacter sp. | reverse complement strand
TGCCTGCGCATATTGACCTGGTAGGCGCAGAAATAGAGATGATCAACCTGAATAACAGGGAATATAAAATGAAGGCGGTGCTGGAGAAGGTAAAGGACCAGTATGATTTTATCATTGTAGACTGCTCCCCGTCTTTGGGTCTGATCACGATTAATGCCCTGACCGCTGCTGACTCAGTGATCATCCCGGTACAGTGCGAATATTTCGCTCTTGAGGGATTAGGTAAGCTGCTGAATACGATCAAGATTGTGCAAAGCCGCTTAAATACCGAACTGGAAATAGAAGGCATATTGCTGACCATGTATGATGTTCGTCTGCGCCTTTCCAACCAGGTAGTGGAAGAAGTAAAAACACATTTTCAGGACCTGGTATTTGATACAATTATTCAGCGCAATACACGTTTAAGTGAAGCACCTAGTTATGGTGTTTCGGTGATTATGCACGATGCAAATTGTAAGGGTGCTATTAATTACCTGAACCTGGCACGCGAGATCGTGAGCAAAAACGGGATGGTGAAAGAGGTGGCAGATTCAACAACGGCGATAATTTAAAAATATATTAATGACATCTTTTCAGCGAAAAACAGGTTTAGGTAAAGGATTAAGTGCGCTTTTGGATGATTCTGATGCTGTTAACCCGCCAAAGAACGGAGTTAATCCGGTAAGTGAGACCAGACATGAAACCCATAACAATAGTATAGGCCTGGTCAACATCAGTGATGTGGAAACGAATCCATATCAGCCACGCACTGAATTTGATCAGGTTGCTTTAAATGAGCTTGCTGAGTCCATCAAAGTACAGGGGCTTATACAACCCATTACCGTGCGCAAACACACCGGCGGTAAGTATCAGCTGATTTCAGGTGAACGGAGGTTAAGGGCCTCAAAACTTGCAGGTCTTACACAAATACCGGCCTATGTCCGGACTGCGGATGACCAGCAGATGCTGGAAATGGCGCTGATAGAGAACATTCAGCGGGAAAACCTGAATGCCATAGAGGTTGCCCTCAGTTTTCAGCGCATGCTTGATGAATGCAACCTTAAACAGGAGCAACTCGGCGAAAGGGTAGGCAAGAACCGTACTACCGTAACCAATTACCTGCGTCTGTTGAAATTACCACCTGCCATTCAGATCTCCATAAGAGACCAGAAGATATCCATGGGGCATGCCCGTGCGCTGATCAATGTAGATCAGGCAGACAAGCAGCTTTTTATTCATGATGAGATCATAGAAAAAGGCCTTTCTGTGCGTAAGGTGGAAGAATTGGTAAGGAACATCAACAGCATACAGCTAAAACCGAAACAGGGTAAGCAGTCTCCGGGTGTTTCTTTCGAATATCAAAAACTTCAGCGGGATCTGGCTTCTAAATTTGCCACCAAGGTCAAACTGAAAGTTGGCGAAAATGGTAAAGGTGCGATCGAAATCCCTTTTGTATCGGAAGATGACCTGAGCCGTATTTTAGAATTATTAGATTGGTAATGCGCAATTTTTTTCTGCTGTCGGTACTGGTGTTTTTTTCTGCCTTGTCCTTAAAGGCCCAGCAGCCGGTAAGCATTAAAAAAGACAGCACGGCCCAGACCATTCAGAAAACAGATACCCTAAAAAAACGACCTGCTTACATAAATCCGGGAAAAGTTGCGGGAAAGAAGGCTGCGTTCAGGTCTATGATATTGCCAGGTATGGGGCAATTAGGCAATGGGGTAACGGTTTACCGTCTTGCCAAGGTAGCCGGCATCTATACCGGTGCCACACTGCTCACACTTTCTTATATTGAAAACAACAACAATTACAAGATTGTGCTTAAAGAATTGGAATTCAGGGTTCTACATCCCGGAGAACGGAATCCGGAAGGTTTTCTTCAGGACCGTCAGCAGGATGGACTGATCCTGGCCAAAGACACTTTCCGGCGCAACCGGGAGGTGATCGTTTTCTCATTTGTGGGCCTTTACCTGCTCAATGTGGTCGAGGCTTATATTGACGCACGTCTTAAATACTTTGATGTAGGCGACATTGCTTTTAAGGTCAGCCCCGGCATAATCGACGCGAATACGATGTATGGCTTCAACCAGCCTGTGCCCGGTATAAAACTTACACTTAAATTTTGATACTTTTGATTCGCAAATAAATTGCTGGTGCACATTTATCTGCGAAGGGATATGGTATAATAACGGATAAAAAATAAAAAGATGAAGATAGCATTGCTTGGTTATGGAAAAATGGGGCAGATCATTGAGCGTTTTGCTTTAGAGAGGGGTCATGAGATCGTTTTGAAGATCACCATTGACAATCAGGAAGACCTAACCGAAAGTAATTTACGTAAGGCGGATGTGGCGATAGATTTTAGTGCCCCGGATGCGGCATTAGGAAATATTTATGCTTGTTTTGATGCCAATCTGCCGGTGGTGGTCGGCACTACAGGGTGGTATGGAGAGCTGCAGGAAGTTAAGAATGAATGCATAGTGAGTAACAATACCTTGCTGTACGGGTCTAACTTTAGCATTGGGGTTAATCTCTTCTTTCACATGAATAAATTACTGGCTAAACTGATGAATGATTATCCTGCTTATGAAGTACAGGTGGAGGAGATCCATCATACCCAGAAGCTGGATTCCCCGAGCGGGACGGCAATGACCATTGCAGAAGATATTATTGCCAATTTAGACAGGAAAAGTGAGTGGGTAAATGAACTTGAAGGAATCCCTTTTGATGACATATTGAAAAAAGAACAATTGCTGATCGAGTCGCACAGAATTGACAGTGTTCCCGGAACCCATACTGTAGTATACAGTTCAGAGGTAGATGAAATAGAGTTTAAGCATACCGCGCACAACCGCTCAGGCTTTGCACTGGGAGCGATCATCGCAGCAGAGTGGCTGGAAAAAAGACAAGGTTTTTATAACATTACCGATATATTTAATTTTAAATAACAACATCATATGAGTTGGAAATTCTGGCAAAAGAACAAAGCCGAAAACAACAAGCCAAAGAAGAAAAAAAGCAAAAGCAGGGAGTGGGTAGATGCAATTCTGTTTGCCGTGATTGCTGCAACTATTATCAGGGTATTTTTTATTGAGGCTTATACGATCCCTACTGGTTCTATGGAACGGTCGCTTTTGATCGGGGATTTCCTTTTTGTAAGCAAGGTAAACTATGGGCCCCGCATCCCGATGACCCCTGTGGCATTTCCATTTGCACACCATACCATGCCAATTACAGGCACCAAGGCTTATTGGGAGGGCATCCAGTGGGACTACCGCAGGTTACCCGGGCTGTCAGATATCAAGCGCAATGACGTTGTGGTATTCAATTATCCGCAGGGGGATACGGTAGCTCTGGAACAGCAGGAAGTAGATTATTATCAAATGGTAAGACATAGCGGCTGGAAAAGTGTCAATTCTCAATATACTATAGTGAGCCGCCCGGTAGATAAACGTGAAAACTATATCAAACGGTGTATTGCCATAGCCGGTGATACGGTAAGTATGAAAGCCGGAACCGTCTCTGTAAACGGCAAGCCTGAAAAATTGAAAAAAACAGGTAATTTTACTTATGAAGTCACATTTAAGACTGCTGACGTGAATTTTGGCATTTTTCAGGACATGGGATTCAGTATGAGGGATGCAGACCCGGACATTACACAGCTCAGCGCTTCATCCTATTTATTTACCGGTTCTGAAATCATGATGGACGAAGTCAGGAAACTTGATTTTGTACAGTCTGTAAAAGCCGTGACCAGACCCGAAGGCGAAAGGGAGATGGATGTTTTTCCATTTGATCCCAACAGAAACTGGAATGTCGATAATTTTGGCCCGATCATTATTCCTAAGAAAGGATGGACTGTCAAACTTGATAGCGCGACAATGCCGCTATATGAAAGAAGCATCAGGATCTATGAAGGAAATAAACTGGAAAAATCAGATAATGGCTGGCTCATCAACGGGAAGCCTGCTGACACTTATACCTTTAAAATGGACTATTACTGGATGATGGGAGACAACAGACATAATTCCCTTGATTCAAGGTATTGGGGTTTCGTCCCTGAAGACCATATCGTAGGTAAAGCACTGTTTATTTGGATGAGTTTTGATACCAATGGTTCATTTTTTAGTAAGATAAGATGGAACCGGCTGCTGAGAGGAATTCATTAAGACAAATCTGCTATCCCCAATTTAAGGGCCAACTCATTTAAATCATTTACAACGGCATCTATTAACGGGATGCCGTTTTTTATTCGCTCTTTCTCAAAATCATATTCAGGCTCACCGGGAATAATCACTTTATGCGCTGCGTCTACCGGTTTGGCCGATTTAAACCGCTCGATCCAGTTGTCCAGATGATCTTTAAACTCCTGCGCCGGACGGAACCCGTCGACACGCATGGCGCCAAAAAAATGCCCAATGCCTGCGCCCACGGGATTGGCAGATGGCTCAAGGAAAGCTACAAAAGGAGGTACCCATGGTCCATAGTTGGCGCCTGAAAGCACGGCAGATAAAATGTCTACAGTTGCGCTCAGACCATAGCCCTTATGACTGCCATGGTCTTTATCACTGCCCAGGGGCAATAAAGAACCGCCTTGTTTCAACTGGTGCGGATCTGTTGAGGGATTTCCAGATGCGTCCTGTGCCCAGCCCTCTGGGATAGATGAACCTGAACGCTGCGCAATCTCCAGCTTCCCGTTCGCTGCTGCCGCGGTCGCCATATCTACTATTACCGGAGGGTATTTTCCGGCAGGAAAAGCATAGCACATCGGGTTGGTGCCCAGCAAACGCTCGCTGGAGTAAGTTGGAGCGACAAGCGGACTTGCATTGGTCATGCTGATCCCGATCATATCCTGTTCCACAGCCATTAGGGCATGGTATCCGGCTATTCCAAAGTGATTGGAATTTTTAACGGATACCCAGCCGCTGCCATAGACCTTTGCTTTTTCAATGGCGATCTTCATGGCAAAAGGAGCGACCACAAGTCCCAGACCCGCGTCTCCGTCCACTGTGGCAGTAGTTGCTGTTTCATGCACTATCCTTACATTGGGTGTAGCATTAATGCGCTGCTTTTCCCAAAGACGAACATATCCGCTCAGACGCGCTACACCATGAGAGTCGATCCCCCTTAAGTCAGATCTCAGCAGTACAT
>NZ_DATHGC010000291.1:0-15846 GCF_035317785.1 Pedobacter sp. | reverse complement strand
TTCATTATCAAATGGTGCAACATTCTGCATGGTTGGCGAGGGGTATCTTGAAGTATCAAATTTTCCAGCCCAGTTTGCATTTTTATTGTCGCCGATCAGGATACCCGTACCGGCATTGCTGATGCGGTTATTTTTGATCAGGCAATCGCTGGCAGCGATGTAAAAACCTATATCAGTTTTACCTTTTGCCATCCCGTACATCAATCTGATTCCTGTACGTACTCCACTTATCGTATTGTTGGTAATTGAGTGATGGGTTCCATTGAGCCGAATACCGCCCCCTCCTTTGAAAGTGTTGCTGTCTATCAGACAATCATGCCCGCCCCGCATGACCAGTTCTCCCCGGCAATCTTCAAAATAATTACTGACATAACCATTCCCGGAACTCTTGTTACTAATCACTTCCGATTCACCATCGCAGCGAATAAACCGGTTATCCCGGACGACTGTATATGTGTACTTTACACCCAATAATACAGGATCCTGCCCTACCTGTACACACTCTCCCCCATTAGCCCCCTTCCAGGCTATTTTCTTTTTATCTGCAAATACATTATGATCTATCAGCGTATAAACGGGAACAGCATCAGCAGTAACCTTTACCTGCAATTCCTGGTTATCTATATTTCCGTTAAAGCTGCAATGGTCAACACGGTTATGTTCCCCCTTACCTGATATCACGACAATCGGTGTAAACTGGGCTTTAACAACATTCCCCGTAAAAATGCAACCGGTCACCCGGCAATATCTGCTTGCTTCTAATTCAATCAGGACACCCCTCCTTTCAGCAGCCTTAAACACATTACAACCTGAAAATGTCAGGCCTGAAATCTCTGTGTAGCTTCCCGTTAGCTGGAACACCGGCTGACTTACATCCCCTGAAAACACAACTTTTCCAGAGGTTTCTCCACGGATCACAATAGGTTTGCCCGGCAAGCCATTGGTGTTGACCGTTAGCGCCCAACCGCTGTAATTTCCATTGACCATCACAATTTCATCGCCCGCCACGACGACAGCAACTGCCTTTTTAAATTCATCAGGGCTACGCACTTTATATATTTTAGCGGTAAGGCCTGCACCTGTAAACAACAGGCAGAAAACCAGTGCCATCAAACCCTTCATCCTCACTTCCCTCTTTGCTTTCTTCTCACAACCGGCTGACTCAGTCCGCTGCCGTCCGGCTTATAAATTTCATACTGATCTAAACTTTCAAGCAGCTTTGTCAGTGTTTGAAAGCCATGCGCCCTCGTGTCAAAACTCGGGTCGATTTTCCGGAGATTGGTTCCCAGAACCGCAACCAGAATTCCGGTATCTTCCGGAGTTGCCATAAAATACGCCCTGTCTATCAAATCAAGCTTGACTTTAGTAAACTTAGAGACTTCCGGTACAGCTTTACTTACTGCCTTTACCCGTTTATTTATTTTTTTAGCAGATGAGGCTTCTATTTGCTTTTCTATAACAGCTTCCTGAACAATATTGTCAGTAAAAGTGAAAATCTCGCAGGATTGTACAAATGCGGTTGGCGTAGTCTTAACCCCTATTCCCATGACAAAAACGCCTTCCTCTCTTATTCTTTTTGCAAGCCCTGTATAATCGCTGTCACTTGACACAATACAAAAACCATCCACAACCCCATTGTGCAGAATATCCATCGCATCTATGATCAATGCTCCGTCCGTTGAATTTTTACCGGAGGTATAGCTAAATTTTTGAATAGGCGTAAAAGACAGTTCGTTCAGCAGATCCTTCCAGCTATTCATATTGTGCTGTGTCCAGTCCCCATATATCCTTCTGATGGTGACTTTGCCATATTTGGCAACCTCCTCTAAAATCGCTTTCAGCAATTTTGCCTGGGCATTGTCCCCATCGATGAGAATTGCGATGCGTTCTGTTTTCTTCTCCATAAAATTTAGTTAAGGTTATGCAATATATAAATCATTCTTTATTAAATTACATCCCAAACCCTCAGCCATATCGTATGATGAAGCCTATCAGACTCTGCATTCTTAGCTTAATTTCGTTGCCCGTATTCCATACTGATCTCAGCGCACAGGAATTTACCCTGCCAGTATTTCCTGATACCCAGGTAGAGGTAGATGTGCATATGGACATGCTGCACAGTCAGACAGACTGGATAGCAGCCAATAAGCAGAAAGAAAATATTCCTTTTGTGCTCCATGTAGGAGATATCGTAAATTACAACAACAACATTCACTGGGATAGGGCGAGCCTGGCTTTTGAACGGCTCGACAACAATTTCATCCCCTACGCCCTTGTCAATGGAAATCACGATGGAGGAGCTGTAGGCGAATTTACAGGCAGTGCCGCACCTGGCAATACAAAGATCAACGTCAGGAATACAGAAAAATACAACCGTTATTTCCCTGGATCCCGCTACCGCAATCTGCGGGGTACTTTTGAAAAGGGAAAGAATGAAAATTCATTTCATACCTTCATCGCAAGCGGACTGAATTTTATGGTCCTGGCACTGGAGTTTTGTCCAAGAGAAACAGCAGTCTTATGGGCAGACAGTGTAGTCAAACAGCACCCCTATTACAACGTGATCGTGATCACGCACAACTATCTGACCAGCAAAGGACAAATAGACCAAACTAACCAGGGCTACGGAAGCCTGACCTCTCAAGCCGTCTACGACAAACTGATCAAAAAACACAAAAATATCCTGATGGTACTGAGCGGACACGTCTGCTATAGCAATTCTCTGGTCAGCACCGGTGACAATGGGAACAAGATTTACCAGGTCCTGCAGGATTATCAATGCGAAGACGCCGGCGGCGGTTACCTCAGATTGTTAAAGATCGACCCTGAAAAAGGGACGATCTCCGGAAAGATGTACTCTCCTTTTTATAAGAAATTTAGAACAGATAACTCTACTGTCGAGTTTACAGATGTAAAATTTGTAAAAGATTACAATTGATGTGTTAATCATACCTCAATGCAGGGTAGTCCAAAAGCCTGCGCCACAGCGCCAGCTGACCAATGATGCTCGCTTCCCGGTATATGGTAAAAGAGATCAGCTCATAATAGCTCATTTTCATGAAGCCCATGTCAATTTCACCATCCAGCTTTTCGTCAGTAGCGGTAGCCAGCACCTCGCGGGCTATAGGGCTAACTTTTTCCCAATCCTTCAAATATCCGGCGTTGGACGGGTATTTTGCCCCATCCTGAATGCCCTTATTGTCCTCGAAAAGATCCGCTCCGTTCTGCTTAAGCTCAGGATGCGACTCTTTAATGATATAATAACGCTGTGCAATTAATGAACCTGTAAGCCAGGCCATGTGGTTTGCCTTCGTGTCTAGCCGGTTGTACATACTTTCTTCCGAAATCCCTTCGATTGCACGTGCAAAAAAAGTGGTATGCATGTCAAACAAGGTCAGTAATCCCTGCATTCTGCTGCTAGCGGTTTTGGTCTCCATAAGTCATTATTTAATGGTTAAACTGATGTGATTATTTACCTCTAAATTAGACATAGTATTTTGAAATAACACGGTCGCAAAACGACAAACAAAGGGGGTGATCACGACAATACACTAAGTTTGCTTAACATCTCTGAAACCATGCTTTTCAGATCATAAGCGGGGTCCCAGCCCCAGTCTTTTTTGGCCTGCGAATCGTCCACACTTTGCGGCCAGCTCTCTGCGATCTGCTGTCTGAAATCAGGCGCATAGCGAATCATAAACCCCGGGACTTCCTTTTCAATCTCCTCATAAATCTCTTTCGGAGTAAAACTCAACGCTCCGAGATTATAAGACGTCCGCACCAGAAGCTGATCTGCGGGAGCATCCATGAGTTCCAACGTAGCACGTATGGCATCGTGCATATACATCATAGGCAATGCAGTGTCTTCTTCTAAAAAACAGGTAAAGGGCTCTCCTTTTACTGCGTGATGAAAAATATCCACAGCATAG
This sequence comes from Pedobacter sp., assembly GCF_035317785.1. Lineage (GTDB taxonomy): Bacteria > Bacteroidota > Bacteroidia > Sphingobacteriales > Sphingobacteriaceae > Pedobacter. Next base: position 11,917 of record NZ_DATHGC010000291.1, on the reverse strand, counting down.
TCGGTAGTACCACCACCCGGCAAAGCACTATAACTGATCAGTCCCGGATACCTTAAGCTGCGCACATCCAGCCCAAATTTTTCAAAGTAATATTTACACCAGTACTCTCCGGCAGCCTTGCTGATCCCGTAAATGGTCACCGGTTCTGTAATGCCCTGCTGAGGACAATTTTGCTTCTGTGAATCCGGCCCGAAGACCGCAATACTACTTGGCCAGAATACCTTTTTTACCTGATACTTTACAGAAAGATCCAGTACGCTGAGCAGGCTATCCATATTCAGCCGCCATGCAGCCTGCGGATTAAGTTCACCATTTGCCGAAAGCATCGCAGCGAGGTGATAAATCTGTGTGATCTTCTCCTCCGCGATCAAAGCCTCGAGTTTTTCCTTATCCAATACATTCAATTGCCTGTAAGGATATACTTCCAGTCCGATTTTATCTTCAGGCTGTATGTCCGCAGCGATCACACAATGTCTGGGAATCTGCTTTCTCAACGCCGCAGTCAATTCCCTGCCTATCTGGCCGCAGGCCCCTATCACCAATATTTTTTCAGTTTGCTTCATATTAAAAATTAAAATCCCAGGTAAGCTTGCAAATGCTTTACCTTTTTATTGTTACGCAGTGTTTCCAATCCTTTTGCCCTGTTCATCAATATACACTGACTTGATACTCCCAAAAAGATGGCGATATCGTCTACGAACATTGCTGTTTTTCCGTCCAGACCGTAGTTTAACCTAAGAATCTCCCTTTGCCTGTTCGGTAAGGAACTCAATACGCTATTCAACTCCGCAGCAAGGTCTGCCTGCTCCAGTCCGGCATCAGCGGGTGCAAACATAGTGTCTTCCAGCACGGCCAGCATCCCTGGACGGTCTGCTTCAAGATCCATGTCATCCAGCGACGAGGTGTAAGAGCCACTGGTATAACTCGCCCTGACCTTGTCCGGACTCAGTTCCGTATACTCGACCAGTTCCTCCAAAGTCGCCGCTCTTTCCAGCTTTTGTTCCAGTTCCTGTTCAGCTTTCCAAACTTCATTCAGCTCAACAATACGGTTTCCAGGAAGCCTTACCATCCGTTTGTACTCATTAATGGCAAACATGATGGACTGCCTGACCCACCATACCGCAAAAGAGATGAACTTAAACCCCTTGGCAGCATCAAACCGGGCCGCAGCCTTCATCAGTCCGGCATTACCTTCAGCGATCAGATCCGGAAGTAATATACCCTGCCCTTCATACTTTTTGGCTACAGAGATCACAAACCTGAGGTTAGAATTGACCAGCCTGTTTAGCGCAGCCTGATCCCCTTCTTTAATTTTCAGGGCAAGTTTCGTCTCTTCATCGCCGGTAAGCAAAGGATACTTCTTAATATCCTGCAGATACCTCATCAGCGTGTCGTGGTCCCTGTGGGTAATAGATTTGTCTATTTTGAGTGTTCTCATGATAAACAGGTTCAATTTGGTTTTTTGATGCAGCTAATGTCAGCAGTCTCTTTTTTAAATCCATGGAGTTCCAGATTTTCCGCAAATTATTCAGAACCAGCCCGCTCCGTCAAAACTTAATTTTGGAGCAATCGAATCCGCTGCCAGCCGATCCAAATTTTGTTAACTCAAAAATTTTTGTATTTGAAATATATATCCTTAATTTGCAACATGCTGAACCGCAAGACCAGGTTTATGTTTACCTAAATTTTATCGTTTTAATTTTAAAACAATAACATTGGTTATATGAACAATACCATTTTGGACCGGATCGACCTGGATATTCTTCGCCTCCTGCAAAAAGACGCCAGGCTTACCAACAAAGAACTGGCGGTAAAACTCCACAAGGGCGCCAGTACCATGTTTAACCGTGTCAATCGTCTAAAAAATCAGGGTTTTATAAAAGAAAGCGTCGCGGTCATTGACCTGGAAAAATTTGATGACTTGTGGATCACCTTTACACTGGTACAGCTGAAAGACCATAGCGGCGAAGCCCTTAGCGCATTTCAGGAGGAGGTCATCCGGTTTTCTGAGGTCATGGAGTGCTACCATACTACCGGCACTTTTGATTATCTGCTGAAGATCGTCGTGAGTGACATGAAAAGTTACAACCAGATCATCGTCGAAAAACTGGCAAACCTCAAAAATGTAGGTTCGCTGCAAAGCTGTTTTGTAGTGAAAGAAGCCAAAAGGGATCTGGCATATCCGTTAAAAAACCGGACCTGATCAATTGCTACTCATACTTCAATGCATCAACCGCGTTAGCCCTGGCTACCTTTAGCGTCTGGAAGCTCACGGTTATTATGGCGATCAATATTGACAAAACCAGGGCTGTTACAAATGGCCAGGCCGTTAGATCGACTTTAAAATCGTACTTGCGCAGCCAGTTGGTGACAATGATAAACGCTACAGGGATAGCGATCATATTAGACAGGATCACCAGCTTTATAAAATCCCTGTTCAGTAAAATCAAAATACTTTTCATGTCTGCACCCAAAACTTTGCGGATGCTGATCTCCTTACTTCGTTGTTCCGCCATATATAAGGCCAGGCCCAGTAGCCCCAGACATGAAATAAAAATTGCGAAACCACCAAAAATATTGGAAAGCACACTCAGCAACCGTTCGCTCTGCAATTTTTCTTCCATTCCTTCGGTCACAAAATGGATCTGGGCAGGATAAGCCGGATTAAATTGCCGGGCAATATTTTTTATGACTGCAATAGACTTGCTCAGGGACTGATCAGGATTCAACCGAAGCAACAGCACAATGCTGCTTTTTATATTGTAATAAAAAATCGTTGGCTGAACCGCCTTTCCCAATTGCTCATTAAAATAATCCCTGATGACACCAACAATTTTCAAAGGAGGATTATCGCCCCAACGTATAGTTGTACCAACAGGATTCTTTAGATTCATCAATTTTACCGCAGTTTCATTCAACAAAACAGAGGTACTGGTATCAGCAGGAAATTTTGCAGAAAAGTCCCTGCCGGCAACGATTTTTGCACCAATAGTTGCTGTATAGTCAAATCCAATACTTCTGTAATTGATAATAGAATGATCGTCTGCTGCCTTACCCGGCCAGCTGATGTCTCCGGTAATTAAACCTGCGTAAGTGAAATTGCCGCCAAACTCTGAGGCAGAAGTAACTGCAGCTTCTTTCATCAAATGAGTTTTGAACAGCTCCAATTTTGAAGGGTTCCTCAACTCGCCGTCCAAATCCAGTTGAACCATATTATTCTGGTCGAAACCCAGTGGCTTATCTTTAAGATATTGAATTTGGCGATAAACCACAATTGCAGAAATGATCATACAAATTGAAAGGCTAAACTGAAGAATAACCAGTACCCTGCGAATACTAAGAGAACCGGAACTGCCCTTAAAACCTTTCAGGACTTTTACCGGTATAAAAGAAGATAAATAGAATGCCGGATAACTGCCCGCCAGCAAGCCTGTGATTAAAGCAAGGCTGATCAGCACTCCCCAGAACAGGTAAGAACTATAATCAATCAGAATCGTAATGTCCAGCAGATGATTAAAATAAGGAAGTGAAACCTCCAGCAAAGCAAAGGCGATCATCATTGCAAAAACCGAAAGCACAACAGATTCCAGAATAAACTGTCCCATTAAAGCACTTCTCGCAGAACCCAATGCCTTCCTGACACCAACCTCTCTTGCCCTCTTTTCTGATCTGGCAGTAGACAAATTCATGTAATTGATGCAGGCAATAAACAATACACATAATGCTAAGAAGCCAAACATGGTTACCTGATCTATCCTTCCTCCAACAGCCTCCCCATTTTTAAACTCATCATATAGATGGGTTTTAGAAACAGGAAACAGAAAAGGCTCATACATATATGATTTTACCCCAGGATCTTTGGCAACAATGAAATTCTTCAGCTTCGCGTTCACATCATCCAGAGATACCTTCTCTTTCAATTCAAAAATTGTGCTGCAATCTATGCTTCCCCAACCTGCATTAACTATATCCGGATCGATCTGTTCGAAGAAAGTCCATGGCTGTAAAACCTCAAACTGAAGCGTTTGATTTTTAGGCAGATCTTCTATTACGCCAGATACTTTTAACGCCTTAACATTATCCCATTTAAGGCTTTGCCCGACAGCATTTTCAGTTCCAAAAAGCTTCTTTGCCGTTGAGGCCGTCAAAACCATTGAACCGGGTTCATTGAGCGCAGTGGCGGGATTTCCATAAAGAAAACGATAACTCAGTATTTCAATAAAAGACTTGTCAACATAAGCAGATTTCAATTTAAATTTATTTTCATTATGACTAAGCAGCTTATACCATATTGATATTCGCGCTGCATTTTTTACGCCCGGAATCTCCTGAAGTACCGCACCCGCAAGCTTATAAGGCACCGCTTCAGTTGTCGCAATCTCTCCGTTAACTTTCAATTTCAGTTTAGCGATGTAAATGTTTTCCAGATTTTTATATTGCTTATCATAACTCCACTCATAATTTACATACAGAAGCAGCATCAAACAACAAGCCAGGCCAATTGCCAAACCACCAACATTAATCAGCGTAAAGCCCTTATTTTTCCAAAGGTTTCGTAAAGCAATTTTTAAGTTTAACCTGAACATATCTGCAATTTTCGATCTCTCGTACCAATCCTATGCCATCATGAAAAATCATCGCACTATATTGATTACCAATAAATTAAAGCAAACCAAAAAAAACAAATGTCCATTATCGGACAGGAAATTGTGCATAATCGAACAAAAGCAGCAGTCATTTCCATATCGGAAATACAAAATGACATTCAGATTTGGAATATACGTAGTTAACTACGTATATTTGTACATAAATACAATTCTAATGGAACATGAAATTATAATAAGCCCTGTTTATAACGACTATTGCAAACAAATACAGGAGTTGATCCTGCCTATCCAGCAAATTGAATTCAACGTACCGGTAACACTCGAAGGACAGCCCGATCTTTTAGATATCGAAACAAACTATCACAAAGACGGCGGCGGTTTTTGGGCAGCGCTGGACAAAAGCAAGCCAGAGGATCACCAAATGTCAGGTACAATTGGCTTAATAAACGTTGGTCAGCACACCGGCGTGATCAGAAAGATGTTCGTTAGAAAAGAATACAGAGGAAAAGAATTCGGTATCGGACAAAACCTGCTCAACACCCTGATCGCCTACTGCAACACCCATGAAATAAACGATCTTTATCTAGGCACCGTAGAAATACTCAAAGCGGCCCACCGCTTTTATGAAAAGAATGGCTTCCGGGAGATCAATGTGGATGAACTCCCCGTTATTTTTCCAAGAATGATGGCCGACAATAAATTCTATCATTTAAAACTGAAAGAGTCTGCCAAAATCTAAAACAACAACATATCCACACCTATAGACACTGAAAAAACATCCGAAACCATGAACGTAATTAACGAATCAGGCATACTCGCCATTGCCACCAGGCTGCAGCGTTTGAGCGAACAGCTTAGAAAGGACGGCTTCCAGATCTACAAAGCCAATCATATTGATTTTGAACCCAAATGGTTCCCGGTCATCTATACCCTGCATTTCCGACCCCTACTTAGCGTCGTAGAACTTGCCGCAGAAATCGGCTATACACACCCCTCCACCATCAGCCTGTTAAAAGAACTGGAAAAAGAAAAAATCATCCGCTCCAAAAAAGACAAGCAGGACGAACGCAAACGCCTGATCCAGCTCACAGAAAAAGGCAAAAACCTACTGGAACAAATGCAGCCCGTCTGGAAAAACATGATCTCCGCCTTAGAAGAACTGACCAATACCTCCAACAACATCATGAAAGCCATCACCGAAGTCGAAGAAAACCTCCACGAACTCAGCTTCTTTGAAAGGACAAAAAGACAAAAAAACACAGTCTAAAACACAACGTCCTTTCTCCCCCTTTAAAAAAAAGACTATTCTCTTCGGAGGCCTTTGTCTCCTCCTTGCTTTCCAAAAAAATTACCTTCTCAGAGGAGACATTAGGGCTCTGCGCACAACCTGTCCCGATTTTACATCGGGAGCGCCTGAGCACTCGAGTCTCCGACGAGAACGGTAATTTTTTCCTTTTACGCCATAACCGGATTCTCTACAATCGGCAGCTTGGCAAACCTGGTCACCTCCACACTGGGAAACCCGAAATCTTCCACAACTTTACCGAGAATCAAATAACAACCCGTACCCTTAAAAGGATATACAGGAGTACTCACAGAAAAATGCGTCGTATCAAAAAAATCACCATTCATATCCAGAAAAGTTCCAAACCACATCTTCTTATTATTTTTGGTACGCACCGTTTTCTCACAAACATACAAGCCCACCATCTTCACAACCTGTCCCACGTGCCCCATCAAATCACGGGCACACACATCTCCGCGATACTCCGTTTTCAGCAAATCGAACATGGACATGCTCAGCGGAAAATCCAGCAGTTCCAGTTCATGATAAGCATCCTCCAGCTTAGTATTGACCAGTTCCGGAAGTGCATAACGCTTACCTTCCGTATGAAAAAGCTCTGCATGATTGATCCGTTTTACCTTGTTGCCCAGCAGCATGTGCACCTCCCAGAGCAAAGCTTTCTTGCTTTTGGCCGTAAACCTCAGCACACCCGCCCTGATCAGTATAACAACCTGCTCCAGACCAATCCCGGTCCGTTTTAGAAAATCCTCCAGATCCAAAAACATCCCGTTTCTCTTTACCTCATCAGGGATCAGCGTAAAAAACTTACCATCCAGACCCTGAATACCAATAAAACCCAGAAACACATCATTACCCTTTATCGAAACCACGTCCACACTGCGGTTTACACACGGAAGATGCACTGTCGCACCCGTCTTTTTCAGCTGATGCACATACAAAGGCCTGTTGTAAAACCCGCCATAATTGTTCAGCACCGCAACCATAAACTCCTTCGGATAATAAGTCTTTAAAAACAAACTCTGGTAACTCTCCGCCGCAAAACTCGCCGAATGCGCCTTACTGAAACTATAACCAGCAAAAGAAGAAACCTGCCGCCACACCTCCCTGGTGATGTCCTCCGGCCTCCCCAAAGCCTGAGCACCCTCATGAAACTTATCGACAAGCCTGTCAAATTCAATTCTCGACCGGTACTTACCACTCATCCCGCGCCTCAAAATATCCGCATCCGTCCCATCCATGCCTGCATAATGAATGCAGATCTTAATCACATCCTCCTGGTACACCATCACCCCAAAAGTCTCCTCCAGCTGCTCCTTCATCACCGGGTGAAGGTACTCCACATTTGCCGGGTCGTGGTAATTTTGAATGTACATTTTCATCATACCCGACTGGGCCACCCCTGGTCTGATGATGCTGCTGGCCGCCACAAGCGTCAGGTAATTGTCGCAGCCCAGCTTGCAGAGCAGTTGCCGCATAGCAGGCGATTCAATATAAAAACAGCCAATACTATTCCCCGATTTCAGCCTGTTATTCAGCTTGGGGTCCTTCATAAAAAGCTTCGCCTGGTGAATATCAATCTTGCGCTGCTGATTTTCCTCCACCAGCCTGACCGCCTCTTTGATGTGCCCAATGCCCCGTTGACTCAGTATATCATATTTATCATACCCTATCGCCTCCGCCTCATACATATCCCATTGCACCGTAGGCATCCCCTTTGGCGGCAAATCCAGCGCAGTATAATAGGTGATGGGTTCCTCCGAGATCAGCACACCGCCTGCATGAATACTCCGCTGATTTGGCATTGAACTCATCATTTCCTGTATGGCCAGTATCTTCTTAAAAGTCGCATTGTTCTGGTTCTCCGCAACTTTTGAAGGATCAGTAAAGCTGTCGATCTCTGCCTTTGGCAAACCCATCACCTTGCCGATCTCCCGGATCACCGAGCGGTCTTTGAAAGTAGACATAGCACCCAGCAAAGCCGTATGCTCCTTGCCATAGCGCTTAAAAATATAATCCTGAACATCCTCCCGTTCATCCCAGGAATAATCGATGTCAAAGTCAGGCGGAGAGGTACGCTGCGCATTTAAAAACCGCTCAAAATAAAGATCCAGCTCCATCGGGTCCACATCGGTTATCCGCAGACAAAAGGCCACGGTACTGTTGGCCCCGGAACCCCGGCCCACGTGATAGTACCCTTTCGACATCGAATACCTGATGATGTCCCAGGTAATGAGGAAATAAGCACAAAAATCCAGGTCCCGGATCACCTTCAATTCCTCTTTCACCTTTTTCAAAGCCTTTTTATTGCCCTTCCCGTATCGATACTCCACACCCGACAAGGCCAGTTTTTCCAGCAATGCCCGGTCATCCTCCCTGTCTCCGGTAAAAGTTTTCCGGTTCAGATGTACCTTGCCCTGCGCATAATCCATCACACAGCTGTCCATCAGTTTGCGGGTGTTGTCCAGTATAAAAGGATATTTAGCAAACCTGGCTTCCAGCTCTCCGGCCGGCAGGAACCTGTCTGTACTGCTGCATTTGTCCTTCTCTTCCACCATGGTCAGCAGCGTATTGAGGTCTATTCCCCTCAAATATTCATGCAAACGGTATTCAATCCGGTCCGCGACAAAGACCGGCTGCAGCGCGACCAGCTTGTCTTTCAACACACTGATGTCCTTCCCATGCAGGGCATGAAGTTCATCAAAGCGAATCCCGAGAAATTCATTTTCAGAAAGACCGCCCTGAATACCACCCCTTTTATCAATAGAATTAAAATCTTCTTTATAAACCAGATTAAAGTCATTTTTATGAACAGCATCAAGGTCTTTAAACTGACCAGAATTCTTATCAGATTCAACCGGGTCCTTGCTAAAAGAATTCTTGTTAAGCTGGTCAAAAGAACCCTTGCTAAACGCACTAAAGGGAAAGATCACCACTGCGTTTTTAAAATCCGGAGACCTGTCGGGCAGTTCCTTCTGATTCAAATTGTGCCAGGTCAGGAAATCATTCAGCTCCTTCATGCCCTCTTTATTCCGGGCAATGCCGATATACAGCAGTTTTTTGTCCTTTCTGAATTCCATGCCACCGACCGGCTTAACCCCTCGTCTATTGCATTCTCGCATAAACTCCATCACACCGGTCGAGTTGTTGATGTCAGTAATGGCCATCTTAGTCACCCCGCAACTCAATGCTTCCTGTACCAGCCTTTCGACCGGCATGGTGCCATAGCGCAGACTATAATGGGAGTGGACGTTGAGGTACATGGGTGAATTGTATATAGATTAACTGAGGTACATAAGCTAGATCTCCAGATTTAAAACCGAGGCCCTTGTGATCGACCTTTCACCATATTTCTTTTTGATCCGGTCCATCGCCTGCACCAAACTATACTGTTCCGCTGATTCGCTGTACATGTCGATCTGCTCAAAACCACTGACCAGGCCCGATAAACGAACACCCACTAGCCTGAGCAGCATGCGCCTCATGTAGACCTGTTTGAACAGGTCCTTAGCTTTCTGGATCATCGTACTGTCCAGCGAAGTATAAGGAATAACTGCCTGTTTGGTCACGTCCTCAAAATTGGAATACCTGATGGTCACCGTGATACAGGATGCCAGCTTATTTTTATCCCTGAGCTGAAAAGCAAGGTCCATCACCATGGAGGTCAGCAGGTTGTTGATGGTATTGATGTCAATGGTATCGGCTTTAAAAGTACATTGCGTGCCGATGCTCTTTTGCTCCGTATAAGGTACAACCGGAGAATAATCTATGCCCTTAGCTTTCTGAAGCAGGGAAAGACCGCTTTTTCCCATCAGGGCATTCATGTGGTCGGGATGGATCTGGGCCAGGGTAAAGATCTTTTTAATGCCCATATCACTGAGCCTGATAAAACTCTTTTCCCCGAGTCCGGGAATTTTCCGGATAGAAAGCGGATTTAAAAAAGACTGGACTACAGGGGCTTCTATGTCCAGTTCACCATTTGGCTTGCATTCATTGGTGGCCATTTTAGACACCGTTTTATTGACCGAAAGCCCAAAGGAAATGGGTAGGTGCAACTCTTTTTTGATGGTATCTCGCAGTTCACGGGCAAATTTCATACTGCCGTAAAACCTGTCCATTCCAGTCATATCAATATAGTGCTCATCGATGCTTGCTTTTTCAAAAAGCGGCACCTTTTCTTTGATGATGGCTGTAATTTCATGAGAGGCTTTGGAATACGCTTCCATATTGCCCCTAATGAACACCGCATGCGGACACAACTGCTTCGCCATCCGCGAGGGCATTGCCGAATGGACGCCAAACTTCCTGGCCTCATAACTGCATGAAGTCACCACCCCCCGGTCAGATGTGCCGCCAATGATGACAGGCTTGCCAATCAGGTTACTGTTTTTTCGCACCTCTACGGACACAAAAAATGCATCCTGGTCCATATGGATGATCTGCTTTTCCTCCCTCATAAGAAAATTCAACTAAAATCAACGTAAATATAAAACTAAATATATTAGCATTATATTAATTTACTAAAATATTTAGCCGACACTGTACTAACGTGACGGGCAAATGATCCAAAGTTATTAAGAACTGGTGATTAGGGAGAAAAGCCAGGGAAATCCCGGAGTAATCGGCGAGTTGGCTTATCCTTGCAAGATCCCACCGTTATGGTTGCCATATCTGCGGATACGGCAACCATCTCGCAGCTATATCGTAATGATACGGCAAGGATATCGCAACTCTGGGATTTGGCAGCGATTTCAATGCGATATAAACACGATTTCCAATAAAGTTTTCTAAAAATAAACGCGATTTTTGACCAAAATCTTCTTCTATAGACAGCCCGCAGTTAAATTTACCAATCGCACCCAGCAAGGAAACCACAACAAAAAGGCCCTTCGATAATTCAAAGGGCCTTTTTACATATTTTTTATCGAAACTAAGCTGTCGCCAGTTTTGCTATATTTCTGTAAGGAAATTCATTAAAGATGTGTCTGCGGGCAAATCTTCCCGGAGAATCTGCATTGACCAGTTTCACATAAACTGCTTTGGGTACACCAAAATATTCATAAGCACTGCCATCCAGGAAATGAACAGTCAGTACCAGGCCGGCCCAGTTAAAATCTGCGATACCGCATATGCCGGTGGTCTGGTCATACTCTTCTTTGGAAAGCGCAATCGTCTCAGGAGCAATACTCACCAAAAAGTGGTAAGCCTCAATGATCTCTTTACTTTTGGTTTCCGCCTCTGTCTTTGCTTCCTCGCTGTCCTGAAATTTATCAGGGTGCCAGTCTTTCATCAAATTCCTGTAAATGGTTTTTAATTCCTTCAATTCGGCATCCTTCTGTACACCCAATAGTTTTCTGTAGTCAGTGATCTTCTTCATAAAATTTGCGCAAAGGTAGGCCAAATTTATTGAATATCAGGTGCTTTATACAATTGAATAGCAGAAAGTGCCGGGCAGGCATTGGAAGCCAGTATATTGACACGGATCTTAGTGGTACTAATATTCGGAAAAGTCAGAATTCGCTTATGACCAATGGTGGTCTGCTTGTCCAGTTCTTTAAATGCTGTATCGTCCCAGTATTCAACAGAGAAAGATTTCACACGCTGGCCCAGCAGGATATTTTCCATGAGCACGATCCGGTTCAGCACGGTAGCCTGTCCCAGGTCTATAGTGAGTGAGGCTGTGGTCACTTTGTCGTCTGTGGCCCAGTACGACTTGTCCGATCCGTCAGTCAGGTTTTGTGCCGCAAAGGTTTTGGCATTGCCCCTCACATTGGTAGCTGTTACTTTTTTTCCTTTAGCCAGATCTGTCTTGTAAGCCGCATCAAGGAACTTCCGCAGCTCCATTAAACGGGTAGAATCTGCAGGATGAATCAGTCCGTCGCGGTCTACAGGAACATTGAGCAGCAGGTTGCTGTTGCGGCCCACTGATGTGTTGTAGATGGATTCGAGCTGCTTGAGGGTTTTTACTTTGTCATCAGTCGACGCGCTGTAGAACCAGCCTGGTCTG
>NZ_DATHGC010000290.1:0-8774 GCF_035317785.1 Pedobacter sp. | reverse complement strand
GTCGCCTTCATTTTGTTGACCACATTTACCTCTCCCACAGCTGCCGCGTTGTACTCACCGCCGGCTTTTTCAGTCACGTCTCTCAATGCCCTGGTCGATGACAGGTTGGAAACTGAATTGCCCGGTGTATTTTTTAATATGTAGTCCGCTACGGCAACCAATGTATACTCCTCGCCAAACATGCTTCCATCTTCATTGACAAAGCAAAGGCGGTCCACATCAGGGTCCACTACAATACCCAGGTCGGCATTCTTGCTTTGTACTACCTTAGCGATTTCAGTAAGGTTTTCTGGCAGTGGCTCAGGATTGTGCGGAAAATGCCCGTTAGGTTCACAGTACAATTCATAGACGGTTTTTACCCCAAGTGCCTTCAGCAGCGCGGGAATAAATATTCCGCCGCTAGAATTTACGCAGTCTATGGCGATCTTGAAGTTGGCAGCCTTTATCGCCTCCACATCCACAAGCGGAAGTGCAAGGATCACATCTATGTGTTTTTGAAGATAGGTATCGTTGCTGGTCACTTTGCCCAGGGCGTCTACATCGGCAAATGCAAATTCAGCCCTTTCGGCAATGTCCAGGACTTCTTTTCCATCAGCATCACTGATAAACTCGCCATCGGCATTCAGCAGTTTCAGGGCGTTCCATTGTTTGGGATTATGGCTGGCAGTCAAAATAATACCGCCGCCGGCCTGCTCCAAAGGCACCGCGATCTCTACAGTAGGTGTCGTGGACAGACCGAGGTCGATCACTTCTATACCCAAGCCCTGTAAGGTGCCGATAACCAGGTTATTCACCATTTCGCCGGAGATCCTGGCATCTCTGCCCAGCACGATCTTTTTGTTATTTGTCTTGCTGACTACCCATGAACCATAAGCAGCAGTAAATTTTACGATATCAATTGGGGTTAAACCATCACCGGCTATACCACCGATTGTTCCCCTGATACCAGAGATAGATTTTATAAGTGTCAAAGTATTTGTTTTTTTTCAAAAGTAGCAAAAAAACAGGAAACGACTTATTTTAGGTTTATCCCTGCAAAGAAAATTACACGATTAAAACTTTAACTACTCCCCAAATAATCCTGCCGTATGCATTTCAAAATACTATCTTTGTATTTTTCTAAAACATCAAAAATACAGCTCTATGCAGCGAAAATGGTTTCAATATTGGTTCAACTCGCCTTTTTATCATATTTTATATAGCCAGCGGGACGATGCCGAAGCAGAATTTCTGATTGATAACCTTTCCGCCTATTTAAAACCAAATGCAAATTCCAGGATACTGGACATTGCCTGCGGCAGAGGCAGGCATGCCGTATATCTACACAAAAAAGGATATGATGTAACCGGTATTGATCTTTCTGAGCAAAGCATTAAATACGCGCAGCAGTTTGAACAAAAAAACCTGCATTTTTTTGTTCACGATATGCGCAGGCTGGCATTTATTAATTATTTTGATATTGCGCTCAACATGTTTACCAGTTTTGGATATTTTGAAACAGAAAAAGACCATGTGAATGCGCTGAAATCTTTTAGAAAAGGAATCAAAGCTGACGGCACTTTAGTTATAGATTACTTCAACACCCAAAAGATCCTCAAAAACCTGACCAGCCAGGAAATCAAAACCCTGGAAGGCATAGAGTTTCACCTGCATAAATTTGTGTCAGACGGGAAAATCATCAAGCATATTAATTTTGAACACAGAAACAAAGTTTATGCTTTCGAAGAGCGCGTACAGGCTTTTACTCTGGCAGATTTTGAGCGCATGTTTGAGAAGAGCGGCCTGCACATCAGTGCTACATTCGGCAGCTACGGCCTGGATCCTTACGATGCGGAGAAATCTGACCGCTTGATCTTAATCTGTAAAAAAGCATGATAGAGGGCCTGATGCAATTTGATACCGATCTCTTTTTAGAGATCCACAGGGGACTCAGCAATCCGTTTTTTGACTGGCTCCTTCCGATCATGCGCAACAGATTTACCTGGGCACCCTTATACTTGTTCATCATTATTTTCTGTTTTAGGGAATACAAAAAAAAAGGATGGTACATTATTGGAATGCTGCTCTTTACATTTGCCATGGGCGATCTCCTGGCATCAAGACTGATCAAACCATTTGTAGTGAGGCTGAGACCCTGCAACGAACCCGGCCTTGTCGATGAGATCATTCACCGCGTACCCTGCGGAAGCGGCTACAGCTTTCCTTCAGCACATGCCACAAATCATTTTGCGATCGCGATATTCCTGATCATTGTATTTTACAGCAGGTGGAAACCGGTCCTTCCGCTTGGCCTGGCCTGGGCTTTTATCATCTCCTTTTCTCAGATCTATGTGGGTGTCCATTATCCGCTGGATACACTGGCAGGGGCAATACTGGGAACGCTAATCGGGCTAACGACCTCAAAATTATACAAAACGCTACAACCCACATTATAATGGAAATCTGGAAGATATTTATACTATTTCTTAGTGCTTTTTTAGGCGGTGCCGCCATTTTTTTGGTTAAAAGCGATAAATCCCAGCTTTTAAAGCTTATCCTTTCTTTCAGCGGGGCATATCTTTTTGCCATTACGGTGCTGCACCTCATCCCTGATGCCTACAACGGCTCAGACCATGAAGAGATCGGAATATTCATATTGGTGGGCTTTTTACTCCAGGTTTTCCTGGAACAGTTTTCAGAAGGAGTAGAACACGGTCATATCCACAAGCACCACGGCAGCCATGCATTTCCGTACGGCATTATGATCAGCCTGTGTTTACACGCCTTTTTAGAAGGAATGCCTCTGGCCAAAGACCAGCACAATGCATTGATATTCGGTATCGCGCTGCACCATATTCCGGCAGCATTCGCATTAGCCAGTATATTGATGCAAAACCATTTCAACAAAAGGAATATCATTATTTATATTTCTGTTTTTGCACTGATGGCTCCACTGGGCTTCTATGTAAGTTACGGCCTCAGCAACGGCACCATTGGCGGTGTGGAAGACTACTTCAATAAGATCATGGGTATAGTGATTGGTATATTTCTGCACATCTCTACTACGATCCTGTTTGAATCAAGTGTAGACCATAAGGTGAGCAAAAGAAAAATGATTGCTGTTTTATGTGGTATAGGCATCGCACTGATCGGCTATTTTACCTCAGCACATACACACTAGCCTCTCATTTTATCCAGCAGGACATTCAATTGTGCGGCTTCATTTTCGGTCAGATTTGAAGAAACAATACCGGAGATGCTGACTTCCTCATCCATCTGGCTGAGCAGTTCCAGGCCCCTGGCGCTGATCAAAATGTCGACTGCGCGCTTGTCAGACCCGTTTGCTTTTTTAAATACAAGGTCTTTTTGGACCAGGCGCTCCACGATCCTCGAAGCATCACTCATTTTATCCAGCATCCTGGACCTGAGCAGGTTTATGGTCGAGGGTTTGGGATACTGGCCCCTCAGTATCCTTAAAATATTGAATTGCTGTGTGGTAATCTCGTAAGGCACAATAACCTGCTTTAACCTGTCAATACACCAGGTATAGGTATATAAAACATTCACTATAGCCTGCTGGTGTTCACTCTCGAACTGAGTTGTATGGGTTTCTTTCTGCAATTGCATATCTGATTACTTCTACTTTATAGCTTTTTGTCAGGTGTATCTTTTACTTTTTCCTTGCCAAACCCCCATGGACAATGCCTGCATTTATTCTTGCAGCAATAGCCCCTCTTTAAATGGTAAGCCTCAGTGAAAACCATGAAACCATTTTCATCGAAATAAAAGTCTATACCTTCCCGCATCAGTTAAGCAATTTAACGACCAAACTTTTTTCGTAATGCTTCTGCAATTGCAATCCATTCCCGTGATTGGTCCAAACCTGCTGAGGGTTAACCTGTTCTATTGTAGTGACAATGTCGTTCCAGTCCGCATGATCAGAGATATACAACTGTATTTCATGGCCGCTCTGCAGGTGCTTCCAGCCCGTTGCAAACACCCTTACGACGTTGATGGCCTTAAAATAGCTCCTGAATACCATTGGCGGCACCATATAGATCATACCCGTAAGATTGCTCTTCATTACTTTACGGTCATAAACCTCATATCCGCCCACATTCATGCCCATCTGTTCATATATTTTCACAAACGGCATCATGCTGTGGTGCAGCAATATCCTCTTTTCTGGACAATGATCGCTGATCAGACTGATCAGGCGCTGACACTTTCCAAGCGCATAGGCGCCCAGCATGATGTTGTTCGGCGTTGAACTGAGCTTCAGGATCTCCTGCTCAGCAGCAGGATGCTGCGTATCCGGATCCGCAAAAGTAGTCTCCGTGATCAGCACATGTGCGCTGACAAATTCAACCGGCTCACAAGTCCTGTCGGGCTGCAGTTTATAATCCCCGGTATAAAGATACCTTATGCCATTGTATTCCATCAGTACCATTGCCGAACCCAGTATATGGCCGGCAGGAATAAAGCTGATCTTGACCCCGTTTACCTCAAATACTTTATGATAATTACTGATGTGAAATGCTCCGCCCGCAAATTTCTTATACCTGTGCAGCATAAAAAGTGAAGTGGCTTCAGTACAGTAAACCTCCAGGTTACCTCCTACAGCATGATCACCATGGGCGTGCGAGATCACGGCGTGCTTTACCGGTTCTTTGGGATCCAGGTAAAATTTTCCATAACTGCAATACAGACCGATATTGTCGATCACTATAAAATCATCTAATATTCTCATCTATAAGTTTGTGCTTAAGAACACCTGATGCAGCCGGAGTACTTGTTCAATCAAAGATTCGCTTTCGTTATTCTGGATGATGTGATCCGCCAGCTTGAGTTTTTGCCGGTCGGTAAACTGCTTGTCCATCCGCGCTTTTACCGCATCAGCACTGACACCATCACGCTGCATCACACGGTCCAGCTTTAATTTTTCAGGTGCGACAACCAGGATATTCAGATCGCACAACTGGTATGAACCGCTTTCAAATAGAAGTGCCGCTTCCTTAAGAACATAAGACGTTTCAGGAGGCAGCGCCGCTGTCCAGCCGTTAAAGGCCCTGAATACAGCCGGATGAACCATGGCATTCAGTTTTGCCAGCTCCTCAGTATTGTTAAAAACAATATTTGCGATGTGCTTGTTATTTAACGCGCCATCATTAAAATAACTTTCCTTTCCGAAAGTATTTTTTATACCGTCAATAAGGATGGCATCTTCGACCATGATTTGCTTCGCCGCCGTATCGGCATAAAACACCTGAATGCCCAATGTTTCAAAAATCTTGCAAACCGTAGTTTTCCCGCTGCCTATTCCTCCCGTAATTCCTACTTTAAGCATTATTTCTCTATAATAAAATCTATTTTGTCCGGACTGATCTTTATCAGCGTGCAATAGTCCGGGAAACGGCTGAGTGTAACCCTAAGCTGATTGTGTTTACGTATTTTCCAGTCATCAATATCGACCACAGCATCCATGAAATTCTCGTTGATGGTCTGATATTTTGAAAGTGCCACCAGGAAAGTGACCTTCACTTTCCTGGGAAAAAATTTGATGTCATAGTATTCCTTATTGTTGATGACCGCTACGGGGAGCTCCAGTGTTTTTTCAGTAAATTCATCAACAGGAACTTTCACTTCAACGCTCGAAGGAAAAATATTCACATTTTTCATCCTGTTGCCCAGCATGCTTACCCTTGATACATCGGTGCGCTGCAGCTCTTTCAATGTCAGTGTATCCGTCGCCCAATATTTTATTTTTTCCAGTTCCTGTCCAGGGCCTGACAGGGTTACATATTCCGGAACAAGCTCAATATCACTGGAAATGCCATACTGCTTTACAAATGTAAAATCTGAGACCAGTTTTACCGGAACCCGTTTTACAGTTCTTTCAGAGAAATCAAAGTAGAGCGTGTCCGGTCTGACAGAAATTATCTTTTGTGAGCTCTCGAGCTGCTTGTTAACATTGTAAAGCTGCTCTGAAAATAAAATGAAATTCCGGCTGTTTAGTTTTTCCAGGCTAATGGCAATGGACTGTGGCTTAATCCTCAGCCTGGCAAATAACAGCTGCCATCCTGTACCCTCCACCTGCAGGTCAACTGTATCAGACTGCAGGGCATGAAATGCACGTTTTTGGGGGAAATTTTTGTAGACCAGTACCGTTTTGGCCGTATATACATATTTATTCTTTAAAGACAGGAACAACCAGGCCCCTATCGCCATCAACAAACAAGTCAGCAACGTCAGTATACGCTTTCGTTCTATTTTTGTAAGTTTTATAAACGGCATGGCGGTAAAGTAAACAAAAATATTTTAGGATCGAATTTACTAAAACAAAAAAGCCGCTCCAAATATGGGCGGCTTTTTAAAATAAGTGTTGCTGTTAGGCTTTGGCATCCGTTTTAGCTAGATCTACTTTAGGGGCCGCAGCTTTTGTTGCGTCTAAAGATACCGCCGTTTTATCAAAGCGGATTTTAGTGCCACCTTCTACTTCAATCAAAAAAGTCGTATCGTTCATATCCGCAATCCTTCCGTGAATTCCTGCAGTAGTGACAATTTTATCGCCTTTTTTTAGCTCCCCGATTAATTTCTTGTGGTCTTTGGCCTTTTTAACCTGGGGCCTGATCATGAAGAAGTAAAACACTACCATGATCAAAACCATTGGTATTAAAGTACTCAGCATACTGCTGCTTCCACCTGCGGCCTGTAATATTACTGTTGATATCATATCTGTCTTATATTTATTTTTCTGTAATTTCTCCCGTTATCAGGAGCTGTACGGTACTGTTGAGTGCATTGGAGGTAACCGTAATCCCCTTTTTAAATTCCCCGACAGGTTTTCCGGTGCTGTCAAATACCACCTTCAGTTCACTCGATGCACCGGGTTGAACCGGCTCTTTCGGCGGCTCCGGTACAGTGCAGCCGCACATGGCAACGGCATCTTTAATGATCAGCGGAATTCTGCCTGTATTTTTAAACTTAAAACTGTAAGACACGCTCTCCCCCTTTTTTACTTTTCCGAAATTGTAATTTTCGACAGCAAAATTAAGTACCGGGCCTCCCGGGTTTAACGTGTCGGCGTCCTTGGTTTGAGCAGCAACAGCAGTACTGTCTGTACCAGTTGATGTGCTCTCGGTTTTTTGCTGACATGAAGCAAATGCTAAAGCAGTTAATGCTACCAGTAAGATCTTTTTCATTTTTTATTCTTCTATTAATCCCCGGCCAACCTTTTTAATACTGTTGGTTCTTTTAAGGTCACCCATTATTTTGTCCAAGATACCGTTAATAAATGAATTACTTTTTGGTGTACTGTAATCTTTTGACAGATCAAGATATTCATTAATGGTTACTTTTACAGGGATAGATGGAAAATTCATCAGCTCACAGATGGCCATTTTCATGAGTATGGTATCCATTAAAGCAATCCTTTCAGATTCCCAGTTCTTGGTCCTCTCCGCGATAAGTGCCTGATAATCTTTATCATTTCTAAGCGTGTAGATGAACAGGTCCTCGACAAATTTACCGTCCTCGTCCCAATCCTGGCTTATTGGCGTCAGTTTATTGGCAAAAGGATCCTCAGATGTAAAATTTTTGATGGTTTTAGCCACCATGCCCTGCATCACCTCTTTATCCACACTCCAGTTGATGAATTTGTCTTCAAAAGCCTGGATGATATTGTGGCTTTTCAGGATAACTTTTCTAAAGATGTATTTAATGATGGTCTTGGATTCTTCAAGGCTGTTGTCGGGATCGGCCAGATAAGCTGTGTATTCAGGCGTAACTTTCAGGGTATTGAATATTGCTTTCACAAATTCCGGGTCCGCCATCCAGTTGATCCTGTATTTCTTTACTGCCGCAATGAACTCCGGGTTCTCTTTGAGCGTAACTGCAAACTTATTGTTCAGCAGTTTGAGGTTAGGATTAAGGTCTTCTTCCGTAGGCAAATGCTTGTTGGCCCTTTCTGTAGCATCGATCCCCGTGTATTCGGTCACCTCTGCCAAAAGCGAGAGCATCCAGATGTACATTTCATATACATTGTCAATACTTTGCATCAGCGCCTTTTTTGAAGAAGCTAGATCCTTTTTGTCTGTCATGTGCCAAGCAAATATATTTTGCAGAGCTTTTATTCTTAAGTGCCTTCTGTTTAACATGAATGTAAGAACGAGTGGTAAATTACCGGGTTTATTAAAATGATGATTTTATTTTTTTGATGTCAATTATTCGTTGTTCTGCAAGTCGGTTGGCTGCCCATATTGTCGGAATATTGTCTTTTTTAGACATCCTGATCACGTCTCTTGTCGCATTATAAATATTTTCAGTGAGCTGTATGGTGCGTTTTTTTCCATAGCCGGTCAGTTCTGAATAGCAGCTGATCAGACCGCCCGCATTGATCAGGTAGTCAGGAGCAAATAAAATGCCCCTATCGAGCAGCATTTTTCCATGAATCTGCTCATCAGCAAGCTGGTTATTGGCCGAACCTGCGATAATGGCAAACTTCATTTTGTCGATGGTCTTATCATTTACTGTAGCTCCGAGCGCGCAAGGGGCATAGATATCGGCGTTCAGGCCAAAGATCTTGTCAGCAGGAACAGGCTTGGCCTTATAAGTGCGGGCCACATGCTGCAGGCGTTCCTCGTTGATGTCACTGATGTAAACTTCTACGTTTTCTGCTCTGAGCAGTTCTACGAGGTGCTCGCCCACATTTCCAATCCCCTGAACCACCACAGAACGTCCGGCCAGCATATCCGTACCAAATACTTCTTTTACACAAGCTTTGATCCCCAGATAAA
>NZ_DATHGC010000289.1:0-31947 GCF_035317785.1 Pedobacter sp. | reverse complement strand
TCCATAAACCGTCTGGTGCTTCTTTTTTTTCTTCTGTAAGGGTACTGATACCTTTTTTTTCTCTCTTAGACCAAGCCATGTTATTTCCTGAAAAATGCGACTACAAAGAAACAAAAAAAAATGAGAACAGTTTAAGGTTGTTTTTAATGACCGGAGAACGCCCTCCCTTTCATATTAGCCTGGGATGAAAATGTGCTGAAAGAAAGCATATTAATGCAAAATAATGCGCTTTACCTTTGCCAAAAATGATATTTTTCATAACTTCGGCGTACATTAAAATATTAAAGATGAGTTTAAAAGGTTACAAGGGCGTAGTTTACGGAGATGCCGTTCAGGAATTGTTTGAACAGGCAAAAAAACATCAATTTGCATTACCAGCAGTAAATGTTACCGGCACAAACACCATAAACGCAGTGATGGAAACTGCCAAAGCGGTTAATTCACCGGTAATTATACAATTATCTAATGGCGGAGCACAGTTTTATGCCGGTAAGACATTAAATAATGATGGTTTGAAAGCCTGCATTTTAGGTGCAGTATCTGCTGCTAAACACGTTCATTTATTGGCTGAACACTATGGTGTAGCTGTCGTATTGCACACTGACCATGCTGCCAAAAAACTTTTACCATGGATCGACGGATTGCTGGACCATGGTGAGCAGTTCTTCGCTGAACACGGAAAACCATTGTTCTCTTCGCACATGCTGGATCTTTCTGAAGAGTCAATTGAAGAAAACATGGAGATCTCTGCCAAATACCTGGAGCGTATGTCTAAAATGGGAATGACCATTGAGATCGAGCTTGGTGTAACAGGCGGTGAAGAAGACGGAGTGGATAACAGCGATGTAGACAGTTCTAAACTTTATACCCAGCCTTCTGAAGTAGCTTATGCTTATGAAGAACTGAGCAAGATCAGCGACAAATTTACCGTAGCAGCCGCTTTTGGTAATGTTCACGGCGTATATAAACCGGGCAACGTGAAGTTGCAGCCGGTAATTCTTAAGAACTCTCAGGATTATATCAAAGAGAAACTGGGATTAACTGCTGAAAAACCAATCAATTTTGTATTCCACGGTGGTTCAGGTTCTTCTCAGGAAGAGATCAGAGAGGCCATTTCTTACGGTGCCATCAAAATGAATATTGATACAGATATGCAATGGGCATTCTGGGAAGGCATCTTAGATTATTATAAAGCCAATGAAGCCTATCTTCAGGGCCAGATCGGTAATCCGGACGGCGAAGACAAGCCCAACAAAAAATACTATGATCCGCGTGTTTGGTTACGTAAAGGCGAAGAGCAATTCGTTGCGCGCCTGAAACAAGCGTTTGAAGATTTAAATTGTAAAGACGCCAGTGATAAACTGTAATTGTTTATAGAATATAGAATACAAAGCGCCTTGAGAATACTTAAGGCGCTTTTTTTATTTTATGATGCCCTGCAGTATAATGATGACTGAGATATAATCATTACGAAACACAAGAAAACATTATCTTTATATCATCTCTTTAATTAAGCAATTATCACTATGGAAACACTTCAGGTAAACAAAGTACATAGCAAAGACGACTTGGAAAAAGTTTTTGCGGTAAGAAAAACTGTTTTTGTAGATGAACAGAACTGTCCGCCTGAACTGGAATGGGAACATGAAGAAGAATCTGTACACTTTCTCGCTTTATTAAACGGAGAACCATGCGGCGCCTGCCGCTGGCGCAAAACAGATAAGGGCTACAAGCTGGAACGCTTTGCTGTTTTAAAGGAACACAGGGGTAAAAGGATAGGACAAGCCCTGGTTGCTGCGGCTTTGTCTGACCTGCCCGGGGATGCCGGCTACATTTACCTCAATGCCCAGCTTGATGCGATGCGCATGTACTCCAGGTTTGGATTCATCGCCGAAGGCGAGCAGTTTGAAGAAGCAGGCATCCAGCATCTTAAAATGGTGAAAAAATTATAAAAAGATATTTCAGCTTACAAAAACACCCTGGAAGAAAAAGCCAGAGCTTCCTGCCATTTATCCATATCAAGATTTAAAGATAGACCCTTGGTGTTCAGGTAGCTGATCAGGTCTTCTGTGGCCAGGTTGCCTGTCAGGTCGTCTGCTGCCATGGGGCAGCCCCCCAAACCCTTCAGTGCACTGTCAAAGCGCGTACAGCCGCATGCATATGCAGCTTCTATTTTCTCCAGGCGGGTCGAAGGAGTGCTGTGCAAATGCAGGCCAATTTCTGTTGTGCTGAACTTTGTGACCAGCGCCGGCAATATTGTTTTTATTTTCTCGGGCGAGGAGACCCCGGTAGTGTCCGACAAAGAAAGGATCTTTACCCCGTTGTCTACCAGCTGACCAGCCCAGCGCTCCAGTATCTCCGCATTCCAGGGATCTCCGTAGGGATTTCCAAAGCCCATAGAAAGATAGACCACTGCAGTCTTGCCATTCCTGTCGCAAAGTTCCAGCATCTGTTTTACAGTATCCATGGATTGCAGGATAGTCGTATTCGTATTTCTTTGCTGGAAGGTTTCAGAGATAGAAAAAGGAAAACCCAGGTAATTGATCTCTTCAAACGATACCGCCTCCTGAGCACCTCTTAAATTGGCAACAATGGCAAGCAGGCTTGAAGAGGTGACGGAAAGATCAAGTTTTGCTAAAACTTCCCTCGTGTCGCGCAGTTGGGGGATGGCTTTTGGTGATACAAAACTTCCGAAATCTATGGTGTCAAATCCTACCTGCAGGAGCAGGTTGATGTATGCGGCCTTAAGATCGGTAGGGATAAAATCATGGATGCCCTGCATGGCATCCCTTGGGCATTCAATCAATTTAACTGGTTGCTGCATTTATTCGTCAGTTTATGAAATTCCTGTGTTAGCTGGGACAAAGATACACAACAAACAAAAAGGCATCCAAACAGGATGCCTTTTTTTACCTTATAGTCTATAAAACGTTATTTATATACCTGATCGTCTCTTTTGCGCGTAAACTCGACCACAAATGGAGTTGCAACGAATAATGATGAATAGGTACCGAAGATGACACCAATTAGCATCGCGAATGAGAAACCTCTTAAAATATCGCCACCGAAGAAGAACAATACCAGTAAAGCAAGCATCACGCACAAACCAGTAACCACAGTCCGGTTAAGGGTGCTGTTTAACGCATTGTTTACAATAGTCGGCATATCCTCGTTTTTATGACGGCTCTGACCAAGGTATTCCCTTACACGGTCAAATACTACCACGGTATCGTTCATGGAGTATCCCATTACGGTAAGGATTGCCGCAATAAACTGCTGGTCAATGTCCAGTGAGAACGGCAGCCAGCCATTGAAGATAGAGAAGATCGCCAGCAATACCAGTACGTCATGTAACAATGCAATCACCGCCGCCAGGCCAAACTGAACATTTTTGAACCGGATCACGATGTAAATAAATACCGCTACGATAGCAAGCAATACCGCATAAATGGCAGAGGTTTTAATGTCATTGGCCATTGTTGGCCCGATCTTCTGCGCATCCTTAATCTGATACGGGTTCTTTAAGCTTTTTAGGCCGGCAGCCAGTTTTTGTTCAACCTGGTCGTCAACGTTTTCGTCATTCTGGTCTATCAGATAAGAAGTAGTGATCCTTACCTGATTGCCAATACCAAAAGTTTTCACCTCTGGCGCCTGACCAAACTGATCATCCAGTGCGTCTCTCACGTCAATCGTACTGATGTCTTTTTCAAACTGAACAACATATGCACGCCCGCCTTTAAAATCTACACCCAGGCTAAATCCTTTCGTGAAGATGGAGATGATACCTGCTATGATGATGACAGAGGAGAAGATGTAAAACTTACGTCGGCCGCTTACAAAGTTGAAGTTAGAGTCTTTGAAAATGTTTGCCGTAAAAGGAATAGAGAAAGATATCTTACCATCTTTTTTCAGTAAGCCTTCGAATACCAGACGGGTGATGAAGATCGACGTGAAAAGTGATGTAATGATACCCAATACCAATGTAGTAGCAAAACCCTTGATCGGTCCCGTACCCAGATAGAATAGAATAATACCTGTTATTAAAGTGACAATGTTAGAGTCAATGATTGCAGAATACGCATTGCTGTAACCATCGGCAATTGCCTGACGGACAGCCTTACCTGCTGCAAGCTCTTCCTTGATACGCTCATAGATCAATACGTTGGCATCTACCGCCATACCGATAGTCAATACCAGACCGGCAATACCAGGCAAGGTCCACACGGCTCCTAAAGAAGTCATGGCACCGATCAGGAAGAATAAATTGGTTACCAAAGCGATGTTGGCTACCCAGCCCGCTTTGCTGTAATAAATAGCCATGAAGATCAGTACCACGATCAAGCCAACAATAGATGAGATCAGGCCGCTGTTGATAGATTCCTGACCAAGGGTCGGACCCACCACATACTCACCAACGATGTGCGCAGGCACAGGTAGTTTACCAGCCTTCAGCACATTGGCCAAATCTTTGGTTTCCTCAGGTTTAAAGTTTCCGGAGATCTGAGAAACGCCGCCCGGAATTTCTCCGTTTACCGATGGTGCAGAATAAACCTGATTATCGAGTACGATGGCAATAGCACCTTTCGTAGCAAAGGCCTCTGCAGTCATTTTTTTCCATTTGGCAGCACCTTCACCGGTCATATACATGGTCACTTCCGGTTTGTTGTCCTCGCTGCTGAAATCGTCACGTGCATTGCTTACTGCTTCACCGCCCAGATCCGGTTTCCCGTCAAGCGAAGTTACTTTTATCGCGTACAGTTCAAAAATCTTACTGGTATTTTCAACACCCAGATCAGCGGGTTTTACACCCCACATGAACTTATAGGTCTGAGGGATGATGGATGCAATTTCCGGTCTTTTGAAGAAGGCGTTTACTTTAGCTGTATCTTTTTGAGCAACCCAACCCACAACTGGCCCCGGACGCAAAGATTGTTGTCCGTTTTCCGCAATAGAAGAAGGAGGGGTCATCACAGCAAACAAAGGATTAGATTTTGCCTGCTCCAGTATTTTGGCGGTTGTTGATGTATCTTTGGTATCTTTTGCTTTGGCCAGACCTGCCAGTTTGCTTTCTGATTTAGCAGCAGTATCCGCAGTATCCTTAGCAACAGCTGCAGTATCAGTGCTTTTCAATGAAGCGGCAAGTGTTCTGTTGATGTTCTCCATAATCGGATAAAC
The DNA here is from genome assembly GCF_035317785.1 of Pedobacter sp. Lineage (GTDB taxonomy): Bacteria > Bacteroidota > Bacteroidia > Sphingobacteriales > Sphingobacteriaceae > Pedobacter. Next base: position 26,772 of record NZ_DATHGC010000289.1, on the reverse strand, counting down.
TTCTTCATTGTTGTAAACATGCCAGAACTGCAGCTCTGCAGAGCCGGACAGCAATTTACGTACACGTTGCTTGGCATTTTCGTCAACACCTGGCAATTCAATCAGGATCCGGTTTGTGCCCTCCTGCTTTTGCATGTTCGGACTCACCACTCCAAATCCGTCAATACGGCTGCGGATAATGATAAATGAACGGTCTATCGCGTTATCGGCTTCCTTTGTCAGGAAAGCCTTTACCTCTTTGTTAGTGGCATTTGGTTTTAAAACCGAAGCGTTATCCTGGTTTGAAAAATAATCGGCCAGTTTTCCATTAGGATTTATTTTTTCAAATTCGTTTACGAAGGCAGAAATAAAATCTTTACCGCCGGCACTGGTCTGTGCCTGTGCATTTTTTATCGCAAGGTTTAAATTGGCATCATCAGATTCGTTTGCCAGTGATTTAACCAGATTAGCCAACGATATCTCCATCGTTACGTTCATACCACCTTTAAGGTCAAGCCCAAGGTTGATCTCTTTTTCTTTACAAAACTGGTAGTTAAATCCTAGAAGCGGATAAACCGGTACAGTGGCCATAGAGTCTAAATAAGCTTTTTCCTTATTTACATCACCCTTGGCAAAAGCCTTTGCGTCTTTTTCAACTTTAGAGGTAACGAAGTTGAATGAGAGAGAATACACACAGACAATACCCAATAGTATTGCCAGAAATTTAATAAAACCTTTACCCTGCATTTGTTTGTAGTTATTAGTCTATATCAGCTATATCTGTTTTTTAACAAGTCGGCAAATCTAATTATTTTTTTAAATAATAGGCCACGTTATGAATTTTTTATTATGGGGCTCAAAACTATTTGCGCCGGCAAATGTTAGGTATTGTTTGGCTGTGCTAAACACGCTCCAATGTGGAGAAGGTGAAGGCCAAATTGTTAACTCCGTCTGGCTCATGCCTTTCGGTTGCTGTCTCCTTCCAGAGGTTATGGTCTATTTCCGGAAAATAAGCATCTGCTTCATAGGACTGGTGTACGGTCGTCAGATAGATACGGTCTGTTTTTTCCATGGCCAGTTTATAGATCTCGGCGCCGCCTACTATAAAAACCTCTTTCTCACCGGCGCAGCACGCCAGTGCTTCATCTACCGTATTGACCACTTCTGCACCGCTGATCTCCAGGTCTGCGGACCGGGTGATCACAATGTTGCGCCGGTGCGGCAGCGGCTTTCCTATAGAATCAAAGGTCTTGCGGCCCATGATGATCGTATGCCCTTTGGTGATCGTTTTGAAATGTTTCAGGTCAGTAGGGAGGTACCATAGCAGTTCATTGTCCTTACCTATGGCATTGTTTTCGCCGATAGCTACTACTATACTGACCGTCATACGGCTACTGCCCCTTTAATGTGCGGGTGCGGATCGTAACCTTTCAAAGTGAAATCTTCAAATTTGAAATCAAAAATATCCTTTACCTCAGGGTTGATCTCCATGGCCGGAAGTTCTTTGGGCTCACGGCCCAGTTGCAGTTTCGCCTGCTCGATGTGGTTGTTGTACAAATGTGCATCGCCAAGTGTGTGGATGAAATCTCCGTAAGCCAGGCCGCATACCCGGGCAACCATCATGGTCAGCAGTGCATAAGAAGCAATATTAAAAGGCACGCCTAAAAATATATCGGCACTCCTCTGGTACAGCTGGCAGCTCAGTTTGCCGTCGGCCACATAGAACTGAAAAAAAGCATGGCAAGGCGGCAGGGCCATATTGTCGACTTCCGCAACATTCCAGGCAGAGACGATGATCCTTCTGGAATCAGGGTTGTTTTTAATGGCATCAACGATCTTAGCGATCTGATCAATGTGTCCGCCATCAGGTTTAGGCCATGAGCGCCATTGCGAGCCATATACGGGCCCCAGATTGCCGTCTGCATCTGCCCATTCGTCCCAGATCCTCACCCCGTTGTCTTTCAGGTATTTGATATTGGTGTCTCCGGTCAAAAACCAGATCAGTTCATGAATGATCGATTTCAGGTGCAGTTTTTTTGTGGTGACCATCGGAAAGCCGTCCTGCAGGTTAAACCGCATCTGGTAGCCGAATACGCTGATGGTGCCCGTTCCGGTACGGTCATGTTTTTGTGTGCCGTGATCCAGCACGTGCTGCATCAAATCTAAATATTGCTTCATTGAAATGCTAAAAAAATGTTCTTGTCCGCGCAAACAAAAGTAGGGAATATCTTCGAGAACTGTATCGGGTATATCTTGCTTTTGCATTGCTGCCTACGTGCTTCTGATTCCGCTCCGCATCAGCTGGAGGATCCACAATAGCTGTTCCTCGATGATTGCGGGGCCCAGGGGTCATGCAACCCCCTAGCAACCCCCTAGATGGGGTTGTGAAGAAGTCATGAAGATAAGGTATCAGAAAGGTGGCATACCAGTAGCAGAAAGTATAGAAAATCAACCGTTCATGCGTTGCTCTTAAGACGGCCTTTTCGTAAGTTTGGCAAATTAAACAAAATCTGGTTATTTATGCTCGCATTTGCCAATGCCAAGATCAACCTTGGGCTCCATGTTACTGAAAAAAGACCGGATGGTTACCATAATCTGGAAACGGTATTTTACCCGGTGAAGATCTATGATGTAGTCGAACTGACCGATGCGGATCAAAACGGCTGCGAGGTCAAAGGAACTGATATTCCCGGAGACACCCGGGACAATATTTGTTTTAAGGCTTTTGAGACACTGCAGCAGGATTTTGCTTTGCCCCCGCAAAAGATCACTTTATTGAAAAACATTCCTGTCGGAGCCGGACTGGGCGGCGGGTCTTCCGATGCTGCTTTTCTGATCAAACTGGTCAATGATAAATTTGGATTAGGCTTGTCTGTTTCGCAAATGGAGGATTATGCCAGGCCGTTGGGCGCCGACTGTGCCTTCTTTATCCAAAACAAGCCGGTGTATGCTTTTGGCAGGGGCGATCAGTTCGCCCCGCTCGACATAGATTTGTCAAATTATTACCTCGTATTGGTGAAACCGCCCGTCCATGTGTCTACTGCAGCCGCTTACCTGGGAATTACACCTTCAATTCCTAGCACTTCGCTGAAAGATTTAATACATTTGCCTTTGGAAAACTGGAAAACGGGTCTGAAGAATGATTTTGAGGGCCCGGTTTTTATGAAATATCCGGAAACAGAACAGATCAAAACCAGGCTTTACAATGCAGGTGCAATGTATGCAGCGATGAGCGGCAGCGGTTCATCTGTATTTGGGATCTTTAGATCGCCTGTCAGGCTAACTGGGCTGGAAAAGGATAATCAGGTTTTTTATGGTGTGTGAAACCGGGTTGGTACCGGCAAACAGAACAATTAATATTGAACGAGCAATAATGGAGATCAATTTAGTACGTAAAAGCGGTAAATTTAATTTTGAAGCGGAGAATTCCACAGGTTTTAAAGTAGAGCTGGATGCCAAGGAAGCCATAGGCGGTACGGGCAAAGGCTTCAGGCCAATGGAAATGCTGCTGGTAGGCCTCGGTGGTTGCAGCGGGATTGATATGGTCAATGTACTGACCAAGCAAAAGGAGCCGCTGGATGATCTGAAGATCAACATTAAGGCCACGCGAAAAGAGGCAGAGATGCCGCCGATATTTGACGTCATCGACATACACTTTGACCTTTACGGGGAGCTGAGCGTGCAAAAAGTGGAGCGGGCTTTGGCTTTAACCTTTGATAAATACTGCTCTGTGTCCAATATCCTGGGGCGTTCAGCGCAATTGAACTTTACTTATACAATTAACAATAGCAGCAAATAACACGGGTTGTTAGCTTGATACTTAATATTTTGATACAAATTTAAAATGCAGGAAGAGAATTTTGAAACCCTGGCCATCCGTTTACAGGCCGAAAGAAGCCATTATAAAGAGCATTCTGTGCCTTTGTACCTTACCTCAAGTTACAAATTTGACGATGCTGAGGAAATGCGCGCCCTGTTCGCCAATGAAAAAGAAGGTAATGTTTACAGCCGCTATGCCAATCCGAATACTGACGAACTGATCGAAAAGATGGCGGTTTTGGAGGGTGCGGAAACAGGCTGGGCCACCGCAAGCGGGATGGCTGCGATCTTCACTACTTTTGCTGCTTTCCTGAAATCGGGAGATCATGTGCTGTCGAGCCGTTCTGTATTCGGTTCTACACACCAGCTGCTCAATAATATTTTTTCCAAATGGGGCATTACTTATGACTATGCAGACCTGGATAAACTGGACCAGTGGGAAAATGGCATTAAGTCAAATACGAAAATGATCTTTGTGGAGACGCCTTCCAATCCGGGAATCGATATTATTGACCTGGAATGGCTGGGTAAGCTGGCTAAAAAGCACAATGTGCTGCTGGTGATCGACAATTGCTTCGCTACACCTTACCTGCAGCAACCAATAAAACTGGGCGCAGATATTTCTATTCACTCGGCTACCAAGTTCATCGACGGACAAGGACGTACACTGGGCGGGATCATTTTAGGTTCAGCTGTACTGATGAAAGAAATAGAGGGTTTTGCAAGGCACAGCGGGCCGGCGATGTCGCCGTTTAATGCCTGGTTATTGTCCAAAAGCCTGGAGACCCTGGCTGTGCGCATGGACAGGCATTGTGAAAATGCGCTGAAAGTCGCTGAGTTTTTAGAGGGGAATGACAAGATCAGCAGGGTGATGTATCCTTTCCTGCCTTCACATCCGCAATACGCCATTGCTAAAAAGCAGATGAAGCAGGGTGGTGGTATTGTGACGCTGGTTATTGAAGGGGGTGTTGCCGCGGCAAGCCGCTTTATGGACAAACTGAAAATGTTTTCGATCTCGGCGAATCTGGGAGATACCAGGTCTATAGCCACGCATCCAGCTACAAGCACACATTCAAAACTGACGGAAGCGGAAAGACTGCAGGTGGGAATAGAACAGGGCACAGTGCGTTTGTCAATCGGCCTGGAACACATCGATGATATTCTTGGAGATATCAAACAAGCCTTAAGTTAGTTTTTCGGCTTAGTTTAAGGAGCTCAGAAGTTGTTTGAAAGTTCGCTTATTTGATGTAATCGCGGTCTTCGTCGCTTAATTCATTTTTACGATTAAATTCATTTTGACGATCCTCAGAATAATTCTGGGGACCGTTTTTGTCATACGTGCTTACCGTGGTACGCGGCCGGCCGGCCAGAAAGCCGAGTATAAATCCTACGAGGGTGCATACACCGACGATCACTAATTTGGAAATGTCCTTCTTCACAAAAATAAAGTCAAAGGACACAGCATCTGTATTGACCATAAGAAAAATGGTGATCAGCACAGTAAATATGATGATGAAAATGGTTTTTGCGCTCATGTTTGCCGGAGGTTAGATTTTTGGATCAAATGGTTTCTTGAAAATCAGACGGACTGATTTCTTTAAAAGCTGTAATTAAAAATTAATTCTAATATAGGATTTTGGTTGTACACTTTGTTTACAAAAACAAATCTTGCGCCAATATCCACCAGGGGCTGATAACGGAGCAGGTGCATACTGCTGCGCAATTCAAAGCCAAAGGTTTTGGGTGCTGCCAGGTTTGTTTCCGTGCCGATGTTTTCATAGTGGCAAAACAGGCTGGCCCTCAGGTTCCGGACATAGGCAACCGGCCCGAGCTCTGCATCCGGAAAAGCAAAGGGAAATCGGTAATTGAACAGCAGGGTGTTGTTTAGCGCGCTTTTTGCCTTGATGTTATTGTAACCGTAAACCGCATTGATCTCCTGATCAAACCTGCGGATCCCCGTTGCGGTCTGGTAATTGAAGTTGGCCAGGAAGGAGTGATTTTTTGCCAGGCCCGGAAAATAAAAGAAACCTTCGGCAGCAAAGAGGCGGCCGCCCAGCCGGCTGTCAAATGGCTGGTGGACGTACACAAACCTCAGTGTCTGGGCCCATCGCGGTGCGATATCCCTTTGGGCGAGCCTCGTGGTATGGGTAAAGGTCATATTGTATTCCATGGGGAAGATCACCGTTTTGATGAAATTGGATGGAAGATTCTCTGCGTTATACCGCTGGGTATAGCTGGTCAGGGTATTGAAGGAAAAGTTATAGGAATGATTGAGGGCATTGATGTTCAGCGGAACCGAGGCCTGCAGCTGTACATTGTTTTCCCGCCAGTCGCCCTGCTGAGTGCCTGCTTTGCTGTTGTAAAACGTGCGGCGGGGCCTGTTCCGGTAAGTTGCCCTGAGGATCGGGTAGAGGGCTTTATAGGAGATGCCGGCATTGTACTCGAAGCGGTTGAGGTCACGGTAATAATCGGCCCCGGCAAAAAGGTCGAAGGTGTTGAGCAGGTTATTGGACCGGAACTGGATTCCGCCCCTGTATTCGTTTTCTATCACCGGGATGACGCTGTGCAGGTTGAACAGGTTGCCAAGCGTGCTGTAGGGTTTGGAGGTGTAGCTGCTGTCCGGGATATTGTGGAACACGCTGCCTGTGTTTTCCTGTGTTTCTGCTGCGGCACCAAAGTATACGAAATTGTTTTCCCCCGGCTGCCTTCCTGTTTTTTTATCGGCTGCGGTATAACTTCCTTCGGCAATGTTATATCCGGTAAAGGAGTAATCATTGAAAAGGAAAGTATCAGCAGACCCCTCGCTGATCCCCGGATTGAAGGCGCCGTATTTAGAGGCGCTCAGAGCGCTTATCTTTTTGGCAACGGTGTCGATATGGTAAATGTTGTCAATTCCACTGTAGTGGGCATTAAAAGCTATTCCCTGTTGAAAATAGATCGGTCTGCTCAGCTGCTGCCGGTTTTCCGCGATCAGCTGACGGGTGTTGCCCGCCCTGTCGGTAGTCCATAGCGCCTTACCCTGCTCGCTGACACTAATGTAGGTGATGTGGCTGCCGCTGGCATCATAGGCAGGAGTTTGCAGGATCAGGTTTTCAGGATTGGGGATCGTATTGATCGTTTTTCCTGTTTCAGCATCAAGTTCCACCAGGTTGCATTTGTTGCTCAGGTCAAATCTTACGGCAACGATCTTTTTCCCGTCTGCGGACAGGGAGGGGGAAAAGAAGCGGCTCCTGCCGGTCAGTTTTTTTGTCTTCCCCGTTTTCAGGTTATAGGAGCAGATTACGCTGTAGCTCCTTTGTCTGTATCTGGGGTCGTACCTGATCTCGTCCCATACAATGGTGTTATTGGCGTAACTGAACCAGGGTTGTTCCTGTCCGGCGATGCCACGGATGCGGCGCTCATTTTTGTTGCTGTCGATGACTACAAAATGATCTGCCTCCGCCTTGCTCTGTTTTAGGGCAAGGATGCGCCCGTCAGCAAGCCTGACCGGCAGAAAGTAGCTGGTGGCGATAGTTGCTTTTTTGTTGAGGACAGGGTAAGACTGAGCGGTTGTGTTTTGGTCTTGCTGCTTCCAGTCCCTTTTGAGGAGGGCTGTTGTTTTGTCAAACCATGCTTTGGTTCCGGAGCCGGTAAATTTTTTCAGACTGTTCGAAAAAGGGTAAGGTCTGAGCGGTCTTTTCCGGATGTCGGTCAGCACACTGTCGAAGATATTTTTTCCCTGCTGGCTGCGGATGCCGGAAGCCATCAGGTAGCCCAGCTGGTAGTAGCCTGGGGTGACATCTTTGTCCGATCCGAAATAGGCTTTGGAATACGAGATTTTTTTGCCCTCCAGCAGGCTGGACCGGTAGGGCATGATCCATGAAGGCTGCCTTCCGCGGCCGGAGTTTGTCAGAGCTGTTTCGATACTGACCGCGTCGCCTTCAAAGAACCAGACCGGGATGCTTACGCCGAACCAGGCGAAGTAAATATCTTCCGGGAAAGGATGGGCTTTTCCGCCGGTCAGTTTGTCGAACTGGGCGACGTGCCGGAGCTCGTGAACAGCGAGGTTATTGAGCCAGTCCTGACTGTCAAATTGCTGGGGAGGAGTGGTGTAGAATTCTGACTTTTTCGGGGCCAGCTGGACGAAGCCGTTGGCCACTACTCCGCGGTTTTGGAGTACGATCGGGATGCTGGTTTTTCGGGTGTTTAAACTGCTGCCTACATGAGGATAAATGAGTGGTAAGGTATTGGCCATTCTTTGTGCCTCTTTTTCCATTTCGTCCGGATAGATCAGCCGGAATCCGGCTGCCTCGATCTGACGCCATTTTACACTAAGTGGATTTTGTTCGGCACTAAAAATCTGCGAAAAAGCTTCATGTGAAATCAAACTTAAGATAATTGTTGTTAATGTTCTGAATAACAGTTTATTGTTTGATTTAAAAAAGGTCATTACGGGAGTATGCTAAATTCATTAGTATTGTAGGTTTGTAAAAACGTGATTTATATTGTTTTATAATTTAAGTAATGACTTTTAAGTTATTGATTTTAATATTTTTATGTAAATCATGTAAAGAATTTATAGTGCCGGTTTTTGGGCTTTTTTGATGGCTAAGTTGCAGTTTTTATTTTTCATGTGGTGATGAGCAGTCCGGGCATATTAATCTGCTATTAAGATACACTATTTATGATCAAAATAAAGAAAAAAATAAGACTGTTTTTTTTGAAGTGTATATAGAACCGCTATTTTTTGTGATGGAATTTTGCCCGGGATATACGGGTAATCCCTCCCCTTCCCTGCAAAAAACAGACCTGAAAACTAGGGTAAATTCTTTCTTTTTTTGTAGACCGGATACAGAAAAACAGCGCCTAAGATCAGGGCTGCGCCGATGTAAAATCCGACGGACATTGCCTCTTTTGTACCGAAGAAAATGAAGGCCAGAAGGATGCCGTATACCGGCTCAAGATTGGTGATGAGCGCCACCCGGAATGCCGACAAAGTACGCATCACGGACACTCCGGCAACGTAGGCGAGCGCGGTACATATGGTACCCAGAATGCCCAGGTAAATCCAGTCTTTCCCGCTGAGATTAAAGGTCTCATTCATGAGGTCATGATCCAGAAAACGATAGAGCGTGATCCAGATAAAAGCCCCGGTGATCTCGTAAAACCCGATGATCTTCGGGTCGCTTTTTTGAACTAAAGTAGAGTTTATCGTTGCGAATAAACTGGAAGCAAGGGCTGATGTCAGCCCGAAAATAATGCCCAAAGTATACTGCGATTCGAATTTAAAAATGAGGTAAATGCCTAAAATAATGACCAGACCGATGAGTACATCCGGTATGAGGATGCGCTGTTTTTTGATCAGCGGTTCGAGTATTGCAGTGAAAAGTGTGAATGACGAGAGGCACACCAGGGTCACTGAAACGGTAGAAACTTTGATGGCGTGAAAGAAGAGGATCCAGTGCAGGGCCACAATGCTGCCGGTAAAGAAGAACTGCAGAAATTGCTTTTTGCTGATCCTGAGGCTGGTTTTGGTAAACAGGAAATAGCCGAATAAAGTGATTCCCGCGATCATTACGCGGTACCAGACCATTTGTACGGCATTGATGGAAATAAGCGCTCCCAGAATACCTGTAAAGCCCCAGATGAAGACTGTAAAATGTAAGATCAGCAGGTTTCTATTGACCGGGGGCCGGGTATTGCTCATTTATTTTGGTGCTTTTTTGAGCAAATATAAGCCCAAAAGACCAAAGAAAAGTGTCGGTGCGATAACAGCAAATAAAGGTGATGTTCCTCCTTTTAAAGAGAACATTTTGGCAAATTGATTGAATACGATATAGCCAAAACTTAGCAGGATGCCAATACCGAGCGGCAAACCTACACCACCGCGCACTTTCCTTGAAGACAGAGCGACACCTATCAGCGTGAGGACAAAGGCGGACAAGGGATGTAAATAACGTTTGTACTGCTCAAAAAGAAGGTCATTCATGATGCCGGTGCCCCTGATCTTCTCTTTGCGGATCTTCTCTGACAGTACTTTATTGCTCATGTTCTCAAATATATTGTCATAGGCAGAGAAGTCATCAGGCCGCATGTCCAGGATGGTGTCTTTGGTTTTGCCGGTGCCGCTTACCATCGTCTCTTTCAGTCCGTTTACATATCGGATGGAGTAATTGGTGATCTTCCAGATCCGTTTCAGAGAATCCCATTTGATTTCATCTGCGACCAGCTTTTTAGTGAGTTCATCGCCTTTAAAATTGTCCAGGGTAAACTTTGTTCCAACCATGGTCTTGTTGTCAAAGTAATCCATGTAGATATAGGTCTTTTCGTCCAGCTTCATGTGGATGTCCCTTTTGCTGGGAGAGGTATTTTTCTTTACATAGCTGTTTTCAAAGCTGTTTTTCAGCTGGTTGGTATAGGGCAGGATGTAAAGATTAGACGCAAGGTTGACAGCAAAAATAATAAAAGCCGATACAAAATAGGGCATCAGGAACCTGTTAAAGCTTACGCCGCCGCTCAGAATGGGTACGATCTCCGTCTGATCCGCCATTTTAGCGGTGAAGAAGATCACTGCGATGAAGTTGATCAGGGGGGAGAGCATATTGACGTAAAAGGGGATGGAGCCCGCATAATACAGGGTAATGACCTGCCAAAAGGTGAGATTGGCACTCAGGAAGTCATCCAGCTTTTCAGAGAGGTCAAATATGATGATGATGATGACAAACAGCGTTAATGTATACAGGAACGTGCCCAAATACTTGCTGATGATGTACCAGTCGATGATCTTTATCCTGCCCCTGATGAAATTCATTTATAATTTATTGCCTAATATAGTCACCATTTTGTTTTTCCAGGCGTAAAATTCACCATTGATGATCTTTTCACGTGCTTCTTTGACCAGCCACAGGTAAAAGTGGAGGTTGTGCAGGGTGGCTATTTGTGCGCCCAGCATTTCTTTGGAATGCATCAGGTGCCTCAAATAGGCTTTGGAATAGACCTGATCTGCAAACAGATCACTCTCTGCATCTATAGGTGAGAGGTCGTCTGCCCACTTTTTATTGGTGATGTTGATCATTCCATTTCTTGTAAAGAGCATGCCGTTCCTGGCATTCCTGGTAGGCATGACGCAATCAAACATATCTACACCCAAAGCGATGTTTTCCAGGATGTTGACCGGCGTACCTACGCCCATAAGGTAACGTGGTTTTTCTTCCGGCAGTATGTCACAGACGACTTCAGTCATTCCATACATTTCTTCGGCAGGCTCACCGACTGACAGGCCGCCTATGGCATTGCCCTCACGACCCATCGAAGCAATGAATTCTGCTGATTTTACCCTGAGGTCCTTGTAAACAGAGCCCTGTACGATAGGGAAAAGGGTCTGGTCGTAGCCGTATTTAGGCTCGGTTTCATCAAATCTTGTGCAGCAGCGCTTCAGCCAGCGGTGGGTCATATTGATGGAGTTCGCCGCATATTTATAGTCACATGGATAAGGTGTACATTCATCAAAAGCCATAATGATATCAGCCCCAATGGTGCGCTGGATATCCATGGCATATTCCGGGGTAAATAAATGTTTTGACCCGTCAATATGGGAGTGGAAAGTAACGCCTTCTTCTTTGATCTTGCGTACTTTACTTAAAGAATACACCTGGTAGCCGCCGCTGTCGGTAAGGATCGGCCCGTCCCAGCCAATAAATTTGTGCAGTCCGCCGGCCTGTTCCAGTATACTTAATCCCGGTCTGAGGTACAAATGATAGGTATTTCCAAGGATGATCTGGGCTTCGATATCTTCCTTCAATTCCCGCTGATGTACGGCCTTAACCGTTCCGGCTGTACCTACAGGCATGAATATAGGGGTTTGTATCTGGCCGTGATCTGTGGTAATGGTTCCTGCCCTGGCCCTGGAATGGATATCTTTTGCCTCTAAAGTAAAGTTCATATGTGCGCTCCCTCAAAAAATCTGGCCAAAAGTAGCAAAAAACCAGCTATTTAAGTGCTAAATTTTTTATCAACATAAATCGCCATTATAGATAAAAAATGAGAAATTTGCCCCCTACTAAATGATATCGTGGAACTAACCCTAATAGAGAATTGCCTGCTCGGCTGTTTAATTTTTTGTTTTTTAATACAGCTATATTTCATCCTGTTTGTTCATCTGAAGCTTGCGCTGATGAAAATTGAGGTACCCGACCTTGGTGCCGCCAGACCTTTGAGCGTGGTCATTTGCGCACGCAATGAGGCATTGAACCTCAGAGAATATCTTTCTGTTGTATTGGAGCAGGATTACCCGGTATATGAAGTTGTGGTGGTCAATGACCGTTCATGGGACGGTACAGAAGAAATGCTGAAGGATTTTGGAACGCGGTATAAGCACCTTAAAATTGTGAACATCGCAGATGGGGAGAAATTCATCGCGGGCAAGAAATTTGCAGTGACGATGGGGATCAAGGCGGCTCAATATGAATGGCTTGTGTTCACAGATGCAGATTGTATGCCTGCATCAGCAAACTGGCTGAAGGGCATGCAGCAGCCTGCAGATGAGCAAACTGAATTTATCCTGGGATATTCACCTTACCTCAAAAGGAGGGGGATTTTAAATGCACTGATTCGTTTTGAGACTTTCTTTACTGCAGTCAACTATCTTTCATTTGCCCTCAAAGGCATGCCGTACATGGGTGTAGGACGGAACATGGCCTACAAAAAAGCAGTGTTTTTCAAAAATAAAGGCTTTGCGGCACACATGCACATTCCATCCGGTGACGATGATCTTTTTGTAAATGCCAATGCCGGCAAACACAACACGCAAATCCGGATCCATAAAGATACACAGGTATGGAGCGAACCAAATACCAGTTTCGGGGCTTACCTCAAACAAAAAAAGAGACATTTTGGTGCGGGGAAACTGTACAAGGGCAAACACAAGTTCATTCTTTCCTGCCAGATCGTTTTCCAGTTCCTGTTCTACGCATTCTTAATTGCCCTGATGTTCTTTAAACCAGCCCTGTACATTGCGCTGGGGATCTTTGCTTTGAGCATCATCATCAGGTGTTTTATTTATCCGCGTTTGTTAAAACGCCTGAATTACGGGGGATTGAGCATCTGGTTCCCCTTGCTGGATATCCTGTTGTTCATTTTTCTCGTGTTTAATGGCATAGTGTCTATATTTGTTAAAAAAGTACAGTGGAAATAAAGTCAGCATTGATACAAAAATATTTTGAGGGGTTAACTGAGCAGCAGGTCAGGCAATTCGACCAGCTATATGAGCTGTATAGCTTTTGGAATTCACAGATCAATGTGATCTCCAGGAAGGATATTGACGAGCTGTATGAGCGCCACATTTTACACTCTCTGGGAATTGCAAAATTCTGCGGTTTTAAAGCGGGTACAAAGATTCTGGATGTGGGAACAGGCGGTGGTTTTCCGGGTATTCCTTTAGCCATTCTTTTTCCGGAGGTGCAGTTTCACCTGGTGGATTCTATAGGCAAGAAGATTAAAGTGGTGACCGAAGTGGCTGCTGCTTTAGGACTTAAAAATGTAAAAACCAGTCATTTGCGTGCGGAGCAGGTTGCAGATAAGTATGATTTTGTGGTGTCAAGAGCGGTAACCAGGCTGGTCGATTTTTATCCCTGGATCAAAGGCAAGTTCAGTAAGGAATCCAGGAACGCGATTGCCAATGGAATTTTATATCTGAAGGGCGGCGATCTTACTGAAGAGATTGCCGAATCACGCCTGAAAGCGGAACTATATCCGCTTTCAGCTTACTTTAAGGAAGCCTTTTTTGATACTAAATACGTGGTTTATATCCCTCAGTAAAATTGAATTTTTATTGTTGGTCTTTTTTAACTGGTTTAACTGCGTCTTTTTCTTTTTTCACGTAGTCGAGTTTTATCTCTTTCAGGTCTGATTTGACTTTTTCAAGTTCCTTTTCGGGTTTTACCACAATGCTGTAACTAAAGGTCTTTGTTGCGTTTTTGTCTTTATTCGCATTGGTTTTGACTTGTTTAATCCCTTCCATATCCGCATTTACGGCTTTCGCTTCCTTTATGGAATAGGTATAAACTTTTTTCGGCTCTGCAATTTCTACTGCCTCAATGACCTCTTCTTTTGTATTCCTACCCTCAAATTTTATAACCTTGACTTCCGGTGCGGGAGGTGCTGGCGGCGGCGGAACATCTTTTGTGACTATTGGCGGCGGGAACTTTATTTTTTTAGCAGATACCGGTTTTTTAGGCGCTTCAGGTGCATCTGGTTTCACTATTGGCGGCGGAAATTTAACCACCTCTGTTTTTGGCGCTGTTATTCGAACTTCTTCTGATTTAGCCGATTCCTTTTTATCAGATTTCACCTTTTTTACTGCCGTGTTTTTCTTCACAGGTTCCTGGTACCCAGCTTTAGCAGACTCGTATTTTTCCGGATACAAATCTATTGCATAGTCTTTTGTGAACGCCATGGTGGACGCACATAGCATTCCCCCGGCAATTGGCAGTGCAAACAGGAACTTCAGCCTTGCTCGTCCTGTTGACTTTTCTTTGTTTAACATGTTAATCCTCCTTTTTAATATTGATTGATTGAATATTTGATTGGTAAGTTGATTGGGCATAGTTCCGAAGGAATTCTGAATCAGAAACATGGCATATTCATGTTTCTGAATGTCGGTGTTTGTAGTTACTTCATCGGCGATGTACTCATGTAACAGTTTAATGTCCTTTTTTATAAAGTAGGTCGCGGGATTGAACCACGCTATGATTTGAATGAGCTCAAAAAAGATGATATCTAAACTGTGTTTCTGCCGGATGTGTACCATCTCGTGCTTCAAAACGGTATTCTTTGCGATTACATCGGGGTTTAAAAACAACAGATTAAAGAAAGAGAACGCCGTGTCAGAATCAAGCAATTCCACATAAGTGATAGCTCCTGCTTTTTGTTTTTTTGCATGAATTGACAGCACAATGATCTTATATATACTGTAACACATTTTTAGGGTAAAAACGGCTGCTATGATAAAGTAACAATAGATGATAAGATCGTTTATGGTAAACGACAGGTCGTTTTCGATGATCTTTGATGGAATGACTACAGTGTATACATATTGCTGTCTTCCAAACAGGTTATTCAGGTATCCCATTTGTAAAAGCGGAATGCTGAAGGCGATCAGGGTCGCCATGATGAGATAGAACCTGTTTAAAGAATAGAACGTTTCTTTGTGCAAAAACAAACAATAAAATCCATAAAATACGGCCAGGTACAAATTGGCTTCCAGTAAATAATATAACCAGTTCATCATTTCTTGTTTTTAAGTTTTTCCGCCAGTTTGATCAGTTCATCCAGCTCGTCCATGTCCATATTCTTTTCTTTCACCAGGAAAGAAACCAGGCTCTGGTAAGAATTTTCAAAATAATTGTTCATGACCTTGTCGAAGGCAAAGTGCTTGTATTGTTCTTCTGTGATGACGGGAAAGTAGATATGGGTATTGCCGACGGCTTTATGGTCAATGAACCCTTTGCCTTCCAGTACCCTGATCACGGTCGATACCGTATTGTACGCAGGTTTTGGGGGAGTCATCCGGTCTATTACATCTTTGACCAGACCTTCTTTCATTTCCCATAAAATCAACATGACCTGCTCTTCTGCTTTTGTTAGTTCTCTCATTCTGTGCTGTAATTATTAACGTTAATTAAAGGTACTACTATTTTTATAGTTTACAAACTATTTTTGTAGTTTGTGATTAAATACTTGAATATTACCTGTTTAAAATTATTTCAGTTATAGTATTAACGCTGGTCAACTGGATTTATATAATTTGGCCCATGAGTATCAGACACAAAATAGCCCTTACATTTATCAATACTGTAGGGCACATACATGCCAAAAACCTCCTGGACCACTTTGGTTCTGCCGAGGCAGTATTTAACACGAACTTCGCAGAGCTATTGGAGGTTCCCGGAATAGGGAAGGTCATAGCAGGGGAAATCCTAAAAAGTGATGCATTGAAACTGGCCGATGAACAGCTGGAATTTATAGAAAAGCAGGGTGTTCAGGTCCTTTTCTACACAGACGAAGCCTACCCTCACCGGCTTAGAAATTGTTTTGACGCGCCGGTCCTGTTATATTACAAAGGCAATGCAGACTTAAATCATCAACGGATCATCAGCATAGTAGGTACGCGGAAAGCCACAGAATATGGAAGGCAGCTCTGTAAACAGCTTTGTGAGGCCCTGGCAGCTTACGATGTTTTGGTGGTCAGCGGGCTGGCCTACGGCATTGACGTAGCTGCCCATAAAGAAAGTCTTTACCAGAATATTCCTACGGTGGGTGTTCTGGCACATGGCCTGGAGCGGATTTATCCACCCTTGCACCAGCCTGTGGCCCAAAAGATGCTGGGCAATGGTGGCCTGCTTACGGAATTTCCACTGAATACAGTTCCTATAAAAGAGAATTTCCCCCAGCGCAACCGCATTATTGCCGGGCTTTCAGATGCCACAATCGTGGTAGAGGCGGCAGCTAAAGGTGGCGCATTGATCACCGCAGAGATTGCGAATTCTTACAACAGGGACGTGTTTGCTTTTCCTGGAAGAACAACAGATACCAGTTCGCAGGGCTGTAATTTTCTGATCAGAACAAACCGGGCAGGGCTGATCAGCAATGCCAAAGACCTGATCTATTGCCTGGGCTGGGAGGAGGTTCAGCAAAATAAAAATACCGAACAGCTGCAAATGCCTCTCGGTCTATCTGCAGAAGAACAGAAAATCGTTGAGCTGTTAAAAGCATCTCCTGTCCAGATAGATGAATTGTCCATACAGTCCGGGATGCCTCAGAGTCAGCTGGCCATGCATTTGTTAAGCCTTGAAATGCAGGGGATCCTGGTGTCTTTGCCAGGTAAAGTTTACCAATTGAATTAGAATATTTTTTATAGACCTATATAATAGATCGTTTGTAAGTCTATTGGTGTACTAGAATAAAATATTGTTTTGCTTATTCTTCATATTCAATATTATATTTTAATTATTGAATTATAAATAGAATTCCAATCTCCAATTTGTATTTTTGTGTCCATGTGGTACAATAACATTTTGGAGACCATTGGCAATACGCCATTGGTAAAATTGAACAGTATAACTAAGGAAATCCCCGCAACTGTACTGGCCAAGATTGAAACGACCAATCCTGGAAATTCTATCAAAGACCGCATGGCGGTGAAAATGATAGAAGATGCAGAACGCAGTGGAAAGCTGAAACCCGGAGGCACAATTATAGAGGGAACTTCTGGAAATACAGGTATGGGACTTGCCATGGCGGCTATTGTGAAGGGTTATAAATGCATATTCACAACCACTGATAAGCAATCCAAAGAAAAGGTAGACGCTTTAAGAGCATTTGGCGCGGAGGTAATCGTATGTCCTACCAATGTTGATCCCGAAGATCCGCGCTCATACTATTCGGTTTCTTCACGTCTGGAGCGGGAAGTTCCCAATTCCTGGAAACCCAATCAATACGATAATCTGGCCAATACACAGGCGCATTATGAGCAGACAGGACCGGAAATTTGGAAACAGACAGAAGGAAAGATCACTCATTTGGTGGTAGGGGTAGGCACCGGAGGTACAATCTCGGGTACCGGAAAATACTTAAAGGAACAAAACCCCAATATCAAGGTGTGGGGAATAGATACTTACGGATCTGTATTTAAAAAATATAAGGAAACCGGTATTCTGGATAAGAATGAGATCTATCCATACATTACAGAGGGGATCGGGGAAGATTTTCTGCCTAAGAACGTTGATTTTGATACCATTGACCTTTTTGAAAAGGTAACAGATAAAGATGCAGCACTGATGACCCGTGAGATTGCTCGGAAGGAAGGTATTTTTGTGGGTAATTCTGCTGGTTCTGCAGTTGCGGGCCTGTTGCAGCTGAAAAGCAAACTGAAACCTGAGGATGTGGTCGTAGTCATTTTTCATGATCACGGCAGCAGGTACATGGGCAAGATGTACAATGAAGACTGGCTCAGGGAAAGAGGCTTCCTGAAAGACGAAAAATTGACCGCTGCCGCAATCATTGCCAAAAAGGATAGTACAGAAATTGTGACTATTGACTGTGAAAAGACCATACTGGAGGCCATCAATACCATGCACATGCTCAATATTTCGCAGATACCCGTAACACAGCAGGAGATGGTCGTAGGCAAACTGGCCGAAGGAGATATACTGAAAGCATTGATGGAAAATCCCTCGCTGAAATCGGCAAAGGTGGAGGAAATCATGACCAGCGGATTTCCGTTTGTAGATCTGAATACCTCTATAGACAAGATCTCTGCCCTGATCAACAAAGAGAACAGTGCAGTATTGGTGGAAGATGTAAGCGGGAAGATTGAGATCATCACACAGTACGACATCATCAATGCCATTTCAGGCTGATTTAAAGATAAAAACCGAGACAAAAACCACTACCAAAACAATGAAAGCCCCGATCCGGGGCTTTTTTCATATAGATATGTTTTTGTGATGAATCTGCTTAGTGGCTTGGTGCAGAAGCTTCTACACGCTTGATCTGCGCACCCAATGCACGCAGGCGGATGTCAATGTCCTGATATCCGCGCTCAATCTGCTCAATATTGAAGATGGTAGACTTTCCCTCGGCAGATAATGCTGCAATCAGTAAGGAAACCCCGGCACGGATGTCTGGAGAGGTCATGCTGATGCCTCTCAGCTTATATTGTTTGTCGATGCCATTTACTGTAGCCCGGTGCGGATCACAAAGAATGATCTGCGCACCCATATCGATGAGTTTATCTACAAAAAACAGTCTGCTCTCAAACATCTTCTGATGGATCAGTACATTTCCTTTGGCCTGGGTAGCCACCACGAGCACGATACTCAGCAGGTCCGGTGTGAAGCCAGGCCATGGAGAATCCGCTATAGTAAGCATAGAGCCATCGATAAATGACTCGATCACATAATGTTTTTGTGAAGGAATGTAAATGTCGTCACCTCTCAGTTCAAACTTGATCCCCAGCTTTCTAAACACATTGGGTATAATGCCCAATTCAGCATAACAAACGTTTTTGATAGTAATCTCAGACTCTGTCATGGCGGCCAAACCGATAAAAGAACCAATTTCGATCATATCAGGCAGCATTCTGTGTTCTGTTCCACCCAGTTTTTCTACCCCGTCAATGGTCAGCAGGTTGGAACCTATACCGGAGATCTTAGCACCCATGCGGTTCAGCATTTTGCACAATTGCTGCAGGTAGGGCTCACACGCTGCATTATAGATCGTAGTGATGCCTTTAGCCAGCACAGCAGCCATGACAATGTTGGCCGTGCCAGTCACTGAAGCCTCATCTAACAGGATATAAGTGCCTTTTAAATTGGTGGCATCGACGTTAAAAAACTCCTTTTTGGAGTCGTATATAAATTTAGCGCCCAGTTTTTCAAAGCCCAAAAAATGGGTATCGAGTCTTCTTCTTCCTATTTTGTCACCACCCGGTTTAGGAATGGCGGCAGTACCGAACCGGCCCAAAAGAGGCCCTACAATCATGATAGATCCTCTCAGGCCGCCCCCTTTTGCCTTAAAACTATCAGAAAGAAAGAATTTAAGGTCGATGTTTTTGGCTTCAAAAGAATAAGTGTCTTTTGACAGACGCTCAACCGTTACGCCCATATCGCCGAGCAGCTCAATCAGTTTGTTTACATCCTTAATGTCAGGAATATTACTGATGGTGATCTTCTGATCAGTCAATAAAACAGCAGCGATGATCTGCAAAGCTTCATTTTTTGCCCCCTGGGGATGAATTTCACCTTTCAGTTTTTTTCCACCAATGATTTCAAATGCATTCATATTAATAATAAGGATCTAATAAATATTGGTGTTAGTATCTCTGCTTGCCGTTATTGCGCTGCTTGTTGTTGCTGCTGTTGTTTTGTCTGTTTTTGCCGTTATTATTGCTTCTTCCGCGGTTGTTGTTGTTGTTTTGCGGACGGACAGGGACAGGTTTGAACTCAACTTTATGCAGGTTAACGTTTTCATCCAGCTGCAGCTCACCACCAGACAGTTCCCGCAGGTTTTTGATGATGGTTTCATCAGCTACGCTGTCTTTGTTCCAGGTCACGTAAGACATTTTCATGAAATTGGCGATGCCCTGTACCATTGATGCACGGCGTTCCGGTTCATCTACTGCCTTAGCCTTTTCGATCATTACTTCTACGGTTTTACCGTAGTGCTTGTATTTGATTTTTTGCTGCGGATATCCAATATGATCAGGTTTGATCAGTGCCGCTTCAGGAGTAGGTTTAGGATAAGGACTGTCCACATCGATCTGGTAACCGGATATAATGTGCAGGTGATCCCATAGTTTGTGTTTGAAATCCGCCACATCACGCAGGTGCGGGTTCAAAAAGCCCATCAGGTCTATCACTGCCTGGGCATATTTATTACGTTCCTCACGATCTGGAAGTTCAATAATGTACTTCACCATGTTTTGTACATTACGGCCGTATTCGGCAAGGATTAGCTCGTTTCTAGTGGTATTATAATCGAAATTCATGCAAGTTATTTCTATGATTGCTGTTTTAAGCTTAGTATGCAGGCCTGCTGCAATATAGCAAGTTTAAATATAAACAGATTTGACAAATATAAGGCTTATTTCACAATTCGCAATTTAGCAAATTTTAATAACAACTGTTTATTGCCCAAACCCTGGAAAAATACAGTTGCTTTGACGTCCGGCAAAGTGCCCTCCAGGCTTACGATCTTTCCAAAGCCAAACTTCTCATGCTCTACATCCATTCCATTTTGAAATGCACCGGCGGCATCAGGGGCAAAACCGGGACTGGGTACATGTGCTTTAGGCAAAAGACTGCTTGTCTTTGGCCGCGGGGCCGAAGAGCCTGCTGTACCCGTACCGGTAGCTGATGAGCCCGAAGACATTGCCGGTTTAGGCTTGGTAAAGCTGTCCCTTTCCTGTGTCCAGCTGCGGCGTTCATTATCAAAACTATCGCTGCCCAAAACGCTTTTGGCAGGTTTTGCGACTTCTATTTCCAGGTACCGTGCGTTGATCTCCTGTATGAAACGGCTGGGCTCGCAATTGGTCAGCGTACCCCACCTGTACCGGGATGTGGCATAGGTCAGTGTCAGTTTTTTCTCTGCACGGGTGATGGCGACGTAAAAAAGACGTCTTTCTTCTTCCAGATCAGTGCGGGAGTTTAAGCTCATTTGCGAAGGAAAAAGGTTTTCTTCCAATCCTACGACAAATACATTTTTAAACTCCAGTCCTTTTGCGGAGTGTATGGTCATCAGTGAAACTGTGTCTTTGTCCTTGTCATCACCACGGTCATCGTTGGTCAGCAAGGCAATGTCCTGCATGAAAATAGCCAGGCTGCGGTCTTCAATGTCTTCACGTTCCGCAAATTCCTTAATCCCGTTCAGCAATTCCTGTATGTTCTCATACCTGCTGCGGCCTTCAATACTGTCGTCGGTATGCAGTTCCTTTAAGATCCCGGAATGCTGCGCGATGTAGAGTGCAGTTTCATAAGCATCCAGTTTTTTAGATTCAGCTGCAAAACTCTGGATCATCATCGCAAAATCGTTGAGCTGGTTGGCAATACGGCCCTCAATATACTGCTGGGGATTGCAGATCACCTGCCACATGGTGATGTCGTGCTTATCGGCAGCGACAATGATCTTATCTACCGTGGTATCACCCAGTCCGCGGCGCGGATAATTGATCACCCGTTTGATGGCCTCTTCGTCCGCCGGATTGAAGGTCAGACGGAAATAGGCAATCAGATCTTTGATCTCCTTGCGCTGATAGAAGGAGAGTCCTCCATAGATTTTATATGGGATATTAAGCTTCCTTAAAGCCTCCTCCATAGCCCTCGACTGGGCATTGGTGCGGTAAAGTATGGCGAAATCATGATGTCGGTAACCTTTGGAAGTCCGTTCCTGGATGATGGCCTCAGCTACCAGTTTTCCTTCCTCATTGTCCGTAAAAGCACGCTGAACTTTTATCCTGTCGCCGGGCTCATTTTCAGAAAATACATTCTTTTCCAGCTGGTTCTTGTTGTTGGCAATGATGCTGTTGGCGACTTCAACTATATTCTGCGTAGACCGGTAATTTTGCTCCAGCTTATACACCCGCAGATCAGGATAATCGCGCTCAAAGTTTAAGATGTTCTGAATGTTTGCACCCCTGAAGGCATAAATACTTTGTGCATCATCACCCACCACGCAAATGTTCTGATAGGCCGCAGCGAGTTTTTTAACTATCGTATACTGCGAAAAGTTGGTATCCTGGTACTCGTCTACCATCAGGTATTTAAATTTCTGCTGATATTTATTCAGTACATCAGGATGTGTTTTCAGCAAAACGTTGGTTTTGAAGAGCAGGTCATCAAAGTCCATTGCGCCCGCTTTAAAGCAGCGTTTGGTATAGGTTTCATAGATCACACCCAGCAAAGGACGCTTGTTGCTCACGTCTTCGGACTGTATTTCAGGGCTTTCCAGGTATTCAGAATGAGAAATGAGGTTGTTCTTTGCCGATGAAATCCTGTTGTAGACAAAATTTGCATTGTAGAGCTTATCGTCCAGCTGCATTTCCTTTAATATCGAACGGATCAGGCTTTTGCTGTCGTCGGTATCATAAATCGTAAAGTTTGACGGATAGCCGATCTTTTCGGCCTCAACCCTCAGGATCTTGGCAAACACAGAGTGGAAGGTGCCCATCCAGATGTTTTTGGCTTCAGAGCCCACCACTTTCATGATCCGCTCACGCATATCTTTGGAAGCCTTGTTGGTAAAGGTCAGCACCAGGATATTAAAAGGATCCACACCTTTCTCTATCAGGTGGGCCACCCTGTAAGTAATGACACGTGTTTTTCCGGAGCCGGCGCCTGCTACGATCATTGCCGGACCTTGTGTGTTTTCTACTGCTGCGCGTTGTTGGGGGTTTAAACCTGCTAAATAATCCAAAATCCGTTCCTGCTGTTTAATATATGCGAATGAATAGTATGCTATCTGGCAAAAGTAAGAAATTCTGTGCTTTATTGGAACATGTTGATAAATACAGGCAGGTATAAATTGCCTACATCCAGTCTTCTTTTGAAGATTCCACCTTGTATATCCAGTAGTTTACCAGGTTTTTGATATGGGTGTAATTGCCATATTTAAAATGGATTACGCCCGCTGCCGTATGTACGATCAGGTGTCCCACATCAGCCTTTTTATGCCAGAAATATTGTTTGGCAGTTATCGCCTGGATTTTGTGCGGCTCGATGATCTCATGTTCAATATCCCAGATCCCGCTTCTTTTGATGATAAAACCATTACCGGCATAAAGCCTGTGGTGCTTGTATTCAAAATACAACAGTGTAATGACGATCAATATATAAGGTATCGCCAGTATAAAGTAAGGTTTGATCAATGGCAGAAGGAGGAACCCAACGAGAAATACAGCCAGCAATGGCAATACGATGCAGAGCATGATTCTTAAGAACAGGAAGCGGTAATTGGGTAATAATGCCTTGCCCTTGGCTGGAATGCGGTCAAATATCATCTTTAAGATCTCATCACGCTCCATTTCATCACAGCCCGGTATTTCCACAGCAGATTTCTTTTCGTCCTCCTCATCGGCACTGCTGTATGAAGCCTGTTTTACCTTGATATTGAGCATACCCAGCTTTTTCTGAAAATAGTTTTGGCTGTACGCACTCAGTTGCACTTTGCCAGGCTTCAGCAAGGTATTGTGCTTGGTAAACAGGCCTGAGCTCACAGCCAGAGA
This sequence comes from Pedobacter sp., assembly GCF_035317785.1. Taxonomy (GTDB): domain Bacteria; phylum Bacteroidota; class Bacteroidia; order Sphingobacteriales; family Sphingobacteriaceae; genus Pedobacter. Next base: position 3,218 of record NZ_DATHGC010000289.1, on the reverse strand, counting down.
GCGTTTTTGCTTAATGATCTTAAAATCAAAATACCTGATGAAAGTGCGGATGATATTGGTGCCCAGTACAAGAATAAGGGCGGCAATGAGTAAAAAGCAAAGCGAAAAAACGGAGAAACCCTTGCTAAAAGCATGGCTGAGCTGATTTTCTTCAATCTCAAATGCAGAATTGTAATCCTTGATCAGCTGAAACAGACCAAATATAAAACCTGTGAGCAGTGCGATGCTTGCGCCGTAATTGGAAGTGATCCCGACTTTTAAAAGTGTAAAATTGCTGAGTTTAAGAAATGGGGCAATTGCTGATTCCGTTTCAGCGGCAGCCAGTTGACCGGATTCGGCAGCAAAAGTATCTCTGCTCAACAATTTTTGTTTGAGCAGCGTAGCGGTAGTGTGGTCTACAGCTTTGATACTGGCCTCTTTTTTATCGCTTCCCGCAGTATCAATATCCAGACTGTAAACCCCGATCATTTGCTGCAGCAGGGATTGGTTGATGTTTGCCTGCTGGATTTTATTGAGCTGTATGGTCAGCGTGGTCCGGCTGAAAACCCCTTTGTTGATGATGAACTCTTGTTTGTCCTCATCCAGGAAAAAAGTGAATTTGATATAGCGGATATAGGCAAACACCGCTAAAATCAAGATTAAAGCAATTGTACCGGACACAACTGTCCAGGTATGCTGGCCACCCGATTTGATAAAGATGAAGAGTATAGGAAGTGCCGCAGCCCTGATCACCTTTTGCAAAGTGTCCGCAAACATGATGATAATTCCGGCGGCAGATTGCTTTTGGGGTTTAGAAAAATCGTGATCCATTCTTATTCCGCCGTTTTGGTGATCTGTTTCATCAGCATTTCCTTAATGCGTTTGGCCTCTTCAATTTCAATTCCCGGAATGTGAAGGCTTCCTGAACTTCCGCCGGCGGTAAAGATATTTAAGGCACCCAGTCCAAACATCCTTGCAAAAAGACCTTCATGCAGTGCAATGTGCTGGATCCTTGAAAAAGGAACGATAGTGGTGGTCAGGGCAATGATGCCGTTGCGATAAATGATGTCCTTATCGCGTACCGCAAAGCCCCTTCTGCTGATGTCAGCTCTGTTAAGTGTGATCAGCAAGGCCGCGAATACTATATATAGGGAGGAGAACAAAATGATGTGCTGCTTTGCCTCTGCATTAAACACCAGAAGAGCTGCGATACCTGCAGCCAGCAGAAACAGAAAAATGCCAATATGGATCAGGACTACATTCCAGTATTTGGAATTTAACGCCTTTAGCGGTGCCTGCTCATAATTCGGTAAGGCTTCAATATCAATAGGATCATTGGTAAATTCCTGCATAGCTGAACTGAGAATGGTTTCTCTCGCTAAGGTAACTTTTTTTTGAAAGCGGGGACTGAGATTAGGGAAACTTCGGCAGTTTTACATAAGTTTGTCCAAACTAATTTGTTATGCAAGAGATCAAGAAATATGTCGAAGAAAACAAGCAGCGCTTTTTGGACGAGCTGTTTGAACTGTTACGCTTTCCATCCGTTAGTGCAGACCCAAAATATAAAGGCGATGTGCTTAAAACAGCCGATTATGTAGCTGAAAAGCTAAAAGAAGCTGGTGCTGATCATGTGGAGATCTGCCCGACAGCGGGCTATCCTATTGTCTATGGAGAAAAAATCATTGACGCGAACTTACCAACAGTTTTGATTTACGGGCACTATGACGTGCAGCCAGCCGATCCGCTGGAATTGTGGAAAACACCGCCGTTTGAACCAACTGTGCGTGACGGCAAGATCTACGCACGTGGAGCCTGTGATGATAAAGGTCAGTTTTACATGCATGTTAAGGCGTTTGAACTGATGATGAAGACCAATACTTTGGCTTGTAACGTGAAGTTCATGATTGAGGGTGAGGAAGAAGTGGGTTCAGCGAATCTTGGCATTTTTGTGAATGCAAATGTGGAGCGTTTGAAAGCAGATGTGGTATTGATTTCAGATACTTCGATGATCAGCATGGAGAACCCCTCTATTGAGACCGGCCTGCGCGGTCTGGCGTATATGGAAGTGGAAGTGGTAGGGCCGAACCGTGACCTGCACTCTGGTGTATACGGCGGTGCGGTGGCCAATCCGGCTACTATACTATGTAAGATGATCGCATCTCTGCATGATGAAAACAACCACATTACCATTCCTGCTTTTTATGATAAGGTTATTGAGTTGACAGACGAAGAGAAAAAGGCATTGAATTCTGCTCCTTTTGATCTGGATGAGTATAAAACTGATCTTGATATTGCTGCTGAATGGGGTGAAAAAGGATATTCAACTTTGGAACGTACCGGCACAAGACCTACTTTGGAGGTCAACGGGATCTGGAGCGGGTATACAGGAGAGGGTGCTAAAACAGTACTTCCTTCAAAAGCCAATGCTAAAATTTCTATGCGTTTGGTGCCTAACCAAAGTTCTGAGGAGATCGCTGAGATCTTTACCAAACACTTTGAAAGTATAGCCCCCGACAATGTAAAGGTTAAAGTTACTTCACATCATGGCGGTGAGCCGGTAGTGACGCCTACAGACAGCATAGCTTATAAAGCTGCGGAAAAGGCTATTTTAGATTCTTTTGGCAAAGCACCAATTCCAACAAGGGGTGGAGGCAGTATTCCTATTGTCGCTTTGTTTGAAAGCGCATTGGGTATTAAATCTGTATTGTTTGGCTTTGGTTTGGACAGTGATTCATTGCACTCGCCCAATGAGAAATATGACATATATAACTATTATAAAGGTATCGAGACCCTGCCATTGTTTCACAAGTATTTTGCCGAACTGAGTAAGTAATTGTCTGGTAGTTTATTGGATGCTTAAATAAAAACACCAATATTCCTTCTCTCCTTGCAGCCATGAAGAATTGCTGCACATGTCGATCAGGAACATTGGTGTTTTTATTTTTGGATGCTTACCATTTGATGGTAAAGCTGCTTTCGTTTACGGTTGCTGCACCCTTTCTGCGGACTTCCTGCATACTTTCTGCGGTTAAAAGTGCCTTTAACCGCAGAAAGTATGCAGCATAAGCGAAGGAAGTCCGCAGAAAGGCGCTTCTAAGTGTCTTACCCTATTATAGCTATACAGGTTACTGATTTAATTTTGAATTGACTATACACGCAAATTTGTTATTCCTGTCGGAGTTATACAAGTTGTATTTCTTTTATTTTATACTTTTTGGGTTTCCATCTTTTCTTAAGTT
>NZ_DATHGC010000288.1:0-21248 GCF_035317785.1 Pedobacter sp. | reverse complement strand
CTTCGCTATGATGCATTAGAAAACCTGACCTTTAAAGCAGCTGTGGGCACAGGCTTCAAAACCCCCAATTTCCAGCAGCTGTACATGATCTTTACCAACATCCAAACCGGCTATTCGGTATTTGGTGCGGAAGAGTTCTGGCGGGAAATCAAATCCTTGCAGGATGCCGGCCAGATCATGAGCATCTTTCCGGCAGCACAGCGTGTGGGCAGCCTCAGGCCCGAGCGTTCTGTCTCCTACAGCGGTGGTTTCAACTATCAGCCCTTCAGCACCATAAATATCGATGTCAATGTATTTTACAACGACATGAAGAATTTCATCAACTATGAACAGGTAGCCATCAAGACCAGCGGGCAGCAGGTCTATTCCTACATGAACATCGCCAAAGCCTATACCATGGGCGCAGAAATCGGACTGAACTGGAAAGCCAGCAGATCAGTCAGCCTCTCGGCCGGTTACCAATTGCTTTATGCAGTCGACAAAGGCATTCTTGACTCGATAAAGAATGGTACCGGCCTATATGAAAACGTATATGACCTGGACAAAAATGAACAGCGCAGGTCTGCACACAGTGATTACCTGGGCATGAACAACCGCTCTCGCCACATGGCCAATATCAAGCTCAGCTATGCCCACGAAAAGACCGGTTTAACCGGTTCTTTCCGGGTAAACTACAGGAGCAGGTATGGCTTTATGGAAGACAACAGGGCCAATAATTTTTTAGACACCTGGGATAAGTTCGTGCCCGCTTATTTCCTGTTCAATATCGCCGTTCAAAAAACACTGTACAACAAGCACCTGCAATTGCAGCTTACCGCCGATAACCTGATGAATTACCGGGACCAGCTCATGCCTGCGCAGCAGGGCAGGGCAGTATTGGGCGGCATCAGCTGGCGCTTTTTCAAAGACCATTAAACATGATCAACAACAGAAACAACCCTTTAAAATTAAATATCAGCTTATGCTAAGTACAAACATCAAAGAGGCCACCAAAGAGGCCCACCAGCAATTAGAGAAAAAAGTAGTACTGAAACTGAAATCGATTCGCAGCAATGCCGATTATGCCGACGTACTGAAACACTTTTATGCGTATTTCAACGCTGTCGAACAAGCGATAAAACCCTACATCACCACGGCTGTACTGCCTGACTACGCAGATCGCCGTCACTCTGGTTATCTGAAGGCGGACATCGAAGAACTGGGCACTGATACCAGCGAACTGCCTGCCGTAACCATTCCGCAGATCAGCAGTGTAGCAGAGGCATTGGGCGCGCTTTATGTAATGGAGGGCTCCATCATGGGCGGAAGCATCATCGTACAGATGCTCGCCAAATATGGCGTGACCAAGGGAATTTCCTTCTTTTCCGGTTACGGAGAAGCTACAGGACAAATGTGGGGGAAGTTCATTGCCGTGCTGAATGCACAGGCCGAAAATAACAAGCAGCAAATACTGGCCATTAAAGCGGCAAATGAAACCTTCTCAAATTTTGGGGAAGTGTTTGGCGGGGTCACTGTAACTGGTTAACCCCTGCGGCATCTGTCTTATAAAAACATCCCCATGAAGATCAAATCAAAAATAGAAGGATCAGACGACTGGCTGTTCATCGAAGAAATTCCTGAACTGTATTCGCCCAATACCCCGCTTTCAGAGAAGAACATCAACATCAAGAGCCTGCCCGCACAGAAACTGGTCAATTACCAGTTGAGTGCAGGCGGTCTGTTCCTGGTGCATTCCACCATGCAATTCTCTGAAAATGTAAAAGTTCTCTCTGAAATAGAAGGCGAGGCCATCACCTCGCAGTTTATATTTTATGGAACCAACCCCACTGCCGGGAAACCTGCAGACAAGTCTGCAGGCAAATCGGCGGAGCTGTCTGCACGCCGGACAGGCAGCAGGCACAACATCCGCTACATCCCATCTATAAAAGGCAAGTACCCGATGATGCCCGATATCGAGTACAAATACTTTCTGCTGGTGCTTTCCAAGCAATATTATTTTCACCTGATCGATCAGCATTCCTTACTGCACAGCGATTTTGTAAGAGAGATCCTGAAAGGCAGGTATACGTCTTATGCCGCCAGGGATCTGCCCGTCACTACCGAAATGAAACGGGTGATCAATGACATCTGCGAATGCAAACGGAGCGGCGAGCTCAAAAGACTGCATACCGAATCCAGGATCCTGGAACTCCTGATGCTGCAGCTCGAGCAGATGCAATCCGGAATGGCCGAAGTAGACAAATACCTGATCAAAGCCGACGATCTTAAAAAACTGGAACATGCCCGGGATATCCTGGATGCAGAGTATACCTATCCGCCAACCATTATCGAACTGGCCAAAAAGACTATGCTCAATGAATTTAAACTCAAACGTGGTTTTAAAGAATACTTTGGCACCACCATTTACGGCTATGTGACCCGGCTCAGAATGGAAGAAGCCCGGCGGCTTATTCTTGAGGAAAAGAAAAGTATCGGTCAGGTAGCCGCTGCAGTAGGTTTTAACCACCAAAGCCACCTAACCGACGCTTTTAAACGTTACTTCGGCATTTTGCCCAGCGAGATCAAATCTGATGAAGAACCCACATTAAGTTAAATAAACAAGAAGCCATGAAGAATATCAAATCTGTTCTGCTCCTGATGACCGCCATCACCCTGCTGTGCAGCTGTACAAAAAAAGAAATAAAGCCCGAGCTGCAGGACACCAAAAGCACCGTGATCAAAGACCTGCCCGGCGACGTGGGCAATACGGTAGGCAGCGGGAATGAGTTCACACCCTTTTATTTAAGCTTGAAAACAGGGGCCAAAGCAGACCCGTCTAAAGTGAAGACCAGCGAATGGGACATCGCATTTACCAAAGAATACAATTCCCTGCTGGTGGCCAACAACGGTAGTACACCCGGCACACCGGGTTATGGCGGAACCGGTACAGGCAGTTTTCTGATCGTTGAAAAACCTTACGATCAGGTGACCCTGGCACCTTCAGCCGCAGAATTTTCGGCCAGCGGCATATCTGGCATTGGCTGGGATTCCGGAAACGGGATCGGCTGGTTCTTTTATGACCTCAAAACCCATATTGCTGTGCCTGTCAAAAACCGGACATTCTTGCTGAGGACGGCAGAAGGAAAATATGCCAAAATAGAAATGGTCAGCATGTACAAAGGCGCACCCGCTACAGTGAGCGATCTCAACTGGCCTGCGCCTTATTTCACTTTCAGGTATTACCTGCAGGAAGACGGCAGCGGCAACCTGAACACTCAGTAAGCCATCAGATCACAGGATATAAAATCCCATAAACGTAAGTTTTTATCCCGAAATGGTAAGAGATTATTCGCCTTACTCTGGAGGATTGTTGTCATATTTGCTATTATTTAAAATGATTCTAAATAACTATACCAATCTCATGAGACCCATAAAAAGCCATATCACTGTCTTGCTCATCTCCGTAGCAGTGCTTGCAGCAGGTTGTTCCAAAGAAGGGGAAGTGCCAGTACCTGAAAAGCAGCTTCCTGAACTGCCACTGGTTACAGTTACCAAAAGCGGGGAATATACCGTAACACTTAAAGGAGATACTGAAGCTAAAATGACCACAGGAGACGGCAATTTCAAACCTGTATTTTACAGTTTGGAAGACGGGCGGGCCATTCCCGCTGAATATGCGGCAACCGACAAATGGGACATCGCTTTTACCAGCATCTACAACAGCAGCATCTGGGCCAATAACGGTGAAGCGATCTTTGAGAATGGAAATAAAGCGCCTGGATATGGCAGCCCGGCAAGAGGGGGCTTACATCTGGTCATCGACCCGTCAGTAGAAGCCAAATACTATGACGGGGAAAAGCTGCAGCCAAAGCAGGTTCCGATAGATCAGTCCCTGCTGGATGAAGCTTACAGCAATGTAAAAACAATAACCATTGCAGACAATCAGCTCATTTCCAAAGGATACCTCACCCTGGACTACTTCCTGGGCAGCGGTGCGGGATATGCATTCTATGATTTTTACGGCGCCATGTTTCCTGGTGATAAGACCAGGGCGCACATTGTGTACAACCTGCCCAGGACCATCATCATCAAAACAGCCAAAGGCAATTACACCAAACTCATCATTTACAGCTTCTACAAAGACAGTCCCCTCAGTCCGACACTGGAGTCAGAAGCACCCTACATCACCTTTAAATATACCATACTGAAAGACGGAACTAAAGACTTTACCAAATGATCAGTTCTAATAACAACCTATCAAACAAAGAAGAAATGAAAGATAATTTATTCATTAAGTTCAGCAGAAAAACTATGCTCATCGTCACTGCCGGCTGTCTTGCACTGTTTTCCTGCTCCAGGGACACCGAAACCCCGGAAACCCCGGATGTCCCCGATACGGCAAAGATTGCCGGAACCAATTGGGTGCCGGCCCGCGCAGTCAGGATCAAAGACACTTCGTACACCTTTAGTAAAGTGGTACCCTACAAAGATGCGGGTGGTAAACTGATATACGATAAGGCCAATTCCGAAACTAAACAAGGTAAGGGCTATATGTATTATGACGAAAAATTTAAGGTCGTCTATGTAGTGGACTGGCCCGGAATTCCCGGGAACGCTGCAGAAGGCGCCGCAGGCTTTAAGCCCTTCCTGTTCAACTTTGAAAAAAGGTTCAATATCACAGAGGCACAGGCAGGGGCGGGAGTAGCATGGGACATCAAGTTCTACGACATCTATACCGCCTACATTCTGCCCAACAAGACAGGCGCTACCGGAGATCAGGGTAAACTGCGGGTATACCGTACCAGCTTTGATGAACTGGACGAAGCGCTGAACCAGGACATGGTCCGCAATTCTGTCGAGATCGAGATGGATGACCATGCTACAGTTGATGGATGGGGCAGGTACAGGCTGACAGACCATATCCTGCATCCTTACGACCGGACCATTGTATTTCGCCTGCTGAACGGAAAGTATGTCAAATTCCAGCTGATGAACCTGTACCGTACGAACCCGCAAACGGTGACAGACAAGTACGAATACGAAGCACCGTTTTACAATTTCAAATACTACATGCAGGAAATACCAAACAGCAGGGTATTGAAAACCAGATAAGACATTTTAGACCCAGGGCCCGGGTTTAAGACAGGCTTTGCAGAAGCCGGATCGCCAACAAGGCAGGATAATCAATTTTCGGAGAATTGACTACCCCAACTTATGGCCTGTGATACCAGGGTGGTATTGCTTCAAATCAATAATCATTAATCCTAAAATTATTCTTTTAAGATGAACAATCCCCAATCAGGCGTAGTACGCCAAAGCAATCCGCTGCTATCAGGCAGTAAATTTAGTAAAAAAATCAGCATGTTCGGCCTGCTGGCGCTCATAGCCGCCAGTTCTGTGTTGACTTCCTGTAAAAAAGACAGCGATGAAGCAGCAGCACCAGAGCTTAAACTGAAATCTGCCAAAGCACTGGCGCCAACACCGGGCGGGGCAGCACTGGCACTGACCAGTGTAACCTCAGGGACAGTAGCCCAGAGCGCATCTGGTAATGTCTATACGGTGACCAATTATTATGTCGCACAAAGTATCTACAATCCTTCCAATCCACATGCGGCCAATGGTTTTTATTTCTTCGATTTTGGTCTGAATGACAACATTCCGGGAACCAGCTCAACAACTCCTCCTGACGTTTCTACCGACTGGGACATCTCGTTTTCCGGTACCGGCAATGCGGATATCAAGAAAAATGCAGGCGTATCTGTTAAGTTCCTGAATGAAAACTTTGCAACTGCAACCGCACGCTCAGCATCCAGCGCCTGGACAGCAGGTACTACAGCGGGTACCACATTCGGACACAACCGCACCATCTGGACTGCTCCTTTGTCTGCGCCAGATTACCTGGCAGCAGCCTCTGGACATACCATTGTAGGCTGGTGGAACTATTATTTTGGCAACCACCAGGTCATTGCTACCACAGACCTGACCATTTTGGTGAGAGATACTGATGGCGATACTTATGCCGTACACATTAAAAGCGTGTACAACAACGATACCCCAACAGGTACACCATTTCCCAACAACTTCAGCTACCTGACGTTTGAGTACAAAAAACTGATATAATAATTCAATTAATCGGGTGTCCAAAATGGTACGGCTATTAAAACCTTGCTTAAACGGGATCCTGACCACGAAGTAGCTGCGAAGCAAAAGAAATTCAGGATGACGTGAGGCATAAATCAAATAGCAAAATATAACTTTTTGGGCACCCTTAATATCCAGAACATTAAACCCAATATCATGAAATTAAAAATTACCACACTTTTTTTAATCATCGCGGCGATGAGCTTCAGCGCATGCAAGAAAGACAAAACCGAACCTGAACCAGAGGATCAGGGGCCTGAGTTTGTACAGTTATCAGAACACATCAAAAAATATCGCAGTGGGCTAGTACAGGTCAGCAAGTACCCCATCGATATGACCCGGAAAAACAGCCTGAAAAATGACTACTTCAGCTTCGATGAAAACAAGTTCCTGGCAGAGGATAAGGCCAATAGTAAGGACTGGCACATAGTGATCAGAGGATTTAATTCGGTAGCAATTACGAATAACAGCACTGTTCTTAACGCACCCTGGACAGGAAATGGGTCAGATGTAAGGACCAGCGGACTGCTCAGGAATTTCGATGAAGTAAATACCGTCGACCCGGCAGCACTTGATTTTGCAGGTCCTCATTCGACCGGTATAGGTGCCTACAGTTATCATGACCTGCCATATGAACAGGTGCCTGCTTACTGGGCAAAAGAACAATATGATGAACTGGGCGATTTTACTTTCTTGAAACCAGACCCTAACCGCACTTTTATCATTAAACTCAATGACGGCAGGTATGTCAAATTCCAGTACATTAATATTTATAAGGAAGACGTTGACAAACTCAGCCCCTCATCAGAAAAAGGCTTCCTCAGCTTCCGTTATTTCGTAGCCAAAGCAGGAAGTACCGATGTAAAAACCAAATAACCATTGTTGTATTGATGAAGAAAACAGTTAATCATCCCTATTTGATGTGCCTGCTGTTGACCATTACGGTCAGCAGCATTGCTGCATGCAGGAAAACCAATTTACCAGAGCAGGAACAACCCGAATCTCCTGCTACGGGGACCCGTCAGGAACTGACGCTGGATTCCCTGTACCTCTATACCAAACACACCTATTTATGGGGTGATGTCCTTCCGGACTACGATGCTTTTAATCCCCGTAAATATACAGAAGTATCATCTGACCTGCTGAATTTAAAAAAAGAACTGTTTGACCTGGCTTCCACACCAAAGAACCCGCAAACGGGTATGCCCTATGAAAAGACCAATCTGCCGGGCCTGCTCAAATATAGTTATATTGAACAGGGGACAGATGCCAATGGTTTTCAGGCTGCGGGCGTTCAGGACAGGACCGCCAATGCTCAAGGCCAGTCCGTCACCGCAACTCCAAATCACGCTATACTTACTGCCCTGACATCCGGCAATACCGGCTACCTCAGACTGACACAATTTGCCCACCTGAACGAACTGACACAACCCTTAAACACTGCTTTTAACGCCTTTTCAACTGCATCTGTAAATACAATAATCGTCGATCTGCGGGATAACTCTGGCGGCTATGTGGAAACCGCACAATACCTGGCCAACTTGATAGCCAGCCCGGCGATGAACAATAAGGTGATGTACAGCCAGCATTTCAATTCAAAAATGCAGCAGGGCAAAGCGCCCATTCTCAAAAACCAGCCTTATCTCGACGAAAACAACAAGCCCGTATTCCTCAACGGCCGCATGGCCACTTATGCCGATGTTGATTATTCCATAGCCGGAAACACTTACCAGTTCAAAAAAGAGGGACAATTAAAAACACTGCAAAAACTGTATTTTCTGGTCAATGGCACAACCGCATCAGCCAGCGAACTGCTCATCAATGTGTTGAACCCATATTTTGACGTCACCCTGATCGGCTGCCAGACCTATGGCAAACCATTGGGTTCATTTGCCGTCAAAATACACCAATACACGCTATATGCAGTCAGTTTTCAGATCAGGAACGCAGCAAATGAGGGCGATTATTTTCAAGGGATACCCGTAGACCTGCCATCGACGGAAGAAGAACTGGGCAGTGAACCTGCCGCAGTATTGGACAATACATTAATTCTGGTTAGTCAGCTGACGTCCAAAAAACCGGCTTTGAAGACCAAAACCGGGCAAATCAGGAGCGTAATTCGATTTTCAACCGGCGAAAAACATTTTTCCCAGCCGGAAATGATCAAAACACAATTGAAATTGAAGCGACCACAACATCAGGAAGCACCTTAAAGCGGAACAAACACCCAAGAATAAAAAACAACAATCATATGTGCAAAACAAGACTCCTCAGTACTAAAGACCAAACCGTGATCACCAGCTGCGTCGGCTGTAAAATGTTTTACATCTGGCACAACAACCTGCTGTTGAACTTCAGCTGCGAAGCCTTTATGTCGTTTAGGAACGTAGTAAACAATATGCCCTTTCACAACAACTGCCTGCCATTTCCGGACCAGGAAGAACGGGTGGTACTGCACACACCAAATGACGACATCAGTTTTGCCTTTGAATACGAAGAATTTGAGGTCTTTAAAGCCGCTATTGATGAAGCCATCTACATGTCAGAGATCTACGCGCTAATGAATGAGGAGTAATTCAAGGCCTTTAAAAGGAAATGGTGTCCTCATACAGATAAAAAAATGGGAGATGCTATCGGACAAGAAAAGTAACCCCCCTGCTTTCCATAAAATTCAGTGTCTTTGAGAAGACATAACTTCCTTTGCTCACCCTTCAGTGAGCCTAAGGAAGACAGTCCGAAAAAAGATCACTGAATTTTAATTTTAATCTTTGCTCAGCTTCTTTATCGGCGTCAGCTCCACTTTCCTGAACTCCACTTCCGAACCTTCCGCCTGCAAGGCGATCTGCCCGCTTTGTACAGTACAATTGAAGCCATTATTTACAAACTTATCATTTACCCAGACATATACCTTATCGTCCAAACACTCCACAATCATTTTATTCCACTCGCCAACAGGATTTTCAACCTCCTGCTGCAGGCGTTCAATTTTACGCAGCTTATCGCCATTTACTCCCCAGCGCGCCTTATCACCCCGGCGCGCTTCCATATCCGGCACCTCAATGTCTTCCTGTATGCACCAAAAATCTCCCGCATTGGTATGCTGTATCTGGACCTCAATGGATTTTGGAAACATGTCGTAAAGCGCCCTCGAAGTAGAAGCATGCACCAGCAGACCACAATTTCCAGGTGTTCCCGCAAAGCGGTACTGCACCTCGATTCTATAGTTTTTATAAACCTTATCCGTGATCAAATGTCCGCCCGGCGTACCCAGGCTCACCAACAGACCATTGCGAACGATAAAAGGATTCCGTGCATTAGCGTCCTTGTCCATCGCAGGCACATCCACATGCCAGCCCTTGAGGTCCTTACCATTAAACAAGCTGCGCGACTTCTGAGCAAAAGAATCAACAGTGCCGGCAAAGAGCATCCCGGTTATTACAAGAGTGGAAAAAAGTAGTTTCATACGAATGTGCTGGTATTTAGGGTTGAAAATGGTTAAGAATACTAATATATAAAATCCAGATTGCTTCATGACATAAAATCCACTAGTTTAGTGCCGTTGTCTTTTAGAACAGCTAATTTATGAGCGAAATCAAATGGGGGATCATCGGCTGCGGCGATGTGACCGAAATCAAAAGCGGACCGGCCTTTAACAAAGTGCCCAATTCATCATTAGTTGCCGTGATGCGCAGAGATGCCGCCAGGGCAGAAGATTATGCACGCAGACACGGTGTGCCCAAATGGTACAATGACGCACAGCAGCTGATCGATGACCCTGAAGTCAACGCCATATACATCGCCACACCACCGCTCCAGCATGAAGAATACACGATAAAAGCATTAGCCGCAGGCAAGCCCGTTTATGTAGAAAAACCCATGTCTTTAAACGCCGCTGCCGCCGAAAGGATGAAAGCCGCTTCAGAAAAATACGAGGTGAAGCTCAGTGTTGCCCATTACCGGAGAGCACAACCTATGTTTTTAAAGATCAGACAATTGCTGGCAGAAAAAGCGATAGGCGACGTACGTTTTGCGCAGCTCCAAATGCTGCAGCCGCCCAACCCGGTCCTCATCGCCGCTTCCGAAACCAACTGGCGTGTTGACCCTGCCATCTCTGGCGGAGGGCTGTTTCATGACCTGGCGCCGCACCAGCTGGACCTGATGATTTATTTCTTTGGAGAACCCGCTGCGCTGCCAAACTTTAATGAGGTCAGAACAGGGCAGGGCATAGCCCTGAACCAGTCTAAGTCCAGTACGGCTGATGACCTGGTGACCGGCCAGATCCTGTTCAAAAATGGTGTGGTTTTTAACGGAATGTGGTGCTTTTCAGTTTCTGAAGAGGATAAAACGGATCTCTGCGAAGTTGTCGGGAGCCATGGGAAAATACGTTTTTCTGTATTCGGCAGTAAGGTTACTTTCATTAAAAACGGAATAGAAGAGGAGCTTATTTTTGATCCGATCCCGCATGTAGAACAGCCCATGATCCAGCAGGTCACTGCTTATTTTTTAAACCAGGCAGACAATCCCTGCTCCGCAGAACAAGCCATCCTTTCCATGCGGCTGATCGATCAGTTTACCAGTTAATTTGCCACCTCAGTGCGTAGTATCTGTGTTTGATATGTCTTTAACCTTTTTTAAATTTTGGTTAAGGTTTGGTTAAGGTTTGAGTAAGTGTTGATTAAGTGTTGATTAAGGTATAGCTTAATCAACACTTAATCAAACCATAAGTAAGCATTAAATAAAAATTTAAAAATGTACCAGCCATATAATAACCATATCAAACACAATATCTAACTTTAGCCCAACTAACTGATATAAAATTATGGGCATATTAAAACATGGGCCATTCGGCATGACCACAGGTAAGATCCAGAACATGGTAAGTTATGATCTTAACGGCAAAAATGTATTTCGCAGAATTGGAAAAACCAACAAAAAACCTACGGTCAAACAACTGGCTGTTCGGCAGAAAATGGCTGTGGTGATCGAATTCTTAAAACACCTTGGGCCGCTTATTGAATTTGGGTTTAAAGCCCAGGCAGTAGCGGCCAGAAAGTCTGCGCACAACATGGCTACTTCTTACAATACCAAAAATGCCACCGCAGGCGAATATCCGGAAATTGTGATGGACTACAGCAAGGCAATGATCTCACAGGGAGATTTGATGCAGCCCATTGAGCCACAGGTGGAGCTGTTGCAGGGAAAACTAAGGTTTACCTGGCAGAACCAGCCAGATCTGGAATACACCAACAGAAAAGACCAGGTCATGATGCTGGCGTACTTCCCTGAATCACATGACATTAGTGCGGATGTCTATGGCGCGCTCCGGACTGCGGGTGAAGATTTTCTGCCTATTGACAATAAGTTGCAGCATGCAAGGATAGAGGTGTATATGGCTTTTATGTCGAGTGACCGTGAACATGCATCTGATACCATTTATTTGGGCACGATCAATGGTTGAAGATTATTTATTAGATTAGTCCCGCTCAACTTTGATATGCGTTAAATCTGAAACTATGCTCCGGTATCTATCCCTTTTGTTTTATGGCCTCTTCTTGCTGAACCCGTTTGCCCAGGTGAAAGGGCAGGATACGAAGTCCAAAGAGGCTTTGGCCCATGCGCCAAGTAAGGCGAATAAAGCGGTAAAGCAGTTCAAATTTACGGTAGAAGAGGCACCGGAGTGGTCAGCGATGTTTACCCGGACCAATGGCTGGTTTGGTGGTGACGGTATTTTTTCTATTCCGCTGAACGGCGCGGAGACCAATGGGTCTGAGACACCTCAAACGCTTTTTATATTTTCCGACAGCATGATCGGGGAGATAAAGGACGGCAAGCTCCAGCCAGGTTCTAAAATGATCCACAATTCTACTGCGTTACTGAAGGGTACTGAGCCACTGAAAGACCAGATGACTTTTTACTGGAAAAATATGGGTCAGGACAATGCGGAGTCTGTTTTCGTTCCTAAAACTCCGCAAACAGGACCCGGGGATTACTATTGGCTGGGCGATGGTTTTGTAAACCAGGCGCTGGACAATTCCATTTTTATCTTTGGCTACCGGGTAAAACAGACGGGTGAAGGTGCTTTCGGTTTTGAAGAGGTGGGAAATACGCTGATAAAGATTGATGGGAAACAGGAACAGCCCTATGCGGTTTATCAGCAAAAGGACAGCCCTTTCTATTTTGGCAAAATGGGTACCGGTGCTGAAGCGGCCGAAACGGGTTCTTTTGGGGCGGGAATACTGGTAAATACGGCAAAGGCGGGAGCACTAAAGGGAGATAAGTATGTTTACGTTTATGGGGTAAGGGGTAAAGCCAAAAAATTACTGGTAGCCCGGGTATTGCCTAAAGATTTTGAAGATTATGCCAAATGGATGTTCTGGGACGGATTGAAATGGAACTCTGATATGCAGCAGGCTGCTGCAGTAACAGACGGGGTGTCTAATGAACTGAGCGTTTCGGCTTTGCCGGACAACAGTTATGCGCTGATCTTTCAGGAGGGCGGCCTGAGCAGGTACATTGCCATGCGGATTGGTAAGAGCCCTGTCGGGCCCTTCGGACCGCCAATCCGGCTATGGGACTGCTCTGCATCACTAACCAAAAAGTCTTATTTTCCCTATAATGCCAAGGCGCATCCCAGTCTCTCAAAAAAAGGGGAACTGCTGATCAGCTACAACATCAATTCCTTTGATTTTTTTAAAGATCTTGCGGATGACCCGCAGTTGTACAGGCCAAGATTTATCCGCGTTAAATTTGAATAAGATCATTGCTGTACCTGCTGCTGCTGCTGCTGCTGCTGCTGCTGCTGCTGTTGTTGTTGCTGCTGCATGATGGCATCCATATAGCGCTGGTAACTGTTCTTGTTGGGTGTGCTTGGGTTTGGCTTGCTGTAGTTGATCTCTTTGGGCTGGATGTAGCTGTCAGTTTCAAATGCGTCATCCTCATCATGACCTACCGATACGGTAACTTCCATGATATGGCCTGAAGATCCTTTAAAGACACCTTTTACCGGTGAGCAGTCACTAAAGTTTCTGCCTACCGCAAGCCGCACATGGTTTTCATTGGCGATGCAGTTGTTGGTCGGGTCCAGTCCCAGCCAGCCATATTCCGGGATATAGGCTTCTGCCCAGGCATGGGTAGCGCCTTCTCCGCGCATGCCGTCACGGTTTGGACAGATGTACCCGCTTACGTAGCGCGCGGGGATCTGGGTAAAGCGCAGCATGGTGGTCAGGATGTGTGCGAAATCCTGGCATACGCCCGCTTTCAGCCCCAGTATCTCACTTACTGTTGAGTCTACCGTGGTCACACCCTTGATATAAGTGAATTCCCTGAAAACATAGCTACAGAATTTAACGGCAGTTTTATAGGGAGTATCGTCAGCGTCTTTTAGGTTTTTAACGATTTGCTTCAGCGATTCGGCTTCAGGAAAGTACTCCTGTTTGAGGTAATCGATATAGGGTACTTCATATTTGATGTCGTTCAGGATCTGCCACTGCTCGTTGATAAAGATGTCGTCCTGGGGCAGCGCTTTGGCATGGGTTTCTACATAGATCTTTGAATAGATCTTGAGCTGGGTATGCGGCTCTTTTTGTGTGAAAGTGCCTATTTCATTACCATAGTAATCGATAAAGATATCTACATCCGGCGTGCCGGAAATGTTGAGGTCGTGTTTGATCACCTGTTGATATTCATCTTTAATGGGGAACAGGATGATCTGGTTGGCACTGTCACGTACCGGTGATTCATATCTGTAATTGGTGATGTGTTTGATCTTGAAAACAGGCATATCTCTGTAGTTATATGTAGTTTATTGCTTTTGGTCAGTTGATTTAAAGCAATATTGGATTTATTAATGGTAATTTAATGTAAAAGATCACATTTGTTGGTATTTTATAGGATGTGGATTACTAAAAATAGTATTCCTGCAGTAGGTTTCCGATCCCGTACAGGCCGTTCCTGATCTTGACCAGGTAGTTGTGCAGTCCTTCTTCTTTAATGGTGTACACCGAACTGTAGGTAATGTAACTGTGCAGTTTGCCGATGTTGAATGACAGGCTTTTGTAGTCTTCTATGTTCTTTTCGCTTTTTAACCGCTCAAAATACCGCTGTATGTTGTGTACCCCATATTTGGCGGAACGCGGAAAATCCTGGTTGAGCATGATCAGCTCCAACACGTTTTCATCACTGAAGCCGCCTCTGTAAGACTTCAGATAAAGCTCGTAGCCACCCAGGGAAAGCAAAAGGTGCTTCCAGTAAGAGGTGTCGGTGAGCAGGTCCGGATTGTCTGATACGGAAATGAACTTGATGTCCAGGATGTCTATAGACTGGATGCTGCGCTCGAGGTATTTGCCGATGCTCATGAAGCTCCTGATCTCCCCCCGTTCCATGGTGCTGTCGGCAGTCCCGTAGTAAAGCATCACTTGTTTGATGAGGATGTCCAGCGCAGTAATGGGGTCGTCTTTCTGGACGTACCAGAGCAGTTTAGGGTCTTTTACGGTATGGTAATATTCATTCAGGCATTGCCAGAGGTCGGTGGCGATGTGTTCCTGCACGCTTCTGGCGTTTTCACGGGCAAGGGTAATGATGTTGATGATGGAATTGGGATTGTCGCGGTTGAACAGCAGATATTCTACTACTTTGCGGCTGTCGTTCTTCATGGAAGAGATCTCTTCTTCTTTTCCGCCGGAAGAGATGCGGATCACCGGATCCCAGGTAAATTCGTGTATGGTGTCTTGTGAGGAGGCGTAGTTGATCTTCAGCATCCGGAGGATCCCGTCGCTGCGTTCTACATATCTGCTCAGCCAATATAAACTTGATGCTACTCTGCTTAACATGTTGCGTTTCTTTTTGCTTGGTGTGGTTTAAGATGATAATACCCAGGTGTCTTTACTGCCGCCGCCCTGTGAGCTGTTGACCACGAGCGAGCCTTCTTTGAGCGCCACACGGGTCAGCCCGCCGGGTACTATGGATATGCCGTCGGGTCCGTAGAGCGCAAAAGGCCTCAGGGCCACACGTCTTGGCTGCAATACTCCGTCCATATAACATGGTGCGGTAGAGAGGCTGATGGTAGGCTGGGCGATGAAATTGCGCGGGTCTTTCAGTACTTCGATTTTGTAATCGTCTATTTCCTGCTGATCGGCTGCATGGCCCATCAGCATGCCGTAGCCGCCGCTTCCATTGGTTTTTTTGATGACCATCTTGTTGATGTTCTCAAATACGTATTCTTTTTCATCCGCATTGCCGAGGCTGTAAGTGGGCACGTTTTTGAGTAAAGGTTCTTCGTTGAGGTAGTACCGGATCATATCAGGGACGTATTTGTAGACGGCTTTATCATCGGCCACGCCATTGCCAACGGCGTTGATGATGGCTACGTTGCCCTTGCGGTAAGCGCTCATGAGTCCGGCTACGCCGAGTACACTTTGCGGATTGAACACCAGCGGGTCCAGGAAATCATCGTCAACACGTCTGTAGATGACGTCTACCTGCTGCAATCCGGTAGTGGTTTTCATGAATACCTTCTGGTCGCTGATGACCAGGTCACGTCCTTCTACAAGCTCGACGCCCATGAGCCTGGCCAGGGTGGTGTGCTCATAATAGGCCGAGTTGTACATTCCTGGGCTTAACAGCACGATGGTGGGGTTGGATACTGCTCTGGGCGACAGGGCCAGCAGGTTTTTATAGAGTATGTTGGGGTATTCGGTTACGCTGCGCACTTTGCATTGCGGGATGAGGTCGGGGAACAGCCTCTTGGTGATCTCCCGGTTCTCCAGCATATAGCTGACACCGGAAGGCGTTCTCAGGTTGTCTTCGAGTACATAAAAGGTGCCGTCGTAGTCCCGGATCAGGTCTATTCCGGCAATGTGGATGTAAATGTCGTGCGGTACATTCAAATTGTACATCTCCCGGAGAAAATGGGGGCAGGAATAGATTAAAGATGCGGGAATTACTTTGTCTTTGATGATAAATTGTGTGCTGTACACATCTTTCAGGAAAAGATTGAGTGCTTTCAGGCGTTGTTTGATGCCTTTTTCTATGAAAGACCATTCTGATGACGTAATTACACGCGGAATAATATCAAAAGGGAAGATTTTTTCTATTCCTTCGCCACTATCGTAAACGGTAAAGGTAATTCCCTGGCTCATAAATAGTCTTTTGGCCAATTCTTCCTTCTTGTTTAAGTCATTTGCTGACTCTTTTTGCAGGTAATTGATGATTTTATGGTACTGTTCTCTAAGGTTGTCGTTAGAGATGTACATTTCATCCCATGTATTGGAGATATTTTGGTATTTACTCAGGTCGATTTCACTCATATGTCACAAAATATGTCTAATAATAAGATATTTTATTGTAATTTTTTAATAAATAGATGTGATTTTATAGAAAATGGTGGTAATGATCGGTTTAAATTTAATTTTTATATTTTTTTGTAGTGATTGTTAGTTTTTTGTGTGTTATCGGGATTTAACATCAGGTGAAAAAACCATTGCTTTGAATTGATAACTATTTTGTGACAGGAACGAAAAGGTATAAGGTAGAAATTATTATCCAGCTTTTTTTCTTTAATTTAGGTACAACACAAATGTAATCTTATGAATAAGTATCTGTTTATTGCCCTGGCTATGGCCATGGGCTTATCTGCCCGTGCGCAGATCTCCTTTCAAAAAGTCATCAAGGTAGGTGTAAAGGCAGGAGTCACCGGCTCCGTTTTCACCAGGGATGTTGAACCTTTTGATCCCCATATCCCCGGGTACTATGACACATTTGATAACTACGCCAGAGTAGCAGGCTATGGCGGCATCACCCTGGATTACGACATTGGCCCACGTTTATCTGTCGGTGCGGAACTTTTGTACAGCGCCAGGGGCATGGCTTACCGGGAAGAGAACTATGATGTGGTGATCATAGGTGATAATGGGGAGGAGCAGGCTTACAATTATTTCAATTTTAATGTGGATTATATTGAGCTGCCGGTTACCCTCAACTTTAATGTGCTGCCGCTGGAATCGAAGACCTGGCTGAAAGTGTATGGCGGGATAGCGAGGGCTGTGGCTGTGCATAAAAAGACAAAGCTAAGGTACCCTGATGTGGATGGATATGATGCGCCTGATGATGTGAAAGAACAGCTTCAGCATGTGCGGACTTTTAATACCAGCGTGATCGGGGGGCTTAAAGTGGGAGGAAAGAAGGGCAAGAGCATCCTTCCTTTTGGAGACCTCAGGGGAAGCTATATGCTGAGTCCGGTTTTTAACAGAAGCAAAGCGGCTAACAAAGGCAACCTGGATACGAAGATGTTTAGCTTGTCGCTGGGTCTGGGTTTGCAGTTTTAACACGGACTGTATTTGTCAGTTGGTTGCCCCGATGATTTTTGCATTTCATGACTACTTTGGTTAAGTTTGGGCCTTATGAAATGGAGATCGTTCATCATTATTGTTATAATGATCCTTGCTTGGCAGGCTAATTATGCCCGGCAGAAAAAATATGTTCTGGTAATCCATGGTGGAGCAGGCACTATTTTAAAAAAGAACATGACTGCCGAAAAAGAAGCGGCATACCGTAAGGTATTGACGCAGGCACTTCAGGCGGGCTATGCTGTGATTAAAGATGGAAAGAAAAGTCTGGACGCAGTGGAGACCGCAATTCGTGTAATGGAAGATTCACCGCTTTTTAATGCCGGCAAAGGTTCTGTCTTTACCAATGAGGGAAAAAATGAAATGGATGCAGCCATTATGGACGGCAGTAACCTGATGGCAGGATCTGTGGCCGGTGTAACGACTATAAAAAATCCGATCAGTGCCGCCCGGGCAGTCATGGAAAAATCTGAACATGTGATGATGACGGGTCCGGGCGCTGAAAAGTTTGCAAAGTCCAGTGGCGTTGAAATCGTGAGTCCGGATTATTTTTATACCCCTGAAAGGTGGGAAGGCCTGAAAAAAGCAAAGAAAGAAGATTCAACTAAAGCAATATTGGATCATGGCAACAAGAAATCAGGTAAACTTGGCACCATTAACAAGGATTATAAATTTGGAACAGTAGGAGCAGTTGCTTTGGACAAGGCCGGCAATCTGGCAGCAGGGACTTCTACCGGTGGAATGACAAACAAAAAATTTGGAAGAGTTGGCGACGCACCGATTATTGGAGCGGGGACTTATGCCAACAACAAAACCGTTGCGGTTTCCTGTACGGGCTGGGGCGAATTTTACATAAGGAATGTTGTGGCCTACGACGTTTCGGCAATGATTGAATACGGAAAAGCAAATCTCCAAAAAGCAGCGCAAACGGCAATTGATAAAGTTGGACAGCTGGGAGGTGACGGTGGGCTGATTGCTTTGAATGTTCAGGGTGAGATGGCAATGCCATTTAATACGGCCGGAATGTATAGGGCTGCGATTACCGAGAACGGTGAGGTTGAACTCCTGATTTATAAATAGAATATGCATGTGAAACAACTTACCTTTCTTTTATTGATATTATTTGGCAGCCTCCGCCTGGCCGCACAGGACAAGGCCCCTGCTTCATATGCCCCCATAGTTAGTGCCGCTAAACAGTTTGCACTAAAACCAGGGATAGATTTTCTTTCGTATTCAAATCAGCAGAATGACTTTATGCTCGTCGGCCGGCTTGAAAATACGGAGAAGATCTATTCCCTTGTAATGACAGACGATGGGGATGAAATTGTCACTGCCAGTAACATCAGGGTGGCTACCGAGGTGGGTGACAATCATTTTAAACTGGCCGGGCTGGCCCTGGCGGGCAGCAACCTGACCGCCTTTGTCGAAAGTCACAACAGACAGACCGGTAGAAATGTGATGGCCATGCAGGCGGTAGATAAAAACGGCGGGCTTACGTCTGAGGGGATGCTGGTTGGATATTTTGACTTCATTAAGGCAGATGATCCCGGCTTCTGGCATATTGCCTCTTCACCTGACCAAAAAAAGATCGCACTGGTGGCGCAATTGCCGCATGAGGTAAATAAGCCGGAACGGTTCAAGTATTTCTTCATGGATGAAAACCTGACCATGACACAGACAGGTGAATTTTCTGTTGGCAATGAATATGCTAAGACCGCAGGGTATCAAGGTTTACCGGTCGCTGACTTTTTAGTCTCTGATAAAGGAGATTTATACCTGATCGCAGCCGGGTCTGCGGAAAATCGTCATTTTCCGCTGGTCTATAAAGGTGTGGCAGGTTCTGATCAGTGCGTTCCGGTGCCTGTTGCCGGAGCAACCATAGACTATGAATGCGGGAATTACCGGGCGACGGTCAACCCGGCGGGAGAGCTGATCATAGCGGGATATTTTCAGAAAAAAGACGGAACAGGCGGAATGGATGCCTTGACTTCAGGCAGCTGGAATTTCATTACTTCGGGGCAGGGAATTAAGTTTAGCACTTTTGAGACACCAGTCCCGGTACTAAGTGCCGATCACCTGGTGTCCGGTAAGGATACCTATTTTTTAGTTGGCTGTTCGCGGGCAGGTATACACATTTCGGGGTTTAAAGCTGAGGGCAACAAGAAGTTTGAAATTCCGGTGGCGCGTGATCTGATGGCCGGAATGGCCATGCATGATCATTCCAGTAGTAAGGCTAAGCCGGAAGAGGGTATAGCCTCAGCGATATTGGATAGCAAACTTTGCCTCATTTACAACGATCAGGCGGGAAAATATAAAACAGGCGGGACTGGTCTGATCACCATCGGTTTGTCTGTGAGCAATGAAGGGTTGGCCGGTACGCCTGTGGTGTATGACAGTCTGACTGCGGACAATACCTTGCTGCTTCCAAAGTTTTATAGTGCCAATGCTGATCACATCCGGGTATTGGCTTCAGCTGAAAATGAAGTGAAAGTTATTACATTCAGATAATTTCATGAAAGCTATTCAATTTTTGTATTCAGGCCTGATTTTATCAATTGCCATCTGTTTATCTGGCTGTGATACCAGTGGCTCGGACCATAAGACGAGAAAAATGTGGTACCGGGCAATCCATAAGACGGATACGGCTGTGTTTAAGGTGAATGTGACCGACGGCCAGTTTAAAGGTCTGTATGAGATCAGTTATGGTGGTGAATACAGGGATTCGGGTGAGGTTAGCGGATATTTAAAAGGCGATACACTGCTGGGTAACTATCTATACCAGCGTGTGGGGATAGCGCAATTGCACAGGATTCCGATAGCTTTGTTAAAGAAAGGCGACAAACTGATCATGGGGGTTGGTTCTATGGAGATTTATCTGGAAAGGACCTATTTCAAACCCAGGGTGCCGATTGATTATCAAAATGTAAAATTTATATTTGAAAAACTCTAGCCTATGCACCATGTGGTGATCCAATGTATCAGTCTGCTTTTCATCATCCTTTTTGTAGTCATGCTGGCGCAGAGGATAAAGGTGGCTTATCCGATATTATTGGTATTGGTGGGCCTGCCTTTGGGTTTTGTTCCTTTTTTGCGCGGCATTGAGATTCAGCCGGAGCTGATCTTTGTGATCATTCTGCCCCCGCTGCTGTATGAGGCTGCATGGAATACCTCCTGGAAAGATTTCTGGAAGTGGCGGCGGGTGATCAGCAGTTTTGCGTTCCCCGTAGTGATCCTTACTTCCTGTGTGGTTGCTTTTGTTTCTTCCGCCCTCATTCCGGGATTTACTTTGGCAGCGGGCTTTTTACTGGGCGGTATTGTTTCACCCCCGGATGCGGTATCGGCAAGTGCCATTCTTAAAAATATAAAAGTGCCAAGGCGCTTTATCAGTATAGTTGAAGGGGAAAGTTTGCTCAACGATGCTTCCAGTTTGGTGGTTTTCCGTTTTGCGCTGGCTGCTGTGCTGACTGGCAGCTTTGTTTTCCGTGAAGCGGCGACTGATTTTGTCGTCGTTATTGTGATGGGTATTGTGACGGGCATCGCGGTAGCGCTGGTGTTTTATGCCATTCACCGCTGGCTCCCGACTTCTACCAACATTGATGTGGTACTGACATTTGTGACGCCTTATGTGATGTATATGCTGGCTGAGGAATTTCATTTTTCGGGAGTACTTGCTGTGGTAAGCGGCGGTCTCTTTCTCTCTGCACGGCGGCATGAGTTTTTGTCCTATCGGAGCCGGTTGCAGGGAATTAATGTATGGGAGGCGGTGGCTTTTGTGCTCAATGGCTT
>NZ_DATHGC010000287.1:0-48834 GCF_035317785.1 Pedobacter sp. | reverse complement strand
GCGGGTCATTGCCAAAGCTGTAGTCTAAACTAGGGAGAGAAACTGTCATCACCAGGCTGGCTTCGGTGCTTCCGAAAACAGGATCTGTTTTTATGAATCCAAGGGGGTACGTGCTGAGTCTGGTGGTATTGGTTGCTTCCTCCTCAACCGTAGCTGAGCTTAGCGGAAGAACTTTTAGATCACCTGCTATTGCATAATCAGGATCCGGATCAATACCAACGGAGTTCGTGCTTTTACACGCGGAAAAAAGAAAAAGACCTATCAACAGGGTCAATAAGTCTTGTTTTATAAATTTCATATTTAAATACCTGAGTTTATGCTATTGTAACCAATTCTTCATTCGAAATCTCTTCATATAAAGCATAGAAATTGTCGAAATTTTCGGTTAAATTAAAAGCTAAAGTTGGCTTATTGGAATCTTTAACAAATTTTAACACATCAGCATCAATCTTTTCATCGGCCAAAACTACCGCATCCGAGTAGGTTATAGCTCCGATATGCAAAGCACTGCAGTTTGCTTTTTCAAACACTTTTGTGTCTTCCACGGTCATGGCATTCATCACTGCTTTTTTGTACAGATCAGGATTCAGGCTTTCGGAAAAACATTCCTCATATACTGAATAAACAACCTTTGAGTTTTTAAACGTAGGATCGTTCTTATAAGTCGTTTTGATATAGGCAGGAACAAGAGCAGTCATCCAGCCATGGCAATGCACGATATCAGGAGACCATCCTAATTTTTTAACGGTTTCAAGCGCTCCTTTACAAAAGAAAATCGTGCGCTCATCATTGTCCGCATAAAATTTGTTCTCTTTATCTCTGAATACATACTTGCG
This sequence comes from Pedobacter sp., assembly GCF_035317785.1. GTDB lineage: Bacteria > Bacteroidota > Bacteroidia > Sphingobacteriales > Sphingobacteriaceae > Pedobacter. The sequence continues at coordinate 47,998 of NZ_DATHGC010000287.1, read as the reverse complement.
CTGGAAATAATCTTCATTGTCAAGGAAATAGACCTGCATGCGTGCAGCGGGGATAGAAGCAACTTTGATGATCAGCGGGTTGTCATTGTCATCTATAATGATGTTCATGCCCGAAAGGCGTATCACTTCATGCAATCTGTTCCTTCTTTCATTGATGTTCCCGAACCTCGGCATTAAGATGCGGATCTCAAATCCTTTATCCTGCATGGCCTGAGGTAACTGGCGGGTAATTTCAGAAATCTTTGTAAGTTCAAGGAAAGGCGACATCTCGTGTGTAACAATCAGTAGCTTCGTTTTTGCCATCTCCATATTCGTAAATAAAAATTTATGTTAAAGAAAAGATTATCAAGGGGCAAAGGTAAGCAAAATAATAACATTTATCAATATAATACGCAAGATGTTTTGTTGGGAATAGATAAATAACCAACTTTGCCCCCTAAAATTTTATAAGCTGGTTTGGAAGTTGTAAACACGATTGCGGCGTTAAGGTCGTTGCTTGGCCCAATTAAATTGGTCAAACAGAAAATTGCTTTAGTGCCGACAATGGGTGCCCTGCACAAGGGCCACCTGTCGCTCATTGACCTCGCAAAACAGCAGGCAGATTTTGTGGTCTGCAGTATTTTTGTCAACCCTACCCAGTTTACCGATCCTAAAGATCTCGAAAAATACCCCCGTCCGCTTGAACATGACCTGGATATGCTCAGGGTATCAGGATGCGACCTGGTCTTTATGCCCTCGGTGAAGGAAATGTATCCTGAGCCGGAAAACTGGCACATAGACCTGGGCCCGGCAGAATTCCTTCTGGAAGGAGAATTCCGTAAAGGACATTACCAGGGGGTAACCCAGATCGTAAAAAAGCTGTTTGATGCAGTAACACCCGATCTTGCCTTTTTTGGTCAGAAAGATTTTCAGCAGGTGCTGATGATCCAAAAAATGGTGAGCTATTTCAGCATGCCTGTCCGGATCATTACCTGTCCGATCATCAGAGAAGGGGACGGCCTGGCCATGAGTTCAAGAAATATCCATTTAAGCGCAGAAGACAGGCAGAATGCACTCGTTTTAAGTAAAGCACTCTGTTATGTAAGAGATAATTTTGCCAGGCTGAGCATACCCGAGCTGCTGCAGGGAGCGAGAGCAATGATACAATCCACGCCAGGTGTGGAGCTCGATTACTTTACGATTGCCGACGGAGCAACCCTGATACCGGCTCCTGATAAAGGACAGTCCAATATCGTTGCGCTGGCGGCCGCAAAGGTAGGACAGACCAGGCTTATTGACAATATGATCCTTAGCTGAAGATCAGAAGACCATTTCATTCACAAAATTAACTAACTTTGCAGCATGATTATCGAGATATTAAAATCGAAGATCCACCGTGTTAAAGTAACACAGGCAGAACTGAATTATGTTGGCAGCATCACCATAGATGAGGATCTGATGGATGCAGCCCAGATCATTGCAAACGAAAAGGTACAGATTGTGAACAACAATAACGGCGAACGCTTTGAAACCTATGTGATAAAAGGAGCCCGGGGTTCAGGTACCATTTGTTTAAACGGAGCTACGGCACGTAAAGTTCAGGTTGGCGACATTCTGATCATCATGTCCTATGGCTCATTGCCGGTTGAGGAAGCCAAAAAATACCACCCTGTACTCGTATTTCCTGACGACAACAACCATTTGCTGAAATAAAAATAATACCGTGCAGAAAAATACTATGGCAGCATAGTATTTCTGATTGGGAATTATATAAATTTGGCATAACTTATTATTTTATAATATTAATTATGCTATTTCAATTAAGTGAAGAACAATTGATGATCCGCCAGGCCGCCCGTGACTTTGCACAGAGCGAGCTGAAACCCGGTGTCATTGAAAGAGATGAGCACCAAAAATTTCCGGCCGAACAGGTAAAGAAACTAGGGGATCTCGGCTTTATGGGAATGATGGTGTCAGAAAAGTATAATGGCAGTGGTATGGATGCCATTTCCTATGTACTGGTCATGGAGGAGCTGTCCAAAATAGACGCATCAGCCTCAGTGGTGGTATCGGTAAACAACTCCCTGGTGTGCTTTGGCCTGGAGGCCTACGGCTCAGAATATCAAAAAGAGAAATACCTGAAACCCCTGGCCTCAGGTGAAAAGATCGGCGCATTCTGCCTCTCTGAACCAGAAGCCGGATCAGATGCAACCTCACAACAGACCACCGCTGAAGACAAAGGAGACCATTACCTGCTAAACGGCACTAAAAACTGGATCACCAACGGCGGTACCGCGTCCACTTATCTGGTCATAGCCCAGACAGACAAATCTTTGAAGCATAAAGGAATCAATGCCTTTATCGTGGAAAAGGGCACGGAAGGTTTTAGCATTGGCCCTAAGGAGAACAAGATGGGCATCAGGGGTTCGGATACACATTCACTGATGTTCAACGATGTTAAAGTTCCAAAAGAAAACAGGATTGGCGAAGAAGGCTTTGGATTTAAGTTTGCCATGAAAACGCTGGAAGGCGGCCGCATTGGCATCGCCGCCCAGGCACTGGGCATCGCCGCCGGCGCGTACGAGCTTGCGCTGGCCTATGCCAAAGAACGTAAATCTTTTGGCAAGCCAATAGCAGAGCATCAGGCGATAGCCTTTAAGCTGGCCGATATGGCGACACAGATTGAAGCCGCGCGCTTGCTGGTTTACAAGGCTGCATGGCTCAAAGACCAGGGGCTGTCTTATACGCTGGCCGGCTCAATGGCCAAGCTTTATGCCTCTAAAGTAGCAATGGACGTGACCATAGAGGCTGTTCAGGTCCATGGAGGCTATGGTTTTGTAAAAGAATACCACGTAGAACGTTTGATGCGAGATGCCAAGATCACCCAGATCTATGAAGGAACCTCAGAAATTCAAAAATTGGTGATTTCCAGGGAAATTATCAGGTAGCACATCATTAAATTATCAGGCAATATGCCATTACAGGAAAGCGATGTCCGGGAAACCGGGCGTCGTTTTCTATTTCAGCAACCGGGCTGATGTCTCTAGGCTTTGTCGTGCCTAATGCTTAATTTAGTGCGATGGTTAAACACAATGTGATCGTACTGTTTTTGTTTTTCATCCTGGCACTTTTGACGGAGTGTTCAGCGGATAAAGAACCACTCAAAATAAACTTTTCTCCTGACAGCACAGCCATTATCTTCAGCGGCATTGATCAGGCTGGTCTGACCCAGCTTAGAAATGCACAATATCCGGATTCCGTGCTTAGCGACCTGATCTCTGTTTTGCAAACCCCTTCCGAAAGAGCTACAAATTTAAAAGAAATGCCTGTTCAGGGCCATTTGGAACTGACCGACAGTACCATTGTTTTCTATCCTGATACCTCGTTTGTGAGCGGACGTGATTATTTAGTGATCACACATTTGAACACCAGTTTTGTTGATGCCAAACGTATCCTGACAAATGGCGTAAGTGTAAAATTAAGGCCGGTGCAAAAGGTGTTGTCAAGATAAGGGCAGGATTATACGAATCAGGGGTCTGGTTAAGGGCAAGGCCTCACATGAAACACACCTGATTCACACTTCCTTCACAAAAAGGTACCCTTTTGTGGTTTTGGTGTGAATCAGGTGTGAAGAAAGTGTGAACAGGCATGCCGGAATATAGCATGCTGACTCCTGCCTGTCTGGTCTTTATATTGATTGCGGTCTGAGCCTCAGCCAACCGTTAATGGTTTGTTCCTTCTGCATTTTTAATTTTTAAAAATAATTCTTATCTTTGCAAGATTAATGGATTAAGGAGGGGACAGGTGTCCCCTCTTTTCTATTATTGGCTAATTGGTTATGCAGGTAGAAAAAAGAGTAAAAGAACTGATTGAAGAGAAAATCGCGGACAGACCTGAATTGTTTTTGGTGGATATAAAAATGCTGCCAAACAACAAGCTCATCATCCATGTTGACGGCGATGAAGGGATCACTATCCAGGATTGTGCCGCCATCAGCAGACATGTAGGCTTTCACCTGGAAGAGGAGAATGTGCTGGAAAAGGCCTATAACCTGGAAGTTTCATCGCCAGGCATTGGGGAGCCGCTGAAGCTGAAAAGACAATATGATAAAAATATTGGACGGGAAGTAAGCATTAAGCTCGAAGGCGGGGATGTGAAAGAAGGTAAATTGCTGAATGTGGCCGAAAGCGGCATTACTATAGAAGCCAAAGTAAAAGAAAAAGGTAAAAAGGCGGAATTGGTGGAAACCAGTATCGACTTCAATAACATAACAGAAACAAAGGTGTTAATTTCATTTAAATAGAAAAATGAGCAATATTAATTTAATCGATTCATTTCAGGAGTTTAAAGACTTCAAGAACATCGACCGCCCTACAGTGATTAGTGTGCTGGAAGAGGTATTTCGCAGTATGCTGCGGAAAAAATATGGTACTGACGAGAATTGTGATGTGATCGTGAATCCGGATAACGGAGATTTGGAGATCTGGAGAACCAGAAAGGTGATGGAAGACGGATTTTCTGAGGATGATGATCTGGAAATTGAACTTGCAGAAGTTAAGGCGCTGGACGCTGATATGGAAGTCGGTGACGATTACATTGAGCAGATCACTTTGGAAAGTTTCGGAAGAAGGGCCATTTTAGCTGCCCGCCAAACACTGGTGTCTAAAGTACTGGAACTTGAAAAAGACGAGATCTTTAAAAAGTATAAAGACAGGGTTGGCGAGATCGTGACCGGTGAGGTTTATCAGGTTTGGAAAAAAGAAACTTTGGTGCTGGATGATGAAGGTAATGAGCTGATGATGCCCAAAACTGAACAGATCCCTGCTGATTATTTCAAAAAAGGCGATACTGTCCGTGCGGTTATTTTGAAAGTAGACATGGTAAATGCTACGCCGAAGATCATCATTTCAAGGATTGCCCCTGAGTTTTTACAGCGCTTGTTTGAAATCGAGGTTCCTGAAATTTTTGACGGGCTGATCACGATCAAGAAAATTGTTCGTGAACCCGGAGAAAGGGCTAAAGTTGCCGTTGAATCTTACGATGACAGGATTGATCCTGTAGGTGCCTGTGTAGGTATGAAAGGTTCACGTATCCATGGTATTGTGAGAGAGCTTAAAAATGAGAATATTGACGTAATTAACTTTACCAATAACATTTCATTATATATCACAAGGGCTTTGAGCCCTGCAAAGATCACTTCCATTAAACTGGACGATGAGACCAAGCATGCTTCAGTTTATTTAAAGCCGGATCAGGTTTCTCTGGCGATCGGACGTGGCGGTCATAACATCAAACTTGCAGGCAAGCTGACTGGCTATGAGATCGATGTATATCGTGAGGCAGGAGAGGAAGATGAGGATGTGGATATCGAGGAATTCTCAGATGAGATCGATAGCTGGATCATCGATGAACTGAAAGCCATCGGCTGTGATACCGCTAAGAGTGTGCTTGCACTTTCAGTAGATGAACTGGTAAAACGTACCGATCTGGAAGAAGAAACCATCAAAGAAGTGATGAGTATTTTAAAATCAGAATTTGAATAATACGTTGCCTGATTTATTTGAGCAAAATATGCAGTAATTAAAAACTAATGCCTGACGCATGAAATAAATAAGAATAAACGTTACTTTTGTATAAGAATTAAAGAAAAAAGAGGATATCAATGTCAGACGACAAACCAATAATTTTATTTAAAGCAGTTAAGGAACTTAACGTAGGGATTGCTACGGCCGTTGAGTTCCTGGAAAAGAAAGGCTTTTCTGTTGAGAATAAACCCACTACAAAGCTCTCGCGTGACATGTACAATGCACTGTTAAAAGAGTTTCAGGGCGATAAGATCGTAAAAGAAGAAGCCAATCAGATTGTTATTGGTAAAATCCGTCGTGATGAGCCGGAAGTGACTGAAAAAGTCGCTGAGGCACCTAGAAAAAATGTTGAATTTGAAAATGAGGGGATTTTAGTTAAAAACCTTCATTCCTATGCACCTCCGGTTGAAAAACCAAAAGAAGAAGTTCCCGCAAAACCGGCGGCTCCTGTTCAGGCCGAAAAACCTGAGGACAAAGCAGAAGAAGGTGCGTTGCCAGGTGTAAAGATAATAGGTAAGATCAACCTTGATGATCTGAATTCTAAAACAAGGCCAGTTAAAAAAGAGGAAGCTCCTGCGGCTCCGGCAGAACCTAAAGCTCCTGTTGCTGAAGAGGCACCAAAAGAAGTTAAGGAAGAAAAACCGGTAGCTGAACAACAGCCTGCGGCAGTTGCTGAGGTGAAGGCCGAAGCACCTAAACCTGCTGAAGAAGCGAAGCCTGCCGAAGCCGTTAAACCGGTTGAAGCTGCAAAACCAACTGAACCTGCTCCCGCTGCTAAAACAGAGCCCGTAACTGCACCCGAGCCTAAAGCGCCTGCGAAGGCTGATGATAACGAAGTGATCAAAGCACGTTCGGTAAAATTGTCAGGACCAAATATTATTGGCAAGATCACATTGCCTGTTACACCCGACCGTAAATCGCAGCCGGTGGCTTCGTCTGCCGATAGTGCAGATGCAAAAAGAAAACGTAAACGCAAAAAGACTCCGGGAGGACAGCCAGGTCAGGGCCAGCAAAGCCCGGGTGGTTTTCAACAAGGCGGACAGACCGGACAAGGCGCACAGCCTGGTCAGCAAAGACCTGCAGCTCCGGTTGGAAACAGACCAGATTTCAGGAACAATACAAACAATACAGCCAACAGGCCTAACTTCAGGAACAGCAAGCCGGGTGCACCGGCGGGCGGACCTAAGGAAGAACCTACGGAAAAAGAAATACAGGATCAGATCAAGGCAACACTTGCCCGTTTGAGCGGTGCCGGTAAATCCGGTAAATTTGCCCAGCGTGCAAAATTGCGCCGTCAGAAGCGTGATGATGTGGCCCTTTCTGCTGATGAAGCAGCAATGGAGCAGGAACTGCAATCCAAAGTTTTAAAGGTCACGGAATTTGTTACGGCAAATGAACTGGCATCCATGATGGATGAGCCGGTGACAAAGATCATCGCAACTTGTATGAGTTTAGGAATGTTTGTGTCGATCAACCAGCGTCTGGATGCAGAAACTTTAACAATTGTTGCTGATGAGTTTGGTTACGAAATTCAATTCGTTAAGCCGGACGATGAAAGCGATGTGATCATTGAAGAGGAAGATTCAGACGAAGACTTGTTGCCGAGAGCTCCGGTGGTAACCATTATGGGTCACGTCGATCATGGTAAGACCTCATTGCTGGATTACATCCGTAAAGCAAATGTGGTAGCTGGTGAGGCCGGTGGTATTACCCAGCACATTGGTGCCTATATGGTAACCACACCAACCGGTAAAAAAGTTACTTTCCTGGATACTCCGGGTCACGAGGCCTTTACGGCCATGCGTGCACGTGGTGCCAAGGTAGCGGATATTGCGATCATTGTGATCGCAGCGGATGATGCGGTGATGCCTCAAACGAAAGAGGCGATCAACCACGCACAGGCTGCGGGCGTGCCTTTGGTATTCGCATTTACAAAAATAGATAAACCGGGAGCAAATTCGGATAAGATCCGTGAACAGCTTTCCATAATGAATATCCTGGTAGAGGATTGGGGTGGTAAATTCCAGTCTCAGGAAATATCAGGTAAGAGCGGCTTGAACGTAGACCTGCTTTTGGAAAAAGTATTACTGGAAGCAGAATTGCTGGAACTAACCGCAAATCCTGATAAACGTGCTACAGGTAGTGTAATTGAAGCTACCCTGGATAAAGGACGTGGTATTGTAACTACAGTTCTTGTTCAGGCAGGAACACTGAAGATCGGTGATCCTATCTTAGCGGGAAGTTATAGCGGACGTGTAAAAGCGCTGTTTAACGAACGGGGACAAAAAGTTGATAAAGCAGGTCCTTCTGTACCGGTACAGGTACTGGGTATGCAGGGTGCACCTACTGCGGGCGATAAGTTTAATGCGATGGAAAGTGAGGTTGAAGCAAGAGAGATTGCGAACAAGCGTTTGCAATTGATGCGTGAGCAGGGTCTTCGTACTCAGAAACACATTACACTGGATGAGATCGGCCGCCGTTTGGCTATCGGTAACTTTAAAGAGCTCAACCTGATCATCAAAGGTGATGTGGATGGTTCTATTGAAGCGTTATCGGATTCATTGCTGAAACTTTCTACTGAAGAGATCCAGATCAATGTAATCAGTAAGGCTGTGGGACAGATCTCCGAATCGGATGTATTGCTGGCTTCAGCATCGGATGCGATCATTGTCGGTTTCCAGGTCCGTCCTTCGCCGGGAGCGCGTAAACTGGCTGAGGCTGAACAAATCGATATCCGTTTGTACTCGATCATCTACGATGCAATCAATGAGATCAAGGCGGCGATGGAAGGTATGCTTGCTCCTGAATTCGAAGAGAAGATCACTGCCAATGTGGAGATCAGGGACACATTCAAGATTACCAAAGTGGGTACTATTGCCGGCTGTATGGTGCTCGATGGAACGATCACCCGTAACAGTAAGATCCGTATCGTAAGAGATGGTGTGGTAATTTATACCGGTGAGCTGGCTTCACTGAAACGTTATAAAGATGATGTGAAAGAGGTAGCAAGAGGTTATGAATGCGGATTGAATATCCAAAACTTTAATAATATTGAAGTAGGGGATATCGTGGAAGCTTATGAACAAGTAGAGGTGAAACGTAAGTTATAATCAATATTATAATATTAAATGAAAGGCTGTCTATAATTGACAGCCTTTTTTGTTACACAATCCTATAGCTTTGTAAACCAGAAACAGCCACAACCGTAAAATTGAGAATCCAGTAGTTCCCGGTCAGGATTGACGATCAGTCCTCCATCTTTTTCATTTTCCGGAATAAGGGCAAATTCTTTTAATTCCAGACCGGCAAAAAGGTCTACGACCTGTCCTTTTGTGTATATCCGGTGTGCATTGAAACAGATGATGTCCCTTGCGCCCAGAGGAACTACAAACAGCAAATTTCCGTTTGGAGCCAGGACCCTTTTTAATTCATTTATAGCTCTGACGTCACCATTATAATCCATAGGATCACCATACCTGCCAAGGCCCACATGTTCGACGGTATGCATACAAGACAGGGACTCCACGGATCCGGATGGGAATGGTAAATTCATAAGGTCCCCGGCCAGGGAATTGAAATTGTCTAAATGTAGATTTGCTGGCCTGTAATCGTAAAAATCCACAGGAATGAATGCCGACAAAATGGAACAAAAATGCAGGGTGGAGGAGATGTCAATATGCCTGGCCGGATTGGTGGCTTTTAATATCCTCGCTGCCCAGGCAGGGTGGTACACATAGTGCCTGTCAAAGCCTGTTTCTGCGGTGTTGTCATCTAAACAGGGATAGAAATCACGCTCTTCGAGTGTAAAACGCTTTTTTGTTTCCTTTTCCAGTTCACGCAGCTGGATATACTGATCTTGAAACCGTGATTTTTTTTTTGAACTTCTCTTAAATATTTTCAGCATAATAACATATTTTTTTTGTTTGATACTTAATGAAGGAATCAGAAGCTGATCCAGTTTTGAGGAAATGACATACTGACATTCGGATCATTGTCATTTACCCATTTTTTAGGACCGATGACAATCTTGGTTGGGTTCGGGTTAAGCCAGGCTGCCCACCAGCTGAAGCTGCTGTTCGCAATAATGTTATGCTTGCAGGCGCTCATTAATTGCATGTCAATGTAGCTGGAGGGTCCTTTATTCCAGGAGATAAAGGTACAGTCATCAAGGTTTAAATTTTCTGTACACCAGAGGATATCATCAGAGAAAATAAAGAAACTGGGAGACGCTAAATTGGATTGGATGTGGCTGATCGCTTGTTTATAATACTCAGGGCCACATAATCCCCCAAGAAGCGGGTCTTTGAGGTAGTCTCCTCTTCTGATATGAAGGGAAACACTATTTTTGAGTTTAATCTGTTCCAAAATTTGCTGATTTTCCTTAGATAGAGGGGATTTAAACTGAAAATCGTTTTTTATTTCGTTGGCAATATCTTTAAAATAATCAAAATTTTGCCAATAGCCCCAATAGTATGCTGTTCTCTGGTTATTCAGAATAGCCGCGTCGAACGAAAAGAGGGTTTTTTCTTCGATGTAAGTATTCTTGAGACCAAACAGTCTCCGAAGTTTTCTGTAAATCCATTTTCTGCTGCAATATAAATTACTTGTAAATGAGGAGATCTTGTTTATTTTTAGATCAAAGATATTCTCCAGCTCAAACCCATTGTGTAACGGGTAGTCATTATAACCCTGCAAATCGGCCTTAACATTAGGGAATTTGTCTTGCAAAGCTTTATACAATGTATATTGAAACATTTGATTGCCTAAACCACCCAGAAATCTGATAATTTTCATTGAATCGATCGTACTATTTTAAATTATGTGCAGATATTGTTTAGCAACCATCTTTTATGTAGATAATTGACCTATCCCTCTGATTGAAAGCTTAAATGCTTTTCTAAACTGACGAAAATTTACGTAAGACCATTTAAAAATATTCTTATTCAATAGTAACGAAAGTGCATTCATTTTAGCTTTTTTTACGCAAATTATTTCAAACCAGCGGTTAAACAACATTATTTCAAATGGTATTTCAGGGTATTTATTCAAAGATTTGTTTGCCGCCTTTAATTTAGTGAATAAAGAAAGATAGTCTGTGAAATCAGACGCACTGTAGTCCCATTCTAATAAACTAAAAAATGTATCGGTTAATTTTTTGTCAGCGGTTATTTGAAGATTGGTCAGTTGTTTTTCTTTGATTGAATGAACTTTTGCCCGGCCGGTTTCAGATTGTACCAGGGAAGTATTGCTGCTATGGAGTCTGTATTTTACCAGAATGGAATCCAGATTGGCTACAGGGTATTTATCCGAAATACGTATAAACAGTTCATAATCCTCAGCCGGGGCATAGTCATTATAGCCGTTTAATTCTTTTAAGACCGCAGCTTTATACATTACCGTTGAATTGATAAATGTATTGTAAAAGAGCAGTGTCATTTTTATTTTGTCTGAGCCGACAGGAACAGTAAAGCGGTTGTCAGCGACAGGGTTACCCGCTTCGTCGATAACTGTGCCATGTCCGCCGCATAATGCGAAATCCGGGTGTTCCTGAAAGAAATTATATTGAAGTTCCAGGCGATTATGGATAGCGACATCATCACTGTCTAATATGGCAATGTACTCAGCCCTGGCCTCATTTACAACGATATTCCTGGTATAGGTTAAACCCCGGTTTTTATCATTGTGAAGCAGCCTGATCCTGGAATCTTTAAAATTATTTATGATGTCAACTGTTTCGTCTGTGGAACCGTCATTCACGATCAATAATTCAAAGTCTTCAAAAGTTTGATCTAAAATACTTTGAATTGACTCATTTATATAGTTTGCTGCATTGTAAGCAGCCATAAAAACTGTTATTTTCGGGTTCATGCTGATATTATTTAATCTCTACAGACAATTCCCTTCTGTAGGCGGCGTCAAAATCACACTCATTGGAGAGTTGCTTTATGGTATTAAAAGCATTGTTGCTAAATTTCGATAACAGCGGTCTATTTTTGATAAAAAATTCCAGCTTTTCAACAAATAACATTGCAAGATCCTCTGCGTTACTGAGATTTTCAACGAGAATTCCATTTTCTTTTTCGATGGAAATGTAATTTGAAAGCTCGCCGACATTGGTTGATATCGGTACAACGCCCATATTCATCCCTTCAAAAACAACGAGCCCCCAACTTTCCCTGTGTGAGGTGAGCAATAATAAATGTCCGTCTTTGTAATAGTTATTTAAAGTAGTCTTATCGTGAACCTCCCCAATAAGGACAGCGTTCGGTGGAATAGCCGTTTCTTCTGGTTTAAAATCTCCTATAATTTTAAATTCAACAGGGAGATTTAGCTGATGACAGATTTCAGCAATCCTGATCAGTACATCAGGCCTTTTTTCGGGACTATTCCGGGCGATGAAAAGGATTTGCAATATGCCATCATAATTCTTCACAGGAAAGTGATTGTCAAATGCAATTTTATTTTGAATGACCGTTAATCTGTTGAGGTATTCATTCGGGATGTGATTGATCTCATATAATTTTTGAAATTGTTGAACTAACCCTTTCCCAACCAAAATCCTTTTATCTAACCTGGGAATGTGCGGGATACTATACCATTCTATTCCCTTATCGTCGTCCATAAAATTATGAATGATATCAATTACTTTAACATGAGGTGCAAGGAGCGGAATTAAATCATACATGAACTTGCTGCACCACCCGGACACTATAGGGTGTTCTTGTGAGTTTATTGCTTCTGCCAGCTTTTTAAAAAGATGCCGCTTAAATTGTTTTTTTTCGGACCAGCGGCCCAGATTGATCGTGTCAGCCGCAGCTTCAAACTCTTTTTTGAATCCATTTGATATAGACCTGTCTGTAATAAAGCAAAGTGGTTTTGGGTCACTGAAGATATTCATAATATCTACATGAACTCTTTCTGCACCTCCAAACGACCATGATGGAAAGAAAAAATAAAGGTCTCTTTTTTTGGAGAGTTCCTTATGAATGGTGGGATACTTCAGCAGGTCCCTGATGTTTTCCGCAATTTTCTTAATCTTTTTAAGCATAGTGTTCTTTAAATTATTGAGACCGGGCTCAACAACTAATCGTTCATGATAAAGGTTCTGATTTTAGCGGTTATGGGGTCTGCTTTAAACATAGCGGGGAGCAGGTAGCTGAGTATGACCCTTTGTTTTGTCCGCTTTTCCTTCGAAGAAGCAAATGCAAATCTAAAAGGCGTGACCACAGTCAGTCTTATTTTGTCAGCAATGTTCAGTTTGTTGTTTCTGCCGAATTTTATGGAAAGATAGTACCGCTCCAGCAAGCTATGCGCATTGGCGAAATTTTTATAAAGACCATCCTTATAAGCTAAGGTCAGTCTTGCTTTCGGAATGAAATGCTTTAATGTGAGCCGCGAATCATAGTATAACTGATAACCCTTTAATACCAGACGCAAGCAGTATTCAGTATCCTCTGTTGATAGAATTTTTTGATCTTTACTGGTCAGCAATATGGAGGGAAGTTCATGATAGGCTTCAAGATACAATGATGTCCTGGAGGTTAGCCCTGCTCCCCAAAGGTGGCCCCTGGAACTGATATCGCCAGTTTTCGCTGCCTGCTCGCCTACTGCATAGCCCTCTTTAAATGTTTCAAACCAGTCAGGTAAAGGAATGTTGTCTTCTGTAACAGCGATGGTTTGCCCCCCAACAGCACCAATGTCAGGATTTTTTTCAAGAATTTCCGATGCAATGTTCAAATAATCCGGGTTTAGCCAGTTGTCGTCGTCGCAGATAATAAAATGTTCATATTTAGCGAGATTTATTCCTTTCTGAAAAGCAAACAGCTTGCCCGGAGTGCTTTCAGTAACTATTTTAAAACCAACGCCCTCTACCTTGTGTTTTTCCCATTCTGCAAAAGCTACAGCTGCGCTATTGTCTGAAGAAGCATTGTCGATGAAGATGACCTCCCATTTAACGCCGGGGCGCACAACCTGAGCGGCAAGGTGTGCAATGGTTTCAGGAAGTCTTTGTGCACCATTATAAGTACATAGTATTACAGAGACGCCTTTTTCTAATTCGTTATTCCTCATTGAAGGTTTGCATATCGATAAGACGTTTATATAACCCGTTATGTTTGATCAGCTGCGAATGACTTCCGGTTTCTTTGATCTCACCCTGATCAATCACCACGATTTGGTCAGCATGCTGAATGGTGCTCAGTCTGTGGGCAATGATGATCGAAGTCCGGTTTTTCATCAGGCTGTAAAGTGCTTCCTGCACCAGCTTTTCGGATTCGGTATCCAGTGCAGACGTTGCTTCGTCCAGCAGCATGATTGGCGGATTGGCAAGCACCGCCCTGGCAATGCAGATCCGCTGTTTTTGTCCGCCGGACAGCCTGTTGCCCCGATCCCCTATATTGGTATCATATCCATTTTCCGTGCTGATGATAAAGTCGTGGGCGTTTGCTATTTTGGCGGCCTCAATGACTTCTTCCTTAATAGCATCTGGTTTAGCAAACGAGATATTATTGTATATGGTATCGTTAAAAAGAATTGATTCCTGGTTGACGATTCCCATTTGTGCCCTTATGCTATCCGTTTTAAGGTCTTTGAAATTAATGTTATCAATAAAGATGTTTCCGGATTTAGGATCATAAAACCTGGGGATCAGGTCCATCATCGTGCTTTTTCCTCCACCTGAGGGGCCTACCAGCGCAACTGTCTGCCCTTTCCTTATGGTCAGGTTCACATTCTTCAAAACCTCTTTTTCACCGTAATTAAAGTAAACATTTTCAAAGCGGAGGGAATCGTTAAATTCCTGGATCCCGACGGCATCTTTGTTGTCGGCCAGATCTGGTTTTGTATCAATCAGCTCGAGAACACGTACACCGGCAGCAATACCGGAATGGATTCCGCTGAAGGAATCGGTAAGCGCTTTTATGGGTTGCATGACTTGGGAAAATGCCGCGATATAAACTACAAATGCTGCAGGACTAAGGGCTGATTTGTCTCCTTCGGTGAGAATCATTTTACCTGCATAAAGCACAATGAATACCATCACAAGTACGCCCAGTGTTTGAGAGACAGGTGATGCCAGCTGCTGCCTGCGTGCCATTTTTCTGTTTATGTTAGAATAAAAAACGTTTTCACTGTGGAATTTGTCTTTTATTCTCTGTGTGGAATTGAAGGCCTTGATGATCCTTATTCCTCCCAGGGCTTCATCCAGAAAGCCAATCATTTTTGCAAAGCTCTCGTGTGCTTCTCTGGCCTGGTGCTTAAGCCGTTTCACTATTTTGCTAATGATGTATCCGGAGATCGGGATGACTAAAAGTGAAAATAAGGTCAGTTTTACTGATATTCCAAGCAAGACGACGATATAAAATATAAGCTGAAGGGGTTCTTTAAATACCACCTGAAGCGTGTTAGTAACTGTGAATTGAACTACCTGTACATCAGACGCTACTTTGGAAATGATGTCTCCCTTACGTTCGTTGCTGAAATAACCCAGATGAAGGTTCATTACATTATTGAACACACTTTTGCGAAAATTCAACAGGGTGTGTACCCGGAGGTCTTCCATATAGCGTTGTGCGATGTACTTGAAGAGGTTGGATAATAATACTGAACAAAGAATAATTCCGCAGATCGCCTGAAGTGTGTACCAGTCACCATATTTGGCGATAGTGGTATGCACATATTCATCATATGTTGCCATCAGATCCCAGGAAGATGCGGCATCATTTGTTTGAGAAGGATCTTTTACAGGCTGGTCCTTTTGCAGGAAAATGGTGTTGAGCAGCGGTGAAAGCAATGTAAAATTAAAGGTATTGAAAAAGGTGGCAATGATGGTAGCTATTACATATGGGATAGCATATTTCTCTATTGGTTTAGCAAAAGAAAGTAATCTGAAGTATGTTTTCATCAAAAAAATTAAACCGCTAAGTTACGCATAGTTAATTTATTGACCTATTTTGCTTTAAAATAGAATTGTCGTAACAAAATGACACGGTATCAAAATTAAAAAAGTAGATTTGAATAGGGAGCTTGCCAGAACAGTACTGGCAATAATATAAATGTTAAACGAACCAAACCGACGCTGTTTGATCAGCATCATTATAGCGACAAACAATGCCGGAAAAGACATCGCAGGGTGTTTGAAGTCAATCGAACCACATATTTTCTTACCACTTGAAGTAATCGTGATAGACGGCGGGAGCCAGGATGAAACACTGTCTGTGTTGTCTGATTTTTCTGCCTGTAAGATCAAGTGGGTCAGCGAACCCGATAAGGGAATTTATGATGCTTTCAATAAGGGTGTGTCTATGGCTTCCGGAAAATGGCTCTATTTTTTAGGATCCGACGACAGACTGCTGCCCGGGTTTTCTGAACTGGGGTCTAAATTGGTCGAAGAGGATACGGTTTATTATGGCAACAGCAAGCCTTTTTTCGGGGACAGACCTCCCGATCCTTATGGGTTGTTGCAGGGAGAATTCAGCCCTTACAGACTGGCAAAGTATTGTATGAACCATCAGTCGATCTTGTATCCTGCGAAAACATTTGAAAACTACAGATATAAGCTGAAATATAAGGTCCTTGCTGATTATGCGCTTAATATCAGGTTGTGGGGAGACGCAGGCTACAAAAGAGAGTTTCACCCGATTGAGATTGTGAGTTACAATATGGGTGGGTTTTCATCCCTGCATGAGGACCTTGCCTTCGCCCGGGATAAATCCAGGCTGATCCGAAAGGGAATGGGATTGAAATTATTTGTACGCTATTTGTTCAGAAGATTTAAAGACAGGTTAAAAAACAGGGACTAACCGTCTAAGTTTCCTGGTATCCATTGCTGGCATAAGTACGCTTTTCTGCAAGTGTTTTCTGGTAGATCAGATCATTAGGAACTGTATTGGCCCTTGAATTTATTTTATGGTAGATGTGAAATGCCAAAGCAGCCATCTTTAACCGTCTTCTTTTTATACCCAGGTGCAGTAATCGGGCAGCAAATTCATAGTCTTCGCCCCCCCATCCTTCAAACCCATTAAAATAACCGTTTACCGAGATATAATCTTTTTTCCAGAAAGCAAGATTGCAGCCCTTCACATGAAAGGGATTGGATGGGTCTAAAATAAAAACAGGGGTCAGAATTGGTACTCTTAAAGCATTGAACCGGCTGTACAGACCGGAAGAGAAAACAGAAAAACTGATTTCTTTTGTATTCAGGATCTCTTTGCTTTTTTCTTCTGTGATCATTGCCCGGCTTCCCTGTACAAAATATCCTGGCTGCGCTGCTTTTATGTGGTCTTCAATAAATTTAGGATGAACAATGATATCACCATCGATCTCCACAATATAATCAGAGGCAATTTCTTTAACGGCTTTATTTAAGATCAGGCTTTTTCTAAAACCCTTGTCTTCGTGCCAGATGTGCTTGATGGGAAGCTTGTGTTCAGATCTGAACCTTTCAATAAGTTGTTTTGTCACGTCTTTTGAGCCATCATCTGCAATGATGATCTCATCCGGCATCTTTGTTTGTCGGGAAAGGCTAAGCAATACCAGTTCCAGGGCCTGAGGCCAGTTATACGTCGAAATTAATAAAGCAACAGTTAAACTTTTTTTTTGCATTATTGGGGGTATTGTCGAATAATCTGCAAATTTACATCATTTAATTTTTGTTAAGGAATATATATTCTGCTTCTTTGCAAGTAAAAATGCACAATGAAAAGGGCCGGACAACTCACAGCTGAAATCAGAAAAGGGGATTTTCTGTCGCTGGCCAGGGCACTGACTTTGGTAGAAAATGAGCTGGAAGGGGGTAAGGAAATCCTGATCAGTTTACCGGCAAACTCAAAGACTCCGATAATCGGTGTGACTGGTCCGCCCGGAGCAGGTAAAAGTACACTTGTCAATGCCCTGATTACAAAGCTTGCTGAGAAAGGAAAGCGGATTGCTATACTG
Organism: Pedobacter sp.; assembly: GCF_035317785.1. GTDB lineage: Bacteria > Bacteroidota > Bacteroidia > Sphingobacteriales > Sphingobacteriaceae > Pedobacter. The sequence goes on along the minus strand of NZ_DATHGC010000287.1, from coordinate 30,500 downwards.
GCTGTTGATCCTACCTCTCCGTTTAATTTAGGTTCATTGCTTGGAGACCGGATCAGGATGTCTGCTCACTTTAATAATTCCAATGTATTTATCCGTTCTGTTGCCACCAGGGGATCGGTAGGCGGCCTGTCGGCAAAGATCATTGAAATGACAGATGTTCTGAAAGCAGGGAGCTTTGATCACATCATTGTGGAAACAGTAGGAGTTGGACAATCTGAAATTGAGATTGCCGGTCTGGCTGATCTAACAATGGTCGTGCTCGTGCCTGAAGCAGGGGATGAAATACAGCACATCAAATCGGGATTAATGGAAATCGGAGACGCTTTTGTCGTAAATAAGGCAGACCGGGAGGGGGCATCAGCATTCGCTGGAAACCTCACGAAGATGCTTCATCAGCGCAAAGTGGCCATTCCGGTATTTAAAACAGTCGCAGACAAAAATGAAGGGATAGATGATCTGCTGAAATGGGTAGAAAGTTTTGTGCCCGCAAAGAACAATCTGAAACCGCATCTTTATGCTGAAAAAGCCTTCAGGTTAATCCAGAATTTCAGGATGAAAGATATGCGAAAGGAAGAATTGCAGCTGCTGATCTCTCGGGAAATGGCATCAGCTGATTTCAACCTGTATAAGTTTGTACAGGGGCTTGAAAAAAAGTAGCTATCTGACTATCCTGTAATTTTTATATTCACCGATCCTTATCCCTGTGAGCTGGTATATTTTTTCTAAAAGACGTCTTCTGAAATTTAATTTTCTGGCGGCCCTGGTAGGATCAAAGTCAAATTTCCAGTTGACCGACTTGATACGCTCCAGCATTACTGAAGGATGCGTGCCTTTGAAATGAATAAGAAGGTCGGCATTTCCGTAGTCAAAAGATGCAGTTTCGGGTATAGTTTCTGTAGTTGCATTTTCATCGTAAAATAAATTGAAGTTTTGTTTTTTTCTAAGTAGTCCATGCGGGGGTTTTACCCAGCCATAGTGATTGATGTATGCATCGATAAGTTTGACTTTTATCTTGCGGTCATCAATTCTGAATCCCTGCGCATCCTTGTAAGAATGGACATTTAGATTTCTTTTAACGACCCGGATCTCTCTTCTGTACCATCTCCTGGATTCCGCGATATAGTCGTAAGATCCGTAAAAATGATTGTATTTGAACAGTAAGCCTTCAATTTCAGGGTCATGAAGTGCTTCTTCCATTTCTTGGCGGATCAGGGGCAAATCATTTTCATGAACGCATTCATCGCCCTGGATATAAAATGCCCAGTCTGCATCTTCGGAAATATTTGAAAATGCTTTGTCTGTCTCCTCGGCAAATGCCGCGCCTCCCAGTCTCAGGGTTTCGTCCCACACCGTGTCAATGATCCTGATCTTGGGGGAATTTATGTTTTCAATGAGTGCCCTGGTGCCATCGTCAGAATTGCCAACGGCAACTACAAATTCATCACAGACCGGCAGGATGGAGTTGATGGCCTCGACGATAGAATAGTCGTTGATTACTGCGTTTCTGATAAATGTGAAGCCTGCAACTTTCATGTTTTTTAGATCGGGTTAGTTGAGTTTATGGATTGCCCTGTTTAAGCACAGGTCTGGTCAATTGCATTTTTTTCCAGTGCTCACCTCTTTGGTAGAGCAGCTTGCTGAAAAGATACTTAAATCTTAAGTGCCCGTTATAATCAATACCTAACCTGCGGTATGCAATGTCCGGATTGGCGGCGATACACTGGTTCACAGCTTCGGTATAAACACTTGGACCGGTCATTTTGTGCACGTCATGTGGATAGGCGTTTTGACGGATGTTTTCCAGTACAAGCTGGAGTGTTTTTTCTAAAAATGGATGATTGGGTTCAAATATAAGAGCCCACTGGACCAGCAAACCGGGGTTTTTTTCTGAAGAAATGATGGCAGAATCACCGGGAAGGATAAAATCATCGAGTTTTCCGTTTATTGTGCTGTCAATATCAATATACACCCCTCCCTTTTTCAGCAGTACTGCATACCTGAAGAAGTCGGCCTTGGCTGCACCGATGTTCAGTTTTTGGTAGAGATTTAAGGTATCCTGGTCAAATTCCTGTGAGATAAAACGCTCAATACGCTGATCATTGTAAAATTCATACTGATAATTTAAATTTTTTTTTCGCAATCTGGAGATCTGCCATCTGGTTAAAAAGGGTAAATTCGAAGACTTGAAAGTCTGATGTATGATCTTTGGTATGGGCATATCCTGATTCGTAGAATTGGTAAAAGTATTGTTTTTTAAGCTGTATAGCAATAATTGACAGGAATGTCTTAAAAAAAGGACTCCTGAAAAAAAGACTTCTTGTTACGCTGCGGGTTTAAAGCCGATTTTGGATAAAATTGATTAATTATCGGTGATTTGTAAGTTTGGAACGGAGTTTGCATAAGTGTTTTGAGAAATTAAAAATTTGTTTAATTTTGCTACACAAAAAAATTATACAATTTAAAATTTGTTTAACCTTAAAAAAGAAAATTATGAATTATTCTACTTTAAAAAAGGGTCTGGCAGTTTCTTTTGTTGCATTGATGGGAGCTACTTCCATCGCTAGCGCACAGGATTCTACTATGACTTCCTCTTCTGCCAAGGTATTTGGTGGTAGCGGGCAGTACAGAACATGGTCACTAGGTGTAAATGGTGGTGTTTTATCTCCATTTGTCATCGTAGGCGGATCGAATGACTTTACCAACTGGAAACCAGAATTGGGTTACGGTATCTCTTTGAGAAAACAATTAAGCCATGCATTTGGATTAGAAGGTAACTTATTCCGCGGAAAAGTTTCTGGAGATAACGAAGATGCTAACGCTTCTGGATCTGTAAACGGAATCAAAAATTTCGAAACTGAAATCGGTTATGCTGTTGACTTAAGAGGTGTTGTGAACATCGGTTCTGTTGATTTCTTACACCGTGAGAACGCAATGAACTTTTTCGTAACTGCGGGTTATGGTGCGGTTGTTTACAATCCTAAATTGGACGGCGTTGACAAAAAAGGAACTTGGGGTGATGATGGCGACAAAGATTACATCAAAGAGCAATACATTCCTGTAGGAGCTGGTGTTAAATTTAAAGTTTCTGATCGTGTATCATTTAACTTGGGTTATACCATGCACTTCGTTGATGCTGATAACTTTGATGGTCTTTATGCTAAAGGAACTTCTAAAGATAAATTCTCTTACGGCTACGCTGGTTTAGAATTCTCTTTAGGTTCTAGTTCTAAACCAAACCTGGATTGGGCTAACCCACTTGCTTTGATGTATGATGAATTGAAAGATCCTACATTGCGTCAGGAAGTTGAGGCTTTGAAAAACCGTGTTGCTAACGTTGAGAAATCAATTGAAGATCTGAAAAAAGATTCTGATGGTGACGGTGTTTCTGATCAGTTTGACAAATGCCCGGGTACTCCTGCAGGTACTGCTGTTGATGGTTCAGGATGTCCTCTACCTAAAGCTCCAGAGCCTACAACTGCCGTTAGTGGTGTAACTGGTTTTGAAACTATCCAATTTGAGTTTAACTCATCAGTTTTAAAAACTGAAGCTTATCCAACTCTAGATAAATTATCTTCAGTATTGCGTGAAAACGGTGGTAAGGTAGCTGTAAATGGTTACGCTTCAAGCGAAGGTACTGCTGCATACAATCTGAAATTGTCTAAAGACAGAGCTAATTCAGTTAAAACTTACTTAGTTAACACTGGTGTTAACGCTAGTCAGGTTGCTACTAAAGGTAATGGTGAAGCTAACCCAATTGCTTCTAACGATACTGAAGAAGGTCGTATCCAAAACCGTCGTGTTGAGACTGCTAGAAACTAAGCGTTTTTAATCGATAAAAAAAGGGGGCTTCAGATTTGAAGCCCCCTTTTTTTTATATAAGTTTGTGGTACATATGTATCTGTTTAGAAAAAGAGACCCCAACAGGCCGACCAATACCAATATTAAAATAATGCATTTTATTAATGCACTGGCGATAACTGTGTTTCTGGCGGGAGTAATATGGAAACTAATTGACATGATCCTGTTAAAATGAATGAAATAGTAAATACTACAAATGCACCCGCCCCCATTGGGCCTTATAGTCAGGCAGTGATCGCCAATGGCTTTTTATTTATGTCGGGACAGGTAGCCATTAACCCATCTAATGGCGAGGTAATCTCCTCTTCGATCCATGAAGAAACGCACCAGGTGATGAGAAATATCAAAGCCGTTTTGCTGGAGGCTTCGTATGGTTTTGAGGATGTAGTGAAGACCACTATTTTCTTGTCTGACATGAATCTTTTTGCTGAAGTCAACGAGATATACGGATCATACTTTGAAAGTAATTTTCCGGCAAGGGAAACTGTTGCTGTTAAGGGCTTGCCTAAAGGGGTAAATGTGGAGATTTCTATGACAGCTTATAAAGCGTAGGTTTTGCGGGGATCTAACCTCAGGTATTTTTTTGCAGGAATATTGTCGTTTGCCATCTGGGGTTTTTTTTCAATCCCGTTGCGAAATCTTAAAGCATTTCCCTCTGAGGAGATCCTGTATTACCGCATATTTACCTCTGTGGTATTTATCTGGATATCGATTCTGCTTTTTAGAAGGGAAGCGCTTAAGAAAGACCTGACCTACTTTAAAGGCATCTCAAAAAAAGACCGGCATGCTATCCTCATCCAAATTCTGGCTTCTACTGTTTTCCTGACATTAAACTGGTATACTTATATCTATGCAGTCAACAATGTGAGTTTGCAATCGGCCGCTTTTGCCTATATGGTATGTCCCCTGCTTACTGCTTTTGGGGGTTTTGTGCTATTAAAGGAAGAGCTGTCCAGGTTGAAGCTCATTTCATTGGGTATCGCATTGCTCAGTATCGTTCTTCTTGGATCGGGATCTTTTGTTGAAGTGACCTGGTCGGTAGTGATCGCGCTGTTGTATGCGCTTTATCTCATTCTTCAGCGGAGAATGAAGCATCTGGATAAGCTGAATGTATTGGCAGTCCAGATCGGCCTGGCAGTTTTAATCATGCTGCCCTTTTATTTAATCGGGCATGGGGCAGTTCCGTCGACGATGTGGTTTTGGGGAAATATTGTTGTGGTGGCGGTTGTTTTTACAATCATACCGCTATTCCTGAGTCTTTATGCATTAATCGGGATCCCTTCTTCGACGCTTGGCATCATAATTTACATCAATCCCATTATAGCCTTTACTGTTGCTATTTTTTATTTTAATGAGCATATTGATTCCTATAAACTGGTGGCATATGGCTTACTGCTGGCTTCAGTTCTCGTATTTAACTGGGGCATAATAAAAGATATCACTACATTTAAAAGATCATTGAAAAATAACTAAAGTTTTGTTTGCCTCCAGCTTAGATACTGCCATAGAATTTCTTAAAGGGGTCGGTCCTAAACGGGCTGAACTTCTTCAAAAGGAGCTCGGTATTTTTACCTGCGAAAATTTACTGAGTCACTTTCCATTCCGCTACATAGACAGAACCAGGTTTTACAAGATTAATGAACTGGATCCGGACCTTCCTTATGTCCAGATATTAGGAAGGATCACCAGCAAGGAATTGATCGGAGAGAAACATAAAAGACGAATAGTTGCCCGGCTGACAGATGATACCGGCAGCATTGAACTGGTTTGGTTTCAAAGTTTAAAATGGGTTGATGAAAACGTGATCAGGGGCAAGGTCTATATTGTCTTTGGTAAACCGGCGGTATTTAACGGTGCCTACAGCATTTCACATCCCGAACTCGAGAATTACCCGCGACCTGCTACTATCACAGGTAATTTAACGCTTCAGCCGGTTTACCATTCTACGGATAAACTGAAGAAATCCTTTCTGGATAGCAAGGGAATACAAAAGTTACAAGCCGCAGTGATCGAACAATTTCTTCGGGAAATAAGAGAAACCATTCCATCGCATGTTCTTGAAAAATATAAGATGCCGGTTAGGAATGAGGCGCTGCTGAACATACATTTTCCAAAGAATCTCAGCGCATTAAAACATGCAGAACGCAGGTTGAAATTTGAGGAGTTGTTTTTTATCCAGCTGCAGATGCTCCACAATAAACAGCAAAGGGAACTTCGGTTTAAAGGGCATTTGTTTAGTGTGGTGGGTGAAAGGATAATCACTTTTTATAAGGACATACTTCCATTTGAATTGACGAATGCACAAAAAAGGGTGATCAAAGAAATCAGGCTGGACACCCAGCGTGGAATTCAGATGAACAGACTGGTGCAGGGTGACGTAGGAAGCGGCAAAACAGCTGTCGCCTTAATGAGTATGCTCCTTGCTAATGATAATGGCTACCAGGCCTGCATGATGGCCCCTACGGAGATCCTTGCACGTCAGCACTACGAGTCTTTGACGTCTTTGCTGAAAGGTCGCCTGGTCAGCGTGGCAATACTCACCGGAAGTACGACAAAGAAACAGCGAACGCAACTCCACAAAGAGCTGGAGTCTGGCGAAATTGATATCCTGGTGGGTACTCATGCTTTGATAGAAGATAAAGTTATATTCAAAAATCTGGGTTTTGTGGTCATTGATGAGCAGCATCGTTTCGGTGTGGAGCAACGGGCCCGGCTATGGAGAAAAAATATAATTCCGCCGCATATTCTGGTCATGACTGCCACTCCGATACCACGTACGCTGGCCATGACTTTATATGGAGATCTGGATGTGTCTGTGATTGATGAACTGCCTGCCGGCAGGAAACCCATTGAAACAAAACATCTTTATGAGGGCCAGAGACTAAGGATGTTTGGCTTTATGAAGGAAGAGATCGCAAAAGGCCGGCAGATCTATGTTGTTTATCCGCTGATCAAAGAAAGCGAAAAACTGGATCTTCTGCATTTGGAGGCGGGAATAGAACAGATGAGCTACCAGTTTCCCAGGCCTCGATACCAGATCAGCATTGTGCATGGCAAAATGAGCAATACCGATAAACAATTTGAAATGCAGCAATTTATTGACGGTAAAAGTCAGATCATGGTGGCTACTACAGTAATAGAAGTTGGTGTAAATGTTCCAAACGCTTCCGTTATGGTCATAGAAAATGCGGAGCGGTTTGGTTTATCTCAATTGCATCAGCTTCGCGGGCGTGTAGGCAGGGGAGCTGAACAATCTTTTTGCATATTGATGTCGGGCAGCAAACTAAGTAAAGAAGGCAAATTAAGGTTGGAAACGATGGTAAGGACCAATAATGGTTTTGAGATCTCCGAAATTGACCTTCAATTGCGGGGACCGGGCGATATTGCGGGCACACAGCAAAGCGGCGTGCTGGAACTGAAGCTTGCAGACCTGGCAAAAGATCAGCTGATCTTGCAGGAAGCCCGGAATACGGTAATAGAGATATTGAGGGAAGATCCCCAACTGGAGCTCCCTAAAAACAGCCTGCTAAAAACCTACCTTTCAAAAAGGAGCAGAGGGATAGCCTTTGATAAAATATCTTAGTCTTCGTCGCTTCCTGGCAGTGATCCTGAACCCGAATAAGCGCCTTTGCGAATAATCGGCGTTTTAAGGTATTTATAGAGTTCGTCCAAATGCAGCAGGCTGCCATTTGTCAGATTTCCCAAAAATATAATTACAATATTTTTCTGCACATCGCGCACATAGATGTGTCTGAATCCATGCCACCATCCGGTATGATATACTACCTTACGGGCATTGTCTCCATCAAATATGCGCCAGCCATAGCCGTAGTTAAAATGACCGTTTATCGCTTTATTGTGACCAGTATAGGCGGAGTCCAGACTCTGTTTTTTTAATAACCTGCCATTTTTCAATGATTTGTCGAATAAGATAAGATCATGAAGGGTGCTGTAAATGCCTTTATCCCCGACAGGGCCATCCAGGAAATTTTGTGCCACAGAATACCTCCAGGTACGGTCATGGCCTACCACATCAACCGGGATCTTAGGGTAGACTGTTGTGGAATACACATGTGTATGCTTCATTCCTGCAGGCTTAAAAATATTTTCCATCATATAATCTGCATAAGATTTGCCGGTTACTTTTTCGATGATGGCAGCCAGTACCATATAGTTGGAGTTATTGTAGTGAAAACGGGTATCAGGCCGGGCGTAAGGATTCGGTTTTTTGTCTGCTATAACCTGCATGACATCCTGGTTGGATACCCCTTTTTTCATATCGCGTCTCTCTTTGCGCCAGATGTCATCGATAAAATACACATAATTCATCATGCCGCTGCGGTGCGTCAGAAGCAGCTTAACGTTAATCCCCTCGTAAGGAAAATTTGGGTAAAACTTTTTAACATCATCTGTCAGTGAGAGCTTTCCTTGCTCTATCAGCTGTAATATTGCCGTACCTGTAAATGTTTTGGTGACGGATGCCAGTTCAAATTCAGAATTGATCCTGAGACTGTCCCTGTGCAGATAGTCTGCCCAGCCAATTGCTTTTTCATAGAGGATCTTGCCGTCCCTGGCAACCAGCATATTTCCGTTAAAGCCATATTTTTTGTGCAGGTTGTAAACAAAGTCAGCAATCCATTTGTCGCCCTTGGCCGGATCATATCTTAAAAGCAGGCTGTCGGCCTTATCGTCATCAACTGTTCGCTCTTTGGACGGGGTTTTTAAAGTGTCTCCCTTTTTGGAATTTGAACAAGCTATAAATAAAAAAGTGGCCAATGCAGCCACGGCTAATGTATTGCGATAAGTCATGAATTATACAAACAGTTTGAAGCCGGAAAATTAAGGATTATAACCCTTTTAACGCAAAAGAGTTTTAAACATTGCCTGCTTTGTCACGATAAAAACTGATTTATGTAACGAATCCAAATATCTGATATAAATCCAGTGCTTTAAATCCAAAAAAACTAAATTTGTCAGTAAAGATAGCGTTCAGCTTTGGAATATTTCAGATGAGGCCGGGCAGGATTATATAAAATAAATTAGGTGCAAAAATTACAACAAAGAAATACTATGAGTTTTAGAATAGAACACGATACAATGGGTGAGGTACAAGTACCGGCAGACAAATATTGGGGTGCTCAAACTGAACGTTCAAGAAATAACTTTAAAATTGGTCCGGAGGCCTCGATGCCAAAAGAAATTATCCATGCTTTCGGTTATTTAAAAAAGGCAGCTGCACTTGCAAATAATGAGCTTGGTGTTTTATCAAAAGAAAAATCGGATTTGATCGCAAAGGCTTGTGATGAAGTAATTGCCGGAAGTCTTGATGACCAGTTCCCATTAGTGATCTGGCAGACAGGTTCAGGAACCCAAAGTAATATGAATGGAAATGAGGTAATTGCCAATCGTGCCCATGTATTAAACGGCGGCCAGCTCAGCGATGACAAAAAAATATTGCACCCGAATGATGATGTTAACAAATCACAGTCGTCAAATGACACCTATCCTACAGCGATGCATATTGCTGCATATAAACAGGCAGTAGAAGTCACTATTCCTGGTCTTGAAAAGTTACGTAACACGTTGCATAAAAAGGCAGTGGAATTTAACGATATCGTAAAGACGGGCCGCACTCATTTTATGGATGCTACTCCATTAACGCTGGGTCAGGAATTTTCGGGATATGTACAACAAATCGACAATGGTATCCGTGCAGTTAAAAACGCACTGGTGATGGTCTGTGAGCTCGCTTTGGGCGGTACTGCTGTTGGAACAGGACTAAATACTCCTAAAGGATATGACATTTTGGTTGCGCAAAAGATAGCAGAGCTGACAGGCCTTCCTTTTGTAACTGCCCCAAATAAATTTGAGGCTTTGGCCGCACATGATGCTATGGTCGAACTAAGTGCCGCATATAAACGTGCTGCAGTTTCACTGATGAAAATTGCTAACGATATAAGGATACTGAGTTCAGGCCCCCGTTGCGGAATAGGAGAGCTTATTATTCCGGATAATGAACCTGGATCATCAATTATGCCAGGTAAGGTAAATCCTACTCAGCCGGAAGCAATGACTATGGTTTGTGCCCAGGTAATGGGTAATGATGTTACCGTCGGCATAGGAGGCTGTAGCGGACATTTTGAATTGAATGTTTTTAAACCGGTTATTGCAGCTAATGTATTGCAGTCTGGAAGATTGATTGGAGATGCTTGCGTATCATTTAATGATAAATGCGCAGAAGGTATTTTGCCAAACCTGCCTGAGATTAAAAAACATCTGCAGAATTCCCTCATGCTTGTTACCGCCCTCAACCCGCATGTGGGTTATGAGAATGCAGCTAAAATTGCAAAAAAAGCCCATAAGGAAAATAAAACTTTAAAAGAGGCTGCTGTGGAACTTGGCCTGCTGACACCGGACCAGTTTGATGAATGGGTGCGTCCGGAAGATATGGTTGGAAGTTTGAAATAGGCAAAGCACGCTATGCGCATTCTATTCTTTTCCTTTTTAATTCTGTGCAGCCTGACTGCATGCACGAGGCTGCCGGATATACAGGGCAAAGGCACAGAATTTCTACAGGGTGTGTGGAATCAGGACAGTGTCGCGAACTCAGACAAATTATTGAATTATACACAGCATAAATTCAAATTTACCTGTGATTCATTCTATGTTGATCTTACTACCCGATCCAGTGTTAATTATTACGAGGATTCCTGTTACAATAAGGGTATTTGGAGGGAATATGCAAAAGGAACTTACCTGGTCAGGGCAGATACGCTTTTTTTAGCGGGAACTTATACCAAGGCTAACTATAAGCAAAAGATTTCAGGCTGCTATCAAATCGGGCAGTACATTAAAAGCTTTAAGATTGATCACAATGAGCAAGCGAAACTGATGCTTGAGAATACCGGGAACCAAAGAGAGATCAGCCTGAAGCTAGAACAAAAGATAATGTGTATACCACAGCCACTATAGGGTTAAATTAAATGATATGAAGAAAATTAACAGCATATTTAAAATTGTGATCATTGCCATTGTGTTCAGTTACGTTCCGGTGACAGCGGGCGCCTGGGGAATGCTCGGGCACCGGATAGTCGGACAAATAGCAGAGAATCATTTAAGTGCTAAAGCCCGGAAGGCGCTCAGGGCAATTTTGGGTGATGAAAGTACGGCAATGGCAAGTAACTGGGGAGATTTTATAAAGTCAGACCCTGCTTACAATTATCTCTATAACTGGCATTTTGTAAACCTGCCTGAAGGACTGGACAAACGGGGAGTTGATGCTTTTTTAGATGAAGAAAAGGCGGCTAACGTTTATAACAAGATACCGGAGATGATCGCCGTACTAAAAGACACTAAAAGTACTGCTGATCAAAAAAAACTGGCGCTTCGGTTATTGATCCATTTGGTCGGTGACCTGAACCAGCCAATGCATACTGCCAGAAAGGACGATCTTGGGGGAAATAAAGTATATGTAACCTGGTTTGGTGAAAAATCCAATTTACATAGAGTTTGGGATGAGTCGCTGATCGGGTACCAGGAACTTAGTTATACCGAGTATGCTGCCGCAATCGACCATCCGACAAAAGACCAGCTGAACGCCTGGAAAAGCGCTTCTCTTAAGGATTTTGTTTATGGTTCATATGTGGCCTGCAACAAAATCTACGCAAATACTAAGGCCGAAGATAAATTGAGCTATAAATACAATTTTGACTTTGTCGGGCTTTTAAATGAACAGTTGTTAAAAGGGGGGATTTGCCTGGCTAATATCCTAAACGACACTTATAAATAATGAAAAATGTTAATGATTGACCTAACATTAATGAGGTAAATTTTTATCTTTTCCGGCATTGATCAGGTAAATAAAGTTGAACATACAAAATGAGGCGACCGCGCCAAAGGTATGCCACAAGAAATGTGTTCCAAAATTAAACAGATGCCATTTATCTGCAATTCTAAAAGTCAGTGCAATCATAAAGGCGACGAGGGCCAGCCCAACCCACTTTCCATGTAGCCAGTCGGTACGGTTTAAATAGCCCGCTACCGGGAGTAATACTACGAGTGCCATAACCGCATAGTTAATATTGATGAAAAGGTGTGGATTGGCTTTCATGGTACTCCTAAAAAAAAATTGTATGACTATATAAACCAGTGCCAGCAATAATGCATATTTCCATTTTATCAACTTGGATAAAAAATATACGCCTGCAGATATGCATAATAACAGAATGGGCAGCCAATCCATTAGGATAAACAAGCTCCATTGGCGCAGTCCATGATACAGTGTGCCGCCTATTCCGCCGATGTACAAAAACCCAAGTGCTACGCTTAAAAATAGATGTGATTTGTACCTGCCCTTTAATTTTAGTGTCCAGAATACAGCGATTCCCAGAAAGAAAAAGGAGGTGATCGCATTTAACGGTTCAGGGAAAAACCGGCTAAGATTTGTTTCTGCATATAAGGAGCCGCCGTCGGAAGGAATTTGTATTAATGATAACATACTGCAATTCATTTTGATATTAACAAATCAGGTTTTTTAAATGTTTTGCTCTATTTTTACAAAGCGTTAAACATAAAGTAATCGTATGACAACATCTCCTAAATTATTTATGATCATGTTAGGCTGTACACCCAAGGACCGGCACACAGAGCAGCATGATATATACTTTAGCATAGGCACTTCAATCAATGATTTGAAACAGGAGATCATTGATTTTTGGCCGGAGGCAAATGGGAAGATCCACTTGGATGCCTGGCGTTGTGTAACAGCAGCTGACGGATATCAAATACAAGTCGTTGAGGTAAACGAGCAAGCTGAAGTGCAACCGTTTAAACTTTTCTTTTTCAATCTTGGCGGTTATAAACTGAATGAATTTGATGAGTTTCATTACAAAATGCTGGTAGTTGCCGAAAGTAAAGCCATTGCCATTCAGAAGGCAAAGGAATCCGCTTTTTACAAGCATACAGGATTCACCGGGGCTTCTTCGCATATTGACGACAAATTTGGTGTTGACATAGATGATTTCTTTGAGATACCGGACATGCTGCCGGCTGATTTGAAAAATAAATATAAACTGCAAATCAGTCCTGCGACTGGTTTAATTGAAGATCAAATACACCTGGGTTATATGAAGCTGGATCAGTCTTTTGTGTAACAGATAAGTTAGTTTTGAATAGATTGATGGTTATAACCCTATCTTGACTCATAAATTTAAACACCAAATATCATTGTATGGAAAAGCGCCGGGACTTTATTAAAAAAGTGGGCATCACAACTGCTGCATTGACAGTAGGGCAAAAGCTTTTTGGCAGCAGCTCAACGGGTTTTACTGCAAAAAGTTATAAACGCATCATCGGTGCAAATGACCGGATTCATGTTGCCGCCATAGGCCTGAACGGACGTGGAAACGGAATGGCAGGGGTTTTTGCAGGTCAGAAGAACACAGAAATCTCCTGTGTTTGTGATGTTGATTCCAGAACGATACCAAAAGCTATTAAAACTGTACTGGACGCCAAACAGGAAAGCACACCGCGTTCAGAAAAAGATTGCAGAAAAGTTTTGGCAGATAAATCCATAGATGCAATTTATATAGCTACACCGGATCACTGGCATGCCCCGCTTACGATTATGGGTTGCCAGGCAGGAAAACACGTTTATGTAGAGAAGCCCTTAAGTCATAATCCGAATGAAGGCGAAATTGCGGTTGCTGCTGCCCGTAAATACAACAGGGTTGTACAAATGGGTGCACAAAGGCGTTCAGCTCCGGTACTTACTCAGGGTATACAACAATTGCATAAAGGAATAATAGGCAGGGTATACATGGCCAAGACCTGGTATACCAATGCGAGAAAGCCAAACTTTCTGAAGGCAGCTGAAGTTCCTGACTGGCTGGATTATGACCTTTGGCAAGGCCCGGCACCCCGCATGGCTTATAAAGACGGATTAATACATTACAACTGGCATTGGTTTTGGCATTGGGGAACAGGCGAAGCCTTAAATAACGGGACACACGAGGTTGATGTGGCCAGGTGGGGACTGGGAGCAGATTTTCCGGTACGCGTTTCTTCAATGGGAGGCAGATACAACTATAAGGATGATTGGGAGACTCCGGATACACAGATCACCAATATAGAATATCCCGGAGGCGTTACACTGGTATGGGAAGGACGCAGTTCAAATGCAAGAAAGGTTGAAGAACAGGACCGGGGAATTATTTTTTATGGTGAGAAAGGCAGCCTGGATACTGGTGGAGACAGCTATAAAATCTATGATCTTAATGGCAAGCTCATCAATGAGGTAAAATCCTTAATGAAGGAAGATGCTATTGACGGGCGTAATACTGCAAGTCCAAGTGTTGGCCTGGACAATTACCATGTTATGGATTTTCTGGATGCGATACGAAATAACCGCAAACCAAACTGCGATGTAGAAATTGGTCACAAAAGTGTGGTTGCAATGCAATTGGGAAATATATCCCTTCGTGTTGGACGGGATCTGAAAATAGATCCGAAAAACGGGCACATTATAGGTGACTCTGGTGCTCAAAAGCTTTGGTCACGCAGTTATGAAAAAGGCTGGGAACCTAAAATATAATTTGGTAAATTGCTTGTTTGCAATAGAATAGTGTTTGTTTAACAGTTTTGTTATATCTTTACACTATGAATAAGAGTTTGTTAGCTATTATTTTTATTATCCTGGCGAGTACTGCAGTAGCGCAAACCAGTCACAGTCTTTCAGACGCTGATGTTGCCGGTGGTGGCGCTATAAATATCGTTGTGTCCAGTTTAGATGAAAATGCAGGCAATACCTATTTTTCAGAGGCTGAAAAAAATGAACGCAGCGGTGATTATAATGAGGCTTTAAATTTATTTGGAAAGGCTGCTTTTGAGTACAACAGCTCCAGGCAATTTTCAAGATACGGATCTGCTTTAATGCGGCTGAGCAATGTTCATTATTTGCTTACACATTATACAGAGGCTGAACAGGTGGTCCTGAATGTCGCATTGAAAAATTATTCTAAAATAGGGAGCAGGGCAGGACAAATGGATTCTTATGGCCAGCTCGGCAGAATATACCTTGCTTCAAATAAACTTACGCAGTCACTTTGGTTTTATACCCAACAGGGAATCCTGGCCAGACAAATAGGCAGTAGTGCTGCCAATATTGAATCTGTATTGGGCATAGCCAATGTAAAGATTAGAAAAAAAGAATATGTAATGGCTTCAAAGGATATTAATAAAGCGGAAACCATGGCCAAATCTGCTAACACCAATCAGTTTAAGGGCCAGATCAGGGAAGCCAGAGCCTTGATTCCGGTAAAAAAGAGTAAATCCTGATACAGTAGCTAATCGGTTGTAAATAAGGTTTTTTTGGCACATGTATTTGTTTAGGAATTTAATTAACTTTGGTAAGTTTACAGAAAAGAGACAGTATTATTACTGTCTCTTTTCTGTTTATTTGTGAAATTGGTATCATATTAGTGTGGATTATAAAAATGGATTTTAAAATAGTAAAAGAGATGTTGAAGAAAATATTATTGGTAACCTTTACCGCTGCTGTACTTGCCTGTCAAGCTTCTCCTAAGGTTCAGCCGCTGGTTAAAGGCGTAAACAATATTGTGCCGGATGAAAAGCAAGCCCTTGTTTGCAAGGAGATAGTGACACTAATCGAGAACTATAATTATAAGAAATCAAAGATCAATGATTCTATATCATCGCTGGTCCTGGACAAATATATCAAGGACCTTGACCCTTATAAGTATTATTTTCTGGCTTCTGATATAAAAGAGTTTGAGAAATTTAGGTTTGAACTGGATGATGATTTCAGAAATGGAGACCTGAGTGCCCCATTCTATATATTTAATGTGTATCTGAAACGCTATAATGAGTTTATCAATTTTGCGTTGACACAGGCAAAGTCCAAATTTAATTTCAATCAGGAAGACTCTTACACCTTTGATCGTGAAAAAATGCCATGGGCGAGTTCCACTGTATCCCTTAACAACATTTGGAAAAAAAGGGTAAAATATGAGCTGGTAAATTTGAAAATTGCTGGTACCCCGGAAGAAAAGAATGCGGAAACACTGACCAAGAGATACACTAATTTGAAATCTCAATCAGCAAAGGTTAATAACCAGGATGTATTTCAAACAGTGATGGATGCATTTACTGAAACTATTGATCCCCATACGAATTATTTTAATCCTGTTAATGCACAAGCGTTTAATGAAGATATGGCTCGTTCTTTTGAAGGAATAGGTGCAAGGTTACAGCTGGAGAACGAAGTGTTGAAGATTGGTGAGATCATACCCGGCGGACCTGCTTTCAAAAGTAAGCTGCTGAGTGCGGGTGACAGGATAATTGGTGTAGCCCAGGGAGACGCAGAGTTTGAAGATATCATTGGCTGGAGAATAGAGAGTTCCGTTGCTAAAATCAAGGGACCCAAAGGCACAAGGGTAAGATTGAAAATCATTCCCGCTGGTCAGGAGATGTCTGCCAAGCCAGTCATCATAGAACTGGTGAGGGAACGTATCGTGATGGAAGACCAGTCTGCTAAGAAAAAAGTTAAAACCATACAGTCCAACGGTAAACCGTATAAAATAGGTGTGATCACTGTCCCTGGCTTTTACGCTGACTTTAAAGCTGCGAGAGCAGGTGATCCCAATTATAAAAGTACCACAAGGGATGTGCGGTTATTGATTGATACTTTAAAGAACCGGGATAAGGTTGATGCGATTGTCATGGACCTTAGGGCGAATGGCGGGGGCTCCCTGGTGGAAGCCATAGATCTTACCGGTTTGTTCATTGATAAGGGGCCTGTAGTTCAGGTGAAAGACCTTAAAAGCAGTATAGACGTACAGGAAGACACAAATGCAGGAGTTGCATGGAGTGGCCCTTTTGGAGTTATGGTGGATAGATTGAGCGCCTCTGCATCTGAGATTTTTGCGGGAGCTATACAGGACTATGGTCGCGGGATTATTATGGGAACTCAAACTTATGGTAAAGGAACGGTCCAGTCTTCTATAGACATGACCCAGCTGGTAAGTCCTAATATTATGCAGAGATTGGCTGCTTTGGTGAATAAGAATGGTTCGGTTGCCCCTGGCAAAGATGCTGCGCCTCAATTGGGCCAGATCAATTTAACTATGGCTAAGTTTTATCGTGTTACAGGAAGTAGTACGCAGCATAAAGGGGTGATGCCTGATATCCAGTTCCCGTCACTTTACCCTTTAGATAAAATAGGTGAAGATACCGAGAAATCAGCTCTGCCATGGGATGAAGTTAAAAGATCCAACTTTACACCAGTTGCTAATCTTGGGAATGCCAGGAACGAATTGCTGAAACTTCACGAACAAAGGATGGCCAAGTCATTGGATTATAAAATGCTGCAGCAAGATATTGCGGAACTCAAAAAACGTGAGGTAGAAACGGCCGTAACACTGAATGAGATTAAACTGAAAGCAGAGCGAGATAGCTTGGAGGCAAAGAATTTGGCAAGAACCAATCAGCTTAGGGCCTCAAGAGGATTGCCTGCTGTTAAAAAGGGCGACAAGATCACCAAAGAAGAGAGCTTTGATTTTGTAGAAGACGAAAGCTTACAGGTCATGGGCGACTTTATGAATCTGGCAAATCCGAATAGCAAGAGTTTGGTTAAGACGAGCCCGCGCTTCACTAATTAATTACCTTACTAAAAAGGGCTTCCAATTCGGAGGCCCTTTTTAGTAAGGTAAATTTTATCGTTATTTTTTTACATTGTCTTTTTGTACCTGCATGGCCATCATCTCTTTTAAGGTACGGTTCATGCCCTCGGTAGATCCATCAAGGAAAATCACATTGCCGTCACTGGTCTCGGCAAACTGTTTAATGGATTCAGTCCACATCGTAAATAAAATAACGGAAATATCAAGATTTGCTTCTTCCATTTCCTGTGCCGCTTTAGTCATACCATGAGCCACTTCAGCGCGAAATAAGGCGATACCCTGACCTCTGAGCTGAGCGGCTTCGCGCTCCGCTGCAGCGGCGATCTTGATGGCATTACCATCAGCCTCTGCCCCTTTTGTTTTTGTGATCAATAGTGCTTGGCCTTCGTTTTCAGCTGCCGCTTTTAGGTTATTTGAAGCAACAACCCTGCTCATTGAGCGCATGATTTCTTCATCAAACGTGATGTCGTTCAACTGAAGATCCTGCAGGTGATACCCCCAGCTTTCAAGGACCTGGTCGATCTGATGCTTTACATGTTCAACAATTTCATTTCTTTGAGCGAGTACGTTAGCCTGTTTCTGTGTGGCTACGTATGCGCGGATCGAACCTTCAATAGTTCTGATCAGGGCCTGCATCAAATTGGTTGCATCAACAAATTTAAAGGCTACATTTTTAATGGTTTCTTCATCATGATTGATCACTGAATAGAGCAGCATGGCTTTAAAATAGACATTGGCCTGATCCTGGGTCACGGCTTGAAAAGAAAGTTCTACCGATCTGTTCTGTATTGAAATTCTGGAATGAATTCTTTCTATAAGAGGTATTTTCAAGCTAAGACCGGGGCTTAGCAATCTTCTGTACTTTCCAAAAACAGTGATTACAGCGATTGTGCCTTGTTTTACTGTGACGAATGAACTGATTAAAATAATGAAAGCAATGAATAAGAAAATGTAGAGAGGGTAATCCATAATGATTTGATTTTAATGTAGTTCAATATACAAACAAATAGAACGTATCTGCAAAACTAAATATACACGACAAGGCACAGATATTGTATTGGTTAGACGATTTAACTTTAAAATCTAAACTATGAATGTAAAGCGAACCTTTGGAACTATTCTTACAATTTTAGGAATAATCGGGCTTATTTATGCCGGCTACAGCTTTGTGAACCACTCCACAGGAACCCGGGGACTTATTGTTACTGCGGTGATAGGGGTTATATTCTTTTTCGCTGGTATAGGACTGGTGAGAAATACTAAAGATGAAGCTTAATTAGTTTTTAATTCAATACGGCCTTTCCCAGAGAATCGAAGCTGATGTTTTGGAAAGTCTGTATTGGTCAGAAACTGGATTTTTTTAAAGGCCCCATACTTCGTGTCTAGTGTCAACCCGTTTAACCTGGTTTGTTTGACTGAGATAACGTCTGCATACAGGAAATCTCCACTGCTGTTTATTTTGAGCTGCAGCAACGGAGCAATCCCGCTTGGACCACTTAGATTGAACATTCCGTAGGTGCAGAAGTTGCCCAAACTATATGCAATAAATTTATTTTTATATACTTCTACCGCTCTGGTTACGTGTGGTCCGTGACCGAGTACCACATCTGCTCCCGCATCGATTACACCATGAGCAAATTTGTAAACATTACCCCTGTTTTCTTTATAGAAGATCTCCGGCTTTCTGGGCACATGCTCAAATTTTGAACCCTCTGCTCCGCCGTGGAAAGAGACAATCACAATATTTACCCGGGACTTTAAACTTGAAATGAGCGCTTTTGCACTGTCCAGCTGATTGATCGAAACGGTATTTTCATTAGGTGCAAAGGCGCAGAAAGCATATCTGACACTATCTTTTTCAAAAATTACTGAGGGGCAGGTCTGCAAGCCGGCATACTTAATATTTAGAGAATCCAGCAGGGTAACAGTTCTGTTTCTTCCTTTAAATCCGAAATCTCCAACGTGATTGTTTGCAATGCTCATCAGGTTAAACCCGGCTTTTTTAATGATACCGGCATAGCGTTCCGGCATTCTAAATGCAAAGCAGCTATTGCCAGTTGTGTCTTTACATTTTGTTGATTTGCCACTGTCTAAAAAACACCCCTCCAGATTTCCAAAAATGATGTCGCCTTTTAAGAAGGTGTCAACGTTTTTGAAGCTTTTTATTCCATCATGTTTTGGCAAGGTATTCTTTGCTGGGTATGCAGACCCAATCATAACATCACCAACTGCGGTAATGGAAATGGTATCTGCCGGAAATGCAAGGGTGTCTTGTGCCATGACCTGCTGGAAGCTTACCATAACATTGTTTGCCGTGGACACACAGCTGATCAGGATCAAAAGTAAATAAGTGCTGAAGATGTTGATTCTAAAAAGGTTCATAGGAGGAGTTATTCCTCCATAAGATCGTTTTTAACGCCTTCCAGGATTCTTCCGCCCTTGTAAAAGTAACGGGAGTAGTAAGGTTCATTTAAATTGCTGATCACCACACCACGGGTTGAAGAGGCATGAGCAAAGCGGTTATCACCGAGATAGATTCCGATATGCGTGATGCTTCTGCTTTTAATCTTAAAGAAAACAAGGTCGCCTTCTTTAAGTTCATCCTTTGGCAAAGGATTGACCATGCTAAAAATATCACGCGAATTGCGGAGTATGGTAGTGTTGAAAACTTTGTCGTAAATGGCTTTTGTAAAGGCTGAACAATCAATACCTTTTTCAGTATTACCTCCAAACCTGTAAGGAGTACCTATCCACTCGTAGATGAATTTGTACAGTTTGATATTAGATGTCGCATCGACTGCAACTCCCATCACCTGGGAAAAATATTGTGAGGCTAAGTTATCAGGATCTTCCAGTTTACTCGTTTCTTTTGTTTTAGTTTGTGCGTTTAATGCCAACACAGCGAACAATACAATTGTAGAAGACAACAAAAACTTTTTTATCATGTTATACTGTTAAGTTTGGGTAAATAGCACTTACACTTAAACGTACGCCACTGTGGCTTATTGTTTGAGTAGCAAACTTATGCATTTTACAAATGTTATCCAAATGTCATGAAGTATTTACTGAAAGTTATCCACATTTTTCTGGCCTTAGTGTTGTTTTTACAATCAATTACTTCGATATGTTGCAATAAAAAAGTAGATTTGCTCTCGTAAAAAAAATCAACACCCCAAAATGAGTGCAGTAGAAATAAATAAAGATACCTATCTGAAGTGGTTTGAGTCGATGTTGCTGATGCGCAAGTTCGAAGAAAAAACCGGTCAACTTTACGGACAACAAAAAATTCGTGGTTTTTGCCATTTATATATTGGTCAGGAAGCTGTGGTAGCAGGAGCTATATCTGCTATGCAGCAAGGCGATTCCATGATTACTACCTACCGTGATCATGCGCATGCACTGGCCTTGGGGGTAAGTGCAGACAGCATTATGGCGGAGATGTACGGTAAAGCGACCGGTGTCTCTAAAGGTAAAGGGGGTTCTATGCACATGTTTAGCAAAGAACATCATTTTTATGGCGGACATGCAATTGTTGGCGGACAAATTCCATTGGGTGCAGGCATTGCATTTGCTGAAAAATATAAAGGAACCAGCAACGTTAACATTTGCTATATGGGTGACGGCGCAGTTCGTCAGGGTGCCTTAAATGAGACCTTCAATATGGCTATGCTTTGGAAACTCCCTGTAATATTTGTTTGTGAGAACAACTTTTACGCGATGGGAACTTCTGTGGAGCGTACCACAAATATGACTGATATTTACAAAATAGGTTTAGGATTTGATATGCCATGCGCTCCGGTTGACGGTATGGATCCGGTTGCAGTTCACAATGCAATGGATGAAGCCATTCAGCGTGCAAGAGCTGGTGAAGGTCCGGCTTTTCTGGAAATGAGGACATACAGATACCGTGGTCACTCGATGTCTGACCCTGCTAAATACCGTACCAAAGACGAATTAGAGGAATATAAAGCTAAGGATCCTATTGAGCAGGTGAGAGAGGTTATCCTGAAAGAAAAATATGCTGATGGAGCATGGATAGAAGAAATTGAAAATAAAGTAAAGCAGATCGTTGATGAATCTGTGAAGTTTGCTGAGGAGTCTCCATGGCCTGAAGCGTCAGAACTGTATACTGATGTCTATGTTCAGCAAGATTACCCATACGTAACAGATTAATTAAGAACGCATTTCAATAGAAATATAATGGCTGAAATAGTTAGAATGCCCAAAATGAGCGATACCATGACCGAAGGGGTCATGGCAAAGTGGCATAAAAAAGTTGGGGATAAAGTAAAAAGCGGCGATGTTATGGCCGAAGTGGAAACTGATAAGGCGACCATGGACCTGGAATCCTATTGGGATGGCACCGTATTGTACATTGGGGTAGAAGAAGGAAAGGCCGTTCCTGTTGATGCGGTTATCGCAGTGGTGGGCAAGGAGGGTGAAGATTATAAAGCTGCACTTGATGCAGAAGGAGACGCTGCTGCTCCTGCCGCGGCAGAAAAACCTGCCGAAGAAAATAAACCTGCTGAAGATAAAAAAGATGTTCCTGCTGAATCAGCGGCAGGTCTTTCAGAAGCTGAACTGGAGAAAAAAGGCGTTACGGTTATTCGTATGCCTTTGCTCAGTGATACCATGACTGAAGGCGTGATTGCTGAATGGCATAAAAAAGTTGGAGATAAAGTTAAAGATGATGATATCCTTGCTGATGTGGAAACCGATAAGGCAACTATGGAGGTGATGGGCTATGCGACAGGAACCTTATTACATATAGGTGTTGAAAAAGGTCAGGCAGCCAAAGTAAATGGCATTATTGCTATTGTTGGCCCTGAAGGGACTGATGTAAGCGGCATTCTAAGCCAGGGTAATGCTCCTGCTAAATCAGCAGCAGATAAAAAATCTGATGCGCCTGTTGCCGAAAAAGTTTCATCTGAGGTAAAAGAAGAAGCCCCGGCTTCGTCTGGAAGCGGCGACCGGGTAAAGGCATCCCCGCTGGCCAAAAGAATTGCAAAAGATAAAGGAATTGACCTTGCGCAGGTTTCCGGCAGTGCTGACGGTGGCCGTATCATTAAAAAAGATATAGAAAACTTTAAACCAGCGGCTGCTGGCGAAAGCAGTTCTGCTAAAGCAGCATCTGCGCCAGCGGAAAAAGCGGCCCCGGTACTTACACAGTATATAGGTGAAGAGAAATTTACAGAGAAACCGGTTTCTCAAATGCGTAAAGTGATCGCTAAGCGTTTAAGCGAAAGTTTGTTCACCGCACCGCATTTCTACCTGACTATGGTCATTGATATGGATGCTGCCATTGCTGCGCGTACCAAGATGAACGAGTTCTCCCCGGTTAAATTATCATTCAATGACCTGGTATTAAAAGCAGTTGCTGTTGCCTTAAAGCAGCATCCAAATGTGAACTCTTCATGGAGAGGCGATACGATCCGTTACAATGAGCATGTTAACATTGGTGTTGCGATCGCCGTAGAAGATGGATTATTGGTTCCTGTTGTGCGTTTCGCTGATGGAAAATCACTCTCCCGTATTTCTGCTGAGGTTAAAGATTTTGCACAGCGTGCAAAAGCTAAAAAGTTACAGCCTGCAGATTGGGAAGGTTCAACCTTTACCGTGTCTAACCTGGGTATGTTTGGTATAGATGAATTTACAGCTATTATTAACACGCCTGATTCTTGTATCCTGGCCATCGGCGGAATCTCACAAGTACCTGTGGTTAAAAATGGTGCTGTTGTTCCCGGAAATATTATGAAGGTTACTTTAAGCTGTGATCACCGTACGGTTGATGGCGCTACAGGGGCCGCGTTCCTGCAAACATTTAAAGCATTGATGGAAGAACCGGTTAGGTTATTGGTTTAACCTTTAATCCTTAAAAATATGAAAAGCTGGAAGCGTAAAAGCTTCCAGCTTTTTTTTATGCCTTTTAGTTTTTGTACTTTTGCGCACATGTCAAACATCAAACCTTCTTTAGCTAAAGGAACCAGGGATTTTTCACCGCTGGAAATGGTAAAACGTAATTATATTTTTGACACCATTAAAACGGTGTTTAAAAAGTATGGTTATGCAGAGATACAAACACCTTCTATGGAGAATCTGGCAACACTTACCGGCAAATACGGGGACGAAGGAGATAAACTAATATTTAAGATATTAAACAGCGGAGATTTTTTATCAAAAGTAAAGCCAGAGCTATTGGCCAATGCCGATTCAAATGCGCTGACTTCATCAATTAGTGAAAAAGCCCTGCGGTACGATCTTACAGTGCCATTTGCAAGGTATGTAGTCATGCACCAGAGTGAGATTTCACTTCCCTTCAAGCGGTTTCAGGTACAGCCGGTCTGGCGTGCGGACAGGCCGCAAAAAGGGCGTTACAGAGAGTTTTATCAGTGTGATGTAGATGTCGTGGGCTCTGACAGTTTATTGAATGAAGCAGAGTTTGTTTTGATCTATCAGGAGGCCCTAAGCAGCCTTGGGCTAAAAGATTTTACAATAAAGCTCAACAACCGTAAAATCCTGTCTGGCATTGCGGAAGTTGTGGGTAAGCCGGAGCTGATTGTTGATATGACGGTTGCTATTGACAAACTGGATAAAATAGGATTGGATGGTGTTGTTAAAGAGTTGATGGAAAGAGGGTTTACTTCAGCTGACATTGATAAATTAAAGCCCGTCATTCTGTTAGAGGGTTCAAATGAGGCAAAGCTCGAAAGTTTGAAGAAAGTGCTTACAGGTTCATCAGCCGGACTAAAGGGAATTAAAGAGATAGAACAGGTTTTTGATTACCTGAGGCTGCTGCTTGGCGGCGAGTCTTTAACAGCTAATGTTGAGCTTGACATTACCCTGGCGCGTGGACTGAATTACTATACGGGATGTATCTTCGAAGTGAAAACGAATGAGGTAGCAATGGGAAGCATAGGCGGTGGCGGAAGATATGATGACCTGACGGGGATGTTCGGATTGAAGGATTTAACGGGTGTCGGTATATCTTTCGGTGCAGACAGGATTTATGATGTGCTTCAGGAACTGAATCTCTTTCCTGAATCGGCTGCTGCCGGTACTAAAGTTCTGATCAGTAATTTTGATGATGCAGCAGAAAAATATGCCCTGCCTCTGTTGCAGGAGTTCCGCAAAGCAAATATCGCTGCTGAACTGTATCCTTCATCGGCAAAACTTAAAAAACAAATGAGCTATGCGGATGATAAACATATTCCATATGTGATATTGATTGGCAGTGAGGAAATGGAAAACGGTATCCTGACGCTAAAAGATATGCAAAGCGGTCATCAGCAGAAATTAACTGCCCGAGCAATAATTGAGTCCTTAAAAGGCTAATTAGCCATTGGATGCCATATAGCTTTCAAGGTTCTTTCTTGCCTTTGTCCTGATTTTGTTTTTGAGAAAACCTGTCCAGCCTAATAAAATGCCGGTAAGGCCAAGTGCCTGCCTGGCCCAGGTGTAAAAATTGAACTGGTCCTTGTGACCGGTGATCTTGTTGTTTTCAATGATAAATGAAGCTTTAATGCGGTTGATGACTTTATTGCCAGTGGCTGAAAAAGTATAGTATGCATCCCATTCTGCGGTACCGCCGGTCTCATTTCCGCAGATATTTTTGAATTCAATACGCAAATCTTTGCCATTTTTCAGTAGCATCGCCCACATAGCGCGCACTTGTTCTGTACTCAAATCAACAAAGACGGGGTCGCTAAAACTGGAATGTTCTGCATAGCATTCTTGCATGGCTTTGGCGTCCTTATTTTGAAAGCTGCTGTAGAAATGATGGAGGAGTTGTTCGTTGGAATTCATATTTAGCTGATTGTACACCTAATTTACGGAAAACAAAGCTATGCTCATGTTGTTGTTAATGAATAAATAGATTTATATGAAAGCAGTTTGGAAAGGGTCTATTGGCTTTGGACTGGTTAACATCCCGGTTAAACTATTTTCAGCTGTTCAGAACAGTCATCTTGACCTGGACATGCTGGATGAAAAGGATCACTCCAGGATCAGGTTTAAGCGTATTAATGAGAATAGTGGAAAAGAAGTTCCTTATGACAAGATTGTAAAAGGCTTCCTGGTCAATGAAAAGTACGTCATTCTCGATGATGAAGATTTTCAGGATGCAAGTCCCGAAAAGACCAAGATGATAGAGCTGGAGAATTTTGTAAGTATTGATGAGATCAATCCCATTTATTATGAAACGTCCTATTATGCTGAACCTGAAAAACAGGGTAAGAAAGCGTACTCCCTATTGCTAAAAGCACTGATCAAATCCAAAAAGGCGGGAGTTGCAAGATTCGTACTGCGCAGCACAGAAAATCTGTGTGTCATTCATCCTATGAATGAGGTGTTGGTAATTACTAAAATCCGTTTTCCCGAAGAGATCAGGTCTGCTAAGGATATAGATGCACCGTCTTCCGCTTCCATTAACAAAAAAGAACTTGATGTTGGATTGGCGCTTATTAAACAATACACCTCTGAGTTTAACATCGAAAGTTTTCATGATGAATACAGCATTGCACTGCTGAAGATCATTAAAGCAAAGGCTAAAGGAAAGAGAGCAACGGTTAAAAAACTCAAACCCAGAGAAGAGCTTAGCGATGATCTGTATGGTCAGCTGATGAAAAGCCTGAGTGGAAGGAAAGGAGCTTAATATTGTTTTCCGGATAAAATACCTTCAATTTTATCCAATAGTTCGTCAATATCAAAAGGCTTCGCAAGGAATCCATTAGGAATATATTCTCCATGCTCAATATTTTCAGAAGTATAACGGGCGGATATCATTAAAACAGCAATATGCTGAATTTTGGAATCTGATCTTATTTGCTTCAGCAATTCTCTGCCATCACCATCCAGCAGCATGATGTCCAGAATAATCAGGTCAGGCTTAAACTGTTCAATACTGCTCATCATGTCAGTACTATTGTTGATCCCGGACACCTTGTAGGCTTCACTTTGCAAAATCAGCGTAATGACGTCCAATATTGCATGATTGTCCTCGATAACAAGTATGTTTTTATAAACTGCGGAGCTTTTTGCCAATGTAGATTCAATTATTTGCCTGCAAATATATCTAAGAAATCCGTTTGTTTATATCTTTTTTAAAAAAAATAAACAAACGTTGCTAGTGCTGTCAGTTGCTTAAAAAAAACAATCACCATCTGCAAAAACAAAATATTTGCAAAGCCGATGAAACCTTTTCGGTTAAATACCGTCTTATTAGTAAGTTTTTAGTTTTAGGTTAGGAGAGGGTGCGGTTGTGGCGACTGCACCCTTGCTATTTGGGTCATATAAAGGCAATGTTACTCAACAATTCTAAGAATAAGCGGTATTTGATTACTTTTGTGAGGTATTGAAAAATAGAACTCTACATATCAATCGCATTTTAGCGTCAGTGTTGCTTTGGGTGTTTGCCATTGCGCTAACGCCCTGGAGCTCTTTTCATCATCATGAAAAGGAACAAATCTATTGCCACAAGGATGGTAAAACGTGTTCCCACAAGGTTCATGTTGGAAATGAAAGCCATAAATGCCTGGTTTGCTCAGCTCATTTTGAAAAAAATTACCATATCAATGAGATCGGTCATTCAGTAACGTTAAAAAGCAGATCCGCAGTAAAAGATCACCCGCTAATCAGCGCCTCATATGTGATCTTAATTGCCACATCCCTCCGCGGTCCCCCTGCGTGCTAACTCCAACGATTATTTGCAATTAATTAAAATTTTTTAACCGGGTACCCGTACCCTGAATACTTCATCATATGAAACGTATACAACTGTTTGTAGCTATACTATTGTCTTTTTTTATTTTTTCCGGCAGTTTTGCTGCCGATGTAGCCGAAATAACCGGCAAGGTTACCGATGCAAAATCTCAGTCAGGATTGGCTGGCGCTACCATTTCAATTCCTGATCTTCGTATATCTGCAATAACGAATTCAAGTGGAGAATTTACTTTGAAGAACCTGCCTGCCACCGGGCGATTTCTGGTGCAGGTAACCTATGTAGGTTACCGGTCGTTGACACAAGTAATTGATTTTGCCAGACCTGGTATACTTAGTTTTGCTTTACAAGTCAGTGTAATTGAAGGCCGGGAAGTAATTATTACAGGCTCTGCCTCAAGTTCTGATAAACGGAAAAACAGCACTTCTGTTTCTTCTTTAACTAAGGCCCAGCTTTTATACCACCCATCCACTAACCTGATTGACGCGATTTCCCGGGTACCGGGTGTTGGCCAGATCACGACCGGAGCGGGAATATCTAAACCCGTAATTCGCGGTCTGAGTTACAATCGTGTAGTGACTGTAAGTGATGGCGTGAAACAACAGGGACAGCAATGGGGAGATGAACATGGTATTGAAATTGATCAGTATAGTGCTGACCACGTTGAGGTGTTAAAAGGCCCCGCAAGTTTAATGTACGGGTCAGACGCCCTTGGCGGAGTCATTAATATCCTTGATGGCTTGCCGGCTCCGGACGGAACTTTAAGAGGGGAATTCTTAACCAATTACGCGACAAATAACGGCCTTACCGGCAGTTCATTAATGCTGCAGGGCAATGAAAACGGCCTAATCTATAAAGTTCGCGGCTCTTATAAAAATGCATATTCTTATCAGACGGCGACGGAATATGTTCCCAATTCAGGCTTCAATGAAACCAATTTTGAAGGGCAAATTGGTTTGAATAAGAAATGGGGATATGCACATTTGAACGCTTCAAGTTTCCGGACAAATATTGGTTTTTATGAACCCGCAAGAAATGAAACCGGCCAGCTCGTAGATGAAGCGGGTAACGTTTTTACCGAAGAACGGAATAAGGACCGCGCTTTAGCATTTCCAAAACAGGATGTCAGACATTATAAAATTGCATTAAACAGCAATATTCTTTTAGGGGATGGTAGTCTGAGAACAATCCTTGGCTACCAGCATAATCTGAGGAGAGAACTGGAGGCAGAAGGAACAGACGGCCTTGCTTTGTTTCTGAACAGCCACACTTACAGCTATGATTTAAAATACTCATTTAAAGAGATGAAGGGCTGGTCTCCTGTAGTTGGTCTTTCCGGCGAGTTCACCCATAGTTTAAATACTACAGGTGCAGAGCAGCTGATTCCTGATTATGACTCACAAGCTTTTGGCGGATTTGCATTCATCAAAAAAACCTGGAATAACGATACGTTTAATGCCGGAGCAAGGTTTGACTACCGGAAAATGACAGGTAAAGCCTTTAGCGGCGATGCTGAATTTAATGCTTTTACCAATGACTTCTCTCATATAACAGGGGCTTTAGGTTATACCCATGAATTTAGCGACGCGCTCAGTTTCAAAGCCAATGCCGGAAGCGCATTCAGAGCGCCCAATATCGCAGAGCTTTCGTCTAACGGAGTGCATGAAGGTGTGTTCCGCTATGAGATAGGGAATGCAGATCTTAAACCTGAACAAAGTTACCAGTTCGATGCCTCTTTTGATTATCAAAACCAATATTTAAGTGCGAGTATAGGCGGCTTTGCCAATATGATCGATAACTTTATTTATTACAGCACCGATGGTACTACTACTCCCATTGAAGATGAAGAAGGAAATGTAAAGGATTATCCGGTCTATAATTTTGTACAGGACAACGCTTTCTTGCGCGGCATAGAGGCTTCTTTAACTTTGCATCCTGTGAGCTTTATCCATTTTGAGAACGGTTTTTCCTATACGAGAGCAACTAACCGCACAACCAAAGAATCGCTGCCATTCATTCCAGCCGCAACTTTACGAAACGAGCTGCGTTTTGAACCGAAAATTACCGGTACATCAAATTCATATCTTTCAGTTGGTATTGATAATTTTTTCAAACAGACCAAAATAGACAGCTTTGAACAGGCAACAGGAGGTTATACTTTGCTTAATGCTGCAATCGGCACCACGTTAAGAATTGGCAAGACCCAGGACATAACCATATATGCTGCGGCTAAAAACTTACTGGACAAAGCTTATTATGACCATTTGAGCCGTTTTAAGCCGGGCAGATTGAGTGATGAAGATCCGGCACTTGGAATTTACAATCAGGGCCGTAACATTACATTTGGTGTAAATATACCATTCTCCTTAAAAAAATAACTCCGGTAAAAATGGAGGTACAAACCCGTATTCTTGTAACAAGAATACGGGTTTAGTTTTATATATTGGTTAGCTTTAGAACTTTCAGCAGGCAACTGCTGTTTGTTAATTAAATTAAAACAATATGCTTAGGAAAAATTTGTTCCCATACTTTTTAGCACTGTCCCTCTTTCTTTGCCTTTCCGTACCTGTACTTGCTCAGAAAGCCGATACCATATCTATTACGCTGGATAATGTCAGATATCCTTACCCTGTAAAGTACTTTCCTGTCACTACAGAAGGACAGGACCTGCGAATGGCTTATATGGATGTGTTACCTACCCAGCTGTCAAATGGCAGAACAGTAGTCTTGTTTCATGGTAAGAATTTTGGAGGATATTATTGGGGAGATGTGATCAGATCCCTGACAAGCAGAGGCTTTAGGGTAATCGTGCCAGATCAGATTGGATTTGGTAAATCTTCAAAAGCCTTTATTCATTATAGTTTTCATCAGATGGCCCGCTGGAATAAAGCACTGCTGGATACCCTTAAGATCCAAAGGGCAAGTATTCTCGGTCACTCTATGGGCGGTATGCTGGCCACGCGCTTTGCACTCCTCTACCCGGAAAGAACAGAAAAATTACTGTTAGAAAATCCAATTGGATTAGAAGATTACCGCAGGTTTATTCCTTACATCACTACCGAAGAACAATACAAAACGGAACTGAAAGCTACCCCTGAAAGTATCAGAAAATATTATCAGTCTTCTTATTTTACCTTATGGAAACCTAATTATGAAGAATTGGTAAGGATACCGGGAGGGGTGACAAACAGCACTGATTTTTCCAGGTGGGCCAGGGTTGCTGCAATGAC
>NZ_DATHGC010000286.1:0-4542 GCF_035317785.1 Pedobacter sp. | reverse complement strand
CGCATAGGCCCAGGCCCTGCGGTTGCCACGCGGAGCCTGCTCGGTAATGAGCCTTGAAGCGTAAAATAATGAGCGTTCCTTAAAGTTCTTCTGATATTGCCGCTGCATCTCAACCAGGAAAAAGGTACCGTCCTGATCTTTGCAAACCATATCAATAGTAGCGCCGCCTTCCTCATGTGTTTCCCCGGGATATTCGTTCTTGAGGACTTCGAGGGAAACTACCTGGCGATTACCCTTAAGGACCTGATTGATAAAACAAATGGTTAGATCTGCATTTTGCTGAGAAGCAAACAGCCGTTTGAAACCAACATCGTCGAGCGGATCAAAAAAATAAGGATCATTATTCTTCTGGCTATGGCGGTAAGCAAGTACTGGTTCCGCAAGCGTATTTTCAATGATATCCTCTTGTTGCATGGCTGATTGATTTGAGACAAAGATAAGGAGTATTTATCTAAAAATAAAGTAAAAATAAATAATTAAGAAATACAATAGTACTATTAGATTAATATTTTGGAATATAATTTAAAATATTGTGTCGATTTCCAAAAATCTAATAGATTTAAAGCATCTTCCTGTGATCTAAAATTTTAAATAAAATTCAAGAGTCTCTTCAAATTGCCTGCTTAAATTTGGAGTTATTCATTGTAAATCAACAAACCTTCGACGGATTTGAAAATATTTATGACTTTCCCGGATCCTGCCCAAATATTTTGGTCAGCAGCTCATACAATTTCGGGTGCCTTTCCTGCATCTTCTCTGGTTTCTCAAAAAAATATTCAGAAGCAACAGCCAGAAATTCAGCCTCATTGGTCAGGGCATAAGGATTGATATCAGAATTTCCCTGCTCGATACGGTGCATTTCCCCATGCATCATTTTCAACCAGGGAACAGTATATTCATGAGCCAGCAAGTTTTCCGGAACACCATCTGTGGCCCCATCAGATTTGTCCAGCAAATGTACAA
This sequence comes from Pedobacter sp., assembly GCF_035317785.1. Classification (GTDB taxonomy): domain Bacteria; phylum Bacteroidota; class Bacteroidia; order Sphingobacteriales; family Sphingobacteriaceae; genus Pedobacter. The sequence continues at coordinate 3,579 of NZ_DATHGC010000286.1, read as the reverse complement.
ATTCGTGGATGGCAGTATTTTCATTGCCCGATGCTTTGGAGAATCCCCTCAGCAGCGCCGCCCGGGACAATAGCATTTGACCGTTCATATAGCCTGAACCCACCATGCCCATGATACTCCTGTTTTCACCTTCAAACTGATAATCCTGATCAAAGGTGTCAGGATAGAGAATCACATTGGTCAGGTTCTTATACTTCCAACCTGGAAAGCCAAAGATCGGAATGATGGCGCTCGAAGCCACCAGTACCCGGTCGGTATCGGAAATCCCGGTACCTACGCCCTCAATCTTGACATATCCCAGAAATTCAAGGACGAGCTCCTCAAATAAGCTTTGCTTTTCCTTGTCCAGCTTTTTATAGAAACCTACTCTCTCAGTGAGGATACTGATATAGCTGCCCTGAAGCGTTTCAGGCAAAACGGTTTTAGTACCCTTATTGCGGAGGATAAAATAAGCAATCGCTGCAAGCAATAAGACACTGATGAAAATGGACATATATGTTATACTTCGATGGAAATTTTTACCCTAAACCTATTCTCCTTATAATATTCATTCATCAATTTAACAGCCTTGATCAATTCATCTTTAGGCATTTTTTGAGATTTCTTAACAAATCCGTTTTTATTCTTTCCTTCCTTCCTTTTTTGTCTGAATTTGACGATGAATAAATAAAATTATCTTTCTTAAAGCTGTTGCAAGGCTTGTTTTACAGTGTCCTTGTTGGGCTTAGAAATGGGTATTTTTTCTCCGGACATTAAGAGCAGAATACCACCATCTTCTTTTAACCAGCTTTTTACATACTTTGGATTTACCAAATGGCTTTGGTGCGTCCTTAAAAATCCGCTGGGGCGCAGTAAATCTGCATACTCTTTGAGTGATTTAGAAACCAATATTTTTTCACCACCCGAAAGGAAGAAGTGGGTATACGTATTGTCTGCCTCGCAACGTATAATCTCTGACAAAGTCACATATCTGATTTCGCTTTGCATCTGCAGGGCAATTTTGCTAACCGGCGTTTCTGGCTTCTTTAATTGTTGCAGTAAAAAATCGAGCTGCGAAGTTGGTAATTGCGCCTCCAGTTTGTGTTCAGCTTTATCTACCGCACTTATCAATTCTTCAATATCAATGGGTTTTAAAAGATAATCCAGGGCGGCAAATTTTACAGCTTGTATGCCATATTGATCGTAAGCAGTAACAAAAATAACTTCGAAATTACGCGCTGGAAGCAGTTTAAGTACATCAAAACCTGTTTGCTCACCCATTTGAATATCCAGAAACACCAAATCAGGCAAATATTTTTCAATAGCATCAACCGCATCACTTACATTTTGCGCTGTTGCCAATATAGTAACCTGCGGACAGTGCTTTTCCAGCAAAGCCCGCAGATTTTCTAAGTTGGAAATTTCGTCATCTATTAAAATTGCCCTCATGATATTATAGCCAGTCGGTTAATGTTAAGCGTACTTCAGTGCCGTTAATGGTAGATTGTATGGCTAAGGTAAAGCGATTTTCTTTATAAATGCTGTTTAGGAGTCCAATCCTGCTGTCACTTAGTGGCAGACCCAGACCATTATACTTTTTCCCTGTGTCAAATCCATTTCCATTATCGGCAACAGTCAAGACCAAATCATTTGCTTGCTTAACAAATGTGATCACCACTCTTCCATCAGTAGCCTTTTGCGATATCCCGTGCTTTACCGCATTTTCTACAAAAGGTTGCAGCAGCATACTTGGTATTTCTATATTAGCTAAATCTAAGCTTTCGGATTGGTTAATTTCGTATTGAAAACCGAACCGCAGTTGTTCCATTTGCAGGTAATCGTCTAATAAGGTTTTTTCTTGCGCTAAGCTAATCAATTCTTTACTATCCAATACGTTACGGGTTAACCGGGCAAATTTAGAAAGGTATTTGTTGGCATTGTCTGTTTCGTTTTTATTCATTAAATTTTGAATCCCGGAGAGTGCATTGAACAGGAAATGAGGGTTTAACTGGGAACGAATGGAGTTAAGCTGTAACTTTGTAATGTTCTTTTGCTGCTCATTTTCTGCCAGCTTTTTTTTGTTTCTTTTTTTGATGAAGTAAAGGATGATTAGAAAGATTAGTCCAATGGATAATGCGACGATCAGCGTATAGATCAGAAGTTCTTTTTTGGTATAGTTTTCTTCATCTAAGGTGATGGAAAGGGTATGTCTGGTTACATATTTTTCAAAGTCTTTACCGGAAAGATCGCAGTCAAGGCACCCCTCGCGTCTAATCAATGGCTGAATGATAATTTCATAATCACCCGATTTTTTGAAGATGCTTCTTTCGATTTTTACATAAGGCGAAAATTGGCGGGATTCTTCAAGGTACCCGCCGTATTTCCAGGTAGTTGATTCGAAAATTATTTTATTAGTTTGCTTGTCTTTTATTGAAGTAGAGTAGAGATAATCAATATCTGATTTATCTTTTATAAGAGTCAATTCATCGTCTTTTTCAGTGAAAGTAAGCTTTGTGATGTCTTTTGGATTGGTGATCCAGCTATAATCAACACCTTTGTCAGTTTTGAAACGCTTTGCAAAACCTCGAATTTTCGCTCTCGGAATAGGCTTCCCGTAAAAAACGGTTGTGTAAACATCCTGAGGCTTTTGGATGTCGTATGTGATTATTGTAATGACTTTATCTTTGATAGGAAAGGTGCCAAAAGTGGTAGAGCGTAATACTTCTTCGTCCCCCGCGTGGGCATCCTTCAGTTGCGTTATGTCGATCGGTTTGTTTACAACTATTGGCTTGTTATTTTCCAAAATTGTGTACCGATAGTGCTGTGGGCTATCTGTCTTCCTAAAATAGATCTGAATATTTACATTGTGGACTTCTGGTAAGAAACTGAAAGCCGTATGAGGTTGATTTTGAAATACATTGGCATAAAAAACGTTTTTGGCGGCACTGTCGACACACATGAGCATTTTTCCCCCCGCAGCGTAGATGCGATTAAAGTTGATGCCTTTTTGCGCATTTACCGTGGATAGCGCAATCATGAAGCTGAGAAATGTGAAGATGATCTTTTTCATAATGTTAAGTTCAATTTTCATCAAACTTGTAGCAATAATAGCGAAACTACAACCATAAAACAGGAATGGCTGTGTTTGAACTAGTGGACGTGTTGTTTTGTGCAGTATTTGTAGATTATTCCATCTTCATTTTAACCCCGGTTATAGCCCTATGTTTTTAATCGCATTTGTCTCCAGCAAGATATTTAGGCTCAAAACCAGTAAACTCTCACAAGGTTAGTTTGAAAGAGCAGATCTACAACTTCCTTATTTCATCAACACTAAGTTCAGTCAGCTCCTGAATCTCCTCAAGAGAAGCCCCTTTATTTTTCAACTTAGTAGCCACCTTTACAGCATTTTCATGAGCACCCTTGACTTGACCTCTCGCTTCGCCTAAGGCCTTACCAATAGCCTCACCAATAGCCCTTCCTTTTTCTTCGCCCATCTCCTTTGCTGTTTCCAGGACACTGTAATAGTCCCATCTTTGTTTAGTTTTAGCGCTTATCATATTCTTTTCGGTTTTAGTTAAATTCATATACCTGGCTGCTTCG
>NZ_DATHGC010000285.1:0-21346 GCF_035317785.1 Pedobacter sp. | reverse complement strand
TGGTGTGCTGTTCGTAATGACAATCGCCGCCTGTTTCTCTTACTTTGGCGGGTTACCGCTCGCTGAAACTTTCCCTCTCGTGGCTGCTGTCGTTATCCTGCTTTCTTGCGTCAAAATGCCGCAGGTTTCCTTTCAGTCAACCATTTACCGTGAGATATGGACGGGCGAGGTAATGAAGTTCGTAACCGCGGCGCTAAAGGACACCTTTTTAGCCGGTATCGCCGACTACTCCAAATATGTTTCTAATGTCGGGGATGAGGCGCAGGCGATACATATATCATCAATGAACGTACTGCCTGAGGTATTGATCAATAACACAACCTACCCAATCGGAATTGCAGATCAGGCCATCGTTGACAAGCTGATCGAGTTGAACAAATACCAGACGGTAGCAACCCCGATCACTGATGATGAAATGTACGCGAGTTCAGTTAAAAAAATGGATTTGGTAAAAGACCGTCACGCTAAGGCAATCTTGAAGACCATGATCAAAATGGCTTTGCACTCGCTTGCCCCTGCAAGTAATACCGCTGCAATGCCAGTACTGATCACTACTGGTGAAAACGATGGTTCTGGAAGGTTAAGAATGACTATGGCTGACATTCTGAATTTAAAAACAAAGGCCGATGATTTGGAGATCGACGAGGCTTCACGCCGGTTGGTTCTGTCTGCCGAGCATGTAAACGATCTGATTTTTGAAGATAAAAAATTGGAGGCTTTCTTCTTTAACAAGACTTCGGGCATCATTCAAAACATCCTGTCTTTTGACATCCACAGCCATATCAGTACACCGTACTACAACCCGGCGACTAAAGTGAAACTGTCTTATGGTGCGACACCGGTAGCGACACCGGGCAGCGAAAGCCGAAAAGCATCGGTATTGTTCTCTATGGACAGGGCTGCTAAAGCAATGGGATGGACTAAGATGTATCTCTCAGAAGCTAAAAACGACACTCAGTTTCAACGCAACCTGGTCAACTTCCGTCAGTACGGCATCGTATTGCCAACTGCTGAAGAACAAAGGGGAGCGATCGTTTCAGGAAACTTTGCATAATCCGGCAATAGGCCAGTAAGGATCAGTTAATCATTTAATCTAAATCTCAGCGGGCGTACGACGCTTACGCCTGCTGACTAAAACATAAACCATGAGTTTCAAAAAAATCATTTTAGAAGTTCCTGCCGAGGGATTCGCAGGCGATACAATCAAACACATCATCACCAAAGCCAACCTAAAAAACCAACCGGAAGAGGCTGCGAAATATGGCTGGAAAGAAGGTGACGAGATCACTGTTGTAAAACCGGTAGCTGACGCGCCGATTGTTGGCAAAAGTGCGGCTACCAAAACCAAGTCAACTTCACCGACCAAGGAAGTTAAGGTGAACGAGAACCCAAACGACGAGAAAGTTTTGTCGATAGCCAAAGGCAACAAAAAAGCTGCCGAGGGGATCGCAACTGCTCAAAATGTCGATGTGGTCTTTGAAAATGACAAGGAAGAGTTTTTTACTTCTGAAAACCTTGCCCGCCTGAGTGTTGGCAACGACAAAAGCAAAATCATAGTTCACACATTCTAATCACCCTAAACGGCAGGTAAATGAACAACGCAGTAGAATTTGATAAGGCCAAACCATCTGACAGCCTCAACTCAGAAGAAACATCCATCAGTGCAATTATTGCCAATGGTGTCGCCGTAGTGGACAAGTTGGTACTTGGTCAGCCTTATGCGATATACAGCCCTGACGATGCCCGTGAACTGGGCATCGATGCCGCTTATGACGCGGCAAATTCAGTGGTTTTGTCTCATCAAATAGATGAGTTTTATAGGGGATGCAGCATTGGTACTAAACTGTACCTGATGGTGGTGGCGAAAGCGATCACTCCAACCCAAATATTTACTGATGGCGGTCTGCTGTATGCCCGCAAATTGGTTGCCTTTGCTCAAGGCGAGATAACCCAACTGGCAATCGCCTACACCGGCGATTGGACTGAACAGGCACCTGAAACCACGACCGACGGTCTGAGTTCAGAGATCAGAGCTTGCTTTGCTTCGGCTCAGGAATTTGCCTTGTGGGCATTTGAGACCGAAAGGCCTTTGCATATCCTGCTTGAAGGCCGCAACTATGGCGGCAATGCCGGTGCGGCCGTTGACCTTAAAGACCTGGTTACCGGTGCGGACATTCCACTTGAAGCGGATAAACTTAGTGTGATCATCGCGCAGGATTATGACTATGCGGAAGGTCTGGCGTTTGCCTCAGGCAAAAAATATGCTTCTGTCGGTCTGGCCCTCGGCATCCTTGCCGGGATCAATGTCAACCAGAATATCGGTGAGGTGGCAACCCTCAACCTGACCAATGCTACCAAAGGGAAGTTTGTAACAGGTGGCCTGAGTTCACACGTAACCGTCGAAGCTGCTGAAGCTTCCCTAGTTACTTTAGATGAAAAGGGCTACATCTTTCCGCGCAAATACACCGGCATTTCGGGCTATCGGTTCAATAATGACCATGTGTGCGCGCCGCAAATCGTAGACAGCGAAGGGGTCATGAATGAAAGCAGCATCGCATACAGCCGCACGATGGATCACGCGGTAAGAAAGTTGAGGGGTGCTTTTACCCCATCAATCAACAGCGTACAGCCGGTAAATGAGGTGGGTAAACTTCCGGTCGGAGTTGTCAAAAGTTTTAACCAGAAAGGTGACGACGTTTTTGACAACCTAGCGGCTAAAGGCTTCATCAGTGCGGGCAAAACCTTTACCGATCCGAACAGTGACCTGCTAACCGGCGAAAAGGCTTTGTTAGTGGATTTCACGCTGCAACCGACCGGCACAATTAACAAGATCAAAGGAACCATCAGTCTTAAAACATCATTATAATGGCTAGAGCAAGAAGAGACGGCAAGGCCTACGATAGTGCCGATGCGCAGATCGTAATAAAAGGGGAACTGTATGACGAGATCACCGAGATCACCTACGGCAACGATCAGGAACATCAGTTAAATCATTCTTTAGGCGTGAACGCTACAAGTTGGAGCAAAGGAAAGATCACTCCTAAGTGTTCAATGACGATGTACATGACTGATTCTGTGCGTCTGGAAAGACAAGGCGGTGGCTCGGTACTTAACCTGAAGCCTTTTGACATTCAGGTCAGCTTCGTGAACGATGACAATGAGATCATCAACGATACTATCGTTGCTAAATTCCAGAATGAAGGCCGCGAGGTAACCGGCTAAATGGGCCTTAAAATTAAATACGACCTGTTCGCTATTTCAGTGAAAACCAACAATTAAACCATATTTAAAACCCTTTTAAAGTCCCAAAAATGAACAAAGAAAAATTACCGGAAGGCATCACACAAGACATGGTTGATGCTGCGAAAACCAAATGGCCGAAAGAAGGCGCAGTTAAATTTGCTGACTTAGAAATGGATGATTACGGCAATATTTTGACTGTACTGGTTCGAAGACCATGCCGAACGGTCATGAGCGAATATAGCAAATGGGAAAAAAATTCGCCCAAGAAAGCAGACGAAACTTTAGTTAAAGCCTGCTTGCTGTCACACAAAGATCAGGTTATGGAAGATGATGACCTATTTATGGCCGCTGTAGATGCAATAGCTAAAATGATTAAAGTAAGGCAGGCTACCCTAAAAAACATTTAACGTCATCGGGTGATGACGACATAGAGTCACCCGATGGCGTTGCCTTTGAAATCAAAGAACTGCTCGATGAATACCCGCCGATTAAGGACGGGGACGAGACGGACGTGTATGATCAGGTTAGGAGGATCAATGCCCAACTCAGCCATTTCATGCATATACCCTTCCCTGAAGATTTGCCGGATGATGTTTGGGCAGAAAAGTACAGGCAGTTTCAATGGCTTGTTGAAAACAATTATTTACCCCTTAAAATGGAGAAAACCAAGTGAGTAACGTAATCGATCTAGGTTCAAGATTAAAAGCAGCTTTCGGCTATGTCGCAAACAACGAAAGTGCGGCTTTAAGGAAACAGCAGTTCGCTAAAGACAATGGGATCGCCGATGCCGGAATCTATATGAACAGCGCTTCTTTCGAGCAAATTACTATCAAAAAGAACGATGTCGAAAAGCTTGTTTTTGGATCGATGATGACCACCCCAACCGGTCTGCAGATTTTTGCGCCGCCACCGATGGTCTCTTTTACCAAAGGCAAAAAATTGGTCATCACCGAGATCGACGGATCGGACGCCGAAGTAGTGGAACGCTATGGTAACAAAAGCACTGAAATTAACATACAAGGGCTACTAGTGGATATGGTAAACCATCAGTACCCAAAAACAGAGGTTAAGACCTTAAACGAGTTCTTTGAATATACTGCCCCCTATGCTGTTGAAGCCGAAATATTTGACGACCTCAATATCAAAAGTATCTACTTTATAGATTTTAATATTGGTGGCGTTGCAGGGTATGCCGATACGATCCAATACACCTTGTCAGCGCGAAGCATAAGGCCGGTTGAGTTCTTCTTTGTAAAAAACAACAATTAAGATGGATCGCCTGCCATATGTCAATATGATTGCCCGCATTACTGTTGGTGAAATCTATTTCGATGACATTACAAGTGTAGAGATCACCGAAAGCGTGACACAGTTAAGTGATGTTGCAACGGTCACCCTTCCAAGGTTCTATAAGCAGCTTGACGGAAAGTTCCCGCTTGACTTTATGAAAGCGGGTGATAAAGTCAAAATTGAATACGGCTACGAAGAAACCGGAATGCAGACTGAGTATGAAGGATACCTCAGGCAGATTTCTGCCGATACCCCTTTGATACTCCAATGTGATCAGCTATACCCGCTTCGCCAAAACAACTTTGTGAAAAGTTACAGGTCTGTTTCGCTTCGACAATTGCTATTGGATGTGACCAAAGGCACCTTCATAAAGAAAGTGGAATGTCCTGATGTGGCGCTTGGAAAATATATAGTAGACAATGCAAGCACCTTTCAGGTACTTGACAGGATCAAAGAACAGTTCGGGTTTTATGCCCGCGTTTCCGGCGATCTGCTGTATTGCGGCTTTGCTTGGGACTGGCGCCCGGCCTTCACTTCCAAACACATTTATTATGTGCAGGGTAACGTGAAGAAAAACGACCTCACATATAAAACCAAAGATGAGTTCAGTGTGCGGGTTCGGGTAAAAATCAGGAACAAAAAGGGAAAAGAAGCCTACATCGAGGTTGGCAGCAAACAAAAGGATGCGACAGTACACACAATCGAATATGCGGCCGACACTGAAAAGGTCGCCAAGGAAATTGCAGAAGCCAGGTTAAAGAAAAGCGTGTACGACGGGTACACCGGAAGTATCACTGGCTTTGGCTTGGTACTGACCAGATCAGGCGATAGTCTCGCCATCATCGATGACAATGAAAGTTACCGTGAAGGCACTTACTTGATTGAGAAAGTAATAAAGTCCTATGGCTCTAACGGAATAGAACGAAAGAATGAATTAGCCTTTAAAATATGAGTTTAGAGGAAACCATACAGCAGTTTTTTGACAAGCAAATGCGGTCAAAAGCGATAAGAACTATCGGGGTCGGAACGGCTACCGAAATACAGGAAAACAGTTGTACGGTGTTAAGGGACGGACAACCTGAACTGTTAGATGTGCGCTTTCACGCTACTGAAGACACGCCCGGAAGTCGCATTGTGGAGATACCGGCAGATCAAAGTAGCGTGATATACGCCATCATTGACAATCAGGAGACCGAGGCCATGATCATCAAGTGCAGCGAGATTGAAAAGGTGATGATGAAAGTCGGAGAACTGGAATATCACATCGATGAAAACGGTGTGATGATCAAATGCGGTAATGACTCTTTAGGATCAGTGATAAGCGGGTTTATAGACGAGGTAAAGAAGATAATAGTAATAAATGGCAGAAGCCCTAATGTGGTGGCTTTAAATGCCCTTAAAGTTAAACTTAACAAGATATTAAAATAATGCCATTAGACACATTAACACTAAAAGCAGCCATCAAAGAGGCTTTCGATTTTGAAAGCGACAAGGATGTAAACCCCGCCGAAGCAAGGGAACGTCAGGCCCATAAAATTGCACTTGCCATCGAGGTATTTGTAAAGAGCGGTCAGGTCAATGTGATAGTCGCAGGTACAGCAGGAACCGGAAACGTGATATAGCTATGAGAACCGATTTACTACTTGAGGAAAACTTTGACCTGATCGACAATGGTACCGAATGGGCAGAAAGTGCAAGCGATCAGCAGCATGTACAACTTTTGATGATTCTGAATAAGGGTGAGTTAAAAGAGTTTCCCTTTGTGGGCTTTGGTGCTGAAAGACGGCTGCTTGCCATTTTCGATAAAAACAGGATCACAAGGGATATTAAGGTAGAGCTTGAAAATGACGGGTATAGTGGTGCTACCGTCGACACCGGCAACAGGCTTGAAGACTTAAAAATTGAAATATAATGTTAAACACAACGGAAATTTTAACCCTTGCTATCGGAATAGGGGGTTTTATCACTGCCCTGATCACGGCGGCGGCTAACAAGAAGAAGACATCCGCAGAGGTTCAAAATATTGTCTCTGACACCTATGGAGATATTATTTCAATGCTCAGGGAACAAGGAAAAATCAATGCCGAGCAGATCACGGCCCTGATGCAAAAGGATGTAGAAAACCAAAAGCTCATCAATGAGTATAAAAAAGACATTGAACGGTACCGGATCGGTGAAAAGGAACTGCTTAAACGGGTGAAAGAATTAGAAGGCGAAATCGATAAACTTAAATCATACAATGAAAACATATCAAAACTTGTCCCTTAGTCTGGTTGCGCTGCTCGTCGCCTTAATGGTTTTTAGTTGCGGTACCCGTAAAGTATCGACTTCTAAATCAAAGACGAGTGAGCGTACCGAAAAGGCATCCGTTGTCAAAGATTCTACAAGCGTGTCGGCAACCCGTACGGATATGTCTGTGCTCAATACAACTCAAAAAGAGAATAGCCAGGTCAGTGAAGATCAGCAGTACAGTGTGACCGCTGATAGTGCCACTTATTATCCGGCCACTGGCGGCATCACATTTAAAGGTAACGTAAAAATTAACGGGTCTAAAAAGAAACAAAGCAACCTTGATCGCTCCATTGATCAGCAGCTTGCTGTTGATCTTGCCGATACCTATCAGGCCGGTGAGCTAAAAGACAGTTCAGGGTTTGAAACATCGGATAAAACTGCCCAGTCCAGTAAAAGGAATTCCGACAGGGATAATAGTTTTAGTTACTGGTGGTTGCTTGGAATACCGGTAGCAATTTTAGGAATCCTGACACTTAGAAGAGCATGGAAATCGTAGTAGATCAAGGGCAGTCTTTGTTTGATGTTGCTGTACAGCATTGCGGCAGCACATCAGCCGTTTTTGACATCGCCGTATTAAATGGCCTTTCAATTACCGATAAGCTGCTGCCCGGCACTACGCTTTTAATCCCTGCGCCTGTTGATTCAGGCCTCGTGCAATATTTTTTAATTAACGGCTTTATCCCGGCAACCGACCTTACTGAGGCAGGCGAAATAATAATCCCTGATGGAATTGACTATTGGGCAATTGGAATCGATTTTATTGTATCATAATGGCACAAACTATAGAATACTGGCAAAACATCATCATCGGTCAGCTTACTGCAAACGGGATCACCGTTAGCGGCAGCAGAACAAGCATTCGCAGGATTTGGACGTATGTTGTCGCGTTTTGCGTCTGGTCGCTTGATGTCGTATTTGATCTCCACAAAACTGAGGTGTCGGCCGTGCTTTCTGACCTAAAGCCTCATACCCTGAGGTGGTATAAAAACAAAGGCTTAGCTTTTCAATACGGTCACAACCTGATTACTGACAGTGACCAGTATGACAATACCGGTTTCACCGATGAGCAGATCGAAGAAAGTAGGATCATTAAGTATGCCGCTGTCATTGAAACCGAAAACGAAAGCCGGGTCATTCAAAAGATCGCCACTGAGCTTGACGGCGTTCGTCAGCCGCTAAGCCCTGAGCAATATGCTGCTTTCGCTGCTTACATGACCGAGGTCAAAGACGCCGGTGTAAAACTGACCATCATTAACTTTCTGCCCGATCGCCTTTACCTTTCCATTCAGATATTTTACAATCCATTGGTTTTGGATGCGGAGGGTAACAGCATACTCGACGGCGGCAAGCCTGTTGAGGCTGCGATACTGGATTACATGGAAAACGGCCTTGACTTTAACGGCGAACTGGTATTGGCTCACCTGATCGACAGGCTACAGCAGGTAAATGGCGTCGTGATCCCGAACCTGATCAGCGCGGAAACCAGTTGGGTAGACGGGGAAACCGAAGACTATGGGGATATACAGATCATTGATGTAAAAAAGATTCCTGAAAGCGGGTATTTCGAGATAGTAAATTTTGAGAATATAACCTACGTACCAAATGTTTGACAGGGCCTTTAATATCGATTTTGACAGGTTGGCGTCGCTGATCATCCCGCCCATAGTAAGGCAGTTAAACCTATTGCTATGGCTACGGTCGCTTATAGCGCCTTTAAAGATTGTTTACGGCCAGTTTAATGCAGGCAGGTCAGCGAATCTTTACAACCTTGATCACAATAGCCAGGTGTGCCGGATGCGCAAAATGTTAAATGATGCCTTTGATCCCGGCTTACGCAGGATCAGGATAGGCGAAGGCAACCAGTTCGACCGGCAATATATCTACACACATGTCGAAGAGCAGCCGAAATATTTAGGGGTGATGTACCTGAGGCAAAGAAGCGACTACGCTGATACCGGTGTCGATTTCAGGGTGATCATACCCGATGGCTTTGATCTTCCGGCAGTGATCTTCCAAATGAGGGCAGCAATTGATTTTTATAAACTAGCAAGTAAACGCTACAAAATACAATACGATGAATAAAACGAATTTTATACTAACCGGTGGTTTCCCGCTTGAACTCGAAACACTCGACTTCATGCAAAAGTCTTGGCAGGAATTACAGGCCATGACAGCCTTTGGTGGCGACAACGTGATTGTCTCAGGGTGTAATGTTGTCGGGGCAAATGTCTCTGACGGTTTTGTGATCATAGGTGGCGAACTTTTGTCGTTCAGGGGTGGCCTTGCTCAGGCTAAGGTGGTGATCAAAGAAGAAACCTTTCCTACTGAATTTCAGAATGGCAGTTTCAATAATGCTTACCTGACCCGTTATGCGACATTCGGTAACAGCCTGCCAAATGTGCTATTTGCTGATTTGGTGCGCCTTTCTGACCTTAAAAGTCTTAGCGCGCTAGTTTCCCGCGTAAATAAATTAGAAACGCTTACAGCGCCTTTAAATGTAGCAAACGGTTCTATGCTGTTCTGGCGAAAACCCGCCAACACAATTCCGGCCGGTTGGCAGGAAGTCATAGACTGGCGCGGCCGTATGCCGGTAGGCTTTAACCCTGCTGATGTTGACTTTGATACGGTTGGTGAAGCAGGCGGCTCTAAGACCCATCAGAACACGCTTGCCGAAATGGTGCCGCATGATCACCCATACGATGACACACAACCAAACGGCGGCACTGACTTCGGCAATGGGAGTACAAGGTTCAGTTATACCCAAACTCAGACAGTTGGGAAAACAACCGGAAAGACCGGCGGCGTTGCGAATTCGGCTCAACCTTACAGTATCATGAACCCGTACCGAATTGTCATGTTTATCGAACCTATACCAGCATAATAGCATATGGCAACTTTAGCACAAATTAAAAACTGGTTTAAAACTGGTTTAAAACCTACTCAACAGCAGTTCTCAGATACATGGGATAGCTTTTGGCATAAAAGTCAAACCATACCAACGACTAGTATTGAAAACCTTGACGGCAGATTCGATGATAAAGCTGATCAGGATGCTTTCGTAAACCATGTTGATGATCTCGATGCGCATGGGATTACAGATCGTCTACAATCATTAGCCGCCACTATCCCAGAAATAAGTGATCATGAAGTCGCGCCCGATAAGAGTTGGAGTAGTCAGCAAATTGTGGCGTATATCGGTAGTTATGGTGACTTTCACACTACTGATGAAGGTCAGGTAACCATGTTAATACCGCATGGTTTGGCCGGCGTTCCTACTTACTGGAATGTGCGGGGTATAAATGCCGCCGCCGTAAGCTTAGGCATTGCAGGCGAATCGGCAGACGCTACCAATATCATCATCACCCCTGTTTTAACCAATAATGATCACGTCGATTTAATTTATTTATGGAACGCAAAAATTTAAATATGAAACAATCAATTAGAATGGCACTATTGTGCCTTTTACCTGTTACTACCTTTGCTCAGATTGGGGTAAGGAAGTCCGATACTGCTTTAGTGACGGTTATAGACGGTCATCAACAGGTATTCAAAACTGACGACTACTATAAAAAGCAACTGGATTCTAAGCTTAAAACGAATTACCTGACTTATTATGGTGGTTTAGCAAATGGAGTATTTGATAATACTGCTGCTTTCGCTTTAGCAAAAACAGCGATTGGCACAAAAAAACCGATCTATTTCCCGCAAAATGGGACAGGTGACGCCGTTTATTATTTCACAACATCCCCGAGTTTTTCAGGTTACATGATTGCCGCAGATGAAGGCGTTAAGATCAGTGTGCCAACAACCAACTTCATCACCTTCAACACGTCCAGTTTCCTGACGAAAATTCAAATCATAAGCAGGGATCGGAATAATACTGGTCAGGCTCTGTCAAATTCGGCGATACCGGATATATTATTGCCGCTGGCGAACTTAGATAAGACCGAACAGCTTACTGATCTGGTAAGCATAGACGGTGCTTATTTTAAGAAAAGACTATATAATATTGCCTCAAATACATTTGTAACTGGCGCAACAAGTACGGCTACTACTACACAGATCACGTGGTCTAATGCAAGTGTTGCGGCCAGTGCTTCGGCTGACAGCTTGACCTTTGATGTTGCCGTTCAGCCTGCGGTGCCAGGCGTTGAATATTCAGCCGCTTTAACGACTTCTGCAAATGCTACAGGAGGCCGAGGCGGTATCTTTGTACAGGCATCAGGCGAATGGGTCTTTTTTGGTTTAAGTCAGACAGGATATAAGTTAATTAGCAAGAAAACAGCTACACCGGCAACATACACCTATATTACCAATAAGGTTTCAGGCGCGTACACCCTAAGTACCACTGCACAACCAGAAGTATCTGTACGGTTCGTGTCAGATACGGTTGTTGAGTTTTATGTGAACGGATACAAGGTTTATACCTACAAAATGGCAAGTTATGTGACTGATGTTGGATTTGGTTTCAATCGGTCGTTAAATGTCGCAGGCTTTCAAAATGCTTATAATTTCACTTCGGCTACTTCAACCAATCGTGTTTCTGGCGGTGTCTTAAAGTTGGGTATTTTTGGTGATTCTATCAGTTATGGTGAAGGTTCGTCCTTTAGTTGGGTTGATTTGATTAAAAAAATTCTTATCGGAAGAAATGGAATCTCCGATGTGCAAACAACTAATTATTCCATTTCCGGACAAAAGGCGGCTCAACAATACACCTTACTCAGCACTACAAACGTTTCGGGATTTGATTATACTCTGGTTTTGGTAGGAACGAACGATGCGACAACCTTAGATGCTGACTTTCGGGTATCCATACAAGACATTATAACTAAGATCAAGTCCGACGGAAGCATCCCAATTATTGGTGTATACCCAATGACAATCAATAGCGAATCAACAGGCATAGGGTTCGGTACTGGGACTGCTTATGCTATGGGAGGGATACATAGAACTTCGATAAAACAATTGTGTGCAGTAAACGGCGTTCTTATGGCAGACGCACTGGGCTTTATGGGTGAGGTAGGTGCCTCGAATAAACAAACAAGGGATAATGTACATCCCGAAACATTCTTTCAGGCTACTATCGCTAAAGCGTTTGCAACAGCGTTGTTATCGGATAAGCAAAAGGTTGTCAACTCGATAAGGACGACGAATGGATTAGGACTTTTCTCAGGGAGCAGGTACAATTCTTTTGTTGGCATGCAAGCATTTAACAGCACTAAAGACACTGTTAATTCTCAGATTTTATTGCAGAACAGTAATGGTAGTGTTGCGGTAGACTACACTGGGACTTTTTCACTAAGAGTTGGTGCTAATCTTAATACACTAAGACCATTTATATCTGATAAATTTGGTCAAATCGGCATCAATGCCACGCCGGTGACAGGCAGTAGAATGTCTTTCATTGAAACCGCAATGATTCCTGTGAGTTTGAACGTTCAGTCTGGTCAAAAAGCCTTAAAGATAGTGGGCGCCGCAGGTTTGCCTGCTTACGTAGTGCCTCTTTCTTCCGGTGAGCTGACTTTTCAAAATGACCTCTCTGCCGAGACATTTAGGA
The DNA here is from genome assembly GCF_035317785.1 of Pedobacter sp. GTDB lineage: Bacteria > Bacteroidota > Bacteroidia > Sphingobacteriales > Sphingobacteriaceae > Pedobacter. The sequence continues at coordinate 8,964 of NZ_DATHGC010000285.1, read as the reverse complement.
TAGGGGGAAACGGCGACATAACAGCAGCAGGGAAGTCTAAAAGCACTCAATACATATTGTCCGATCTTAACACATCCCCATTGTCGGCTACCGATACCGGAACAAAAGGAGAAATAAGGGTGACGGCCGGTTTTATTTATGTATGCACGGCCGCTAATACATGGGTAAGGACAAGTTTAACAACGTGGTAGTTAATTATTATGAAAGAGTTAAAAAACATTCAATTTTCACACGTATTCAGTTTAGTTCTGACCGTTGGCATATTTAGCTATTTTTTCTTTGGTTCACATGATGCAGGCACAACAGCCACATGTAAAGACGTGCTGTTAGCTGTTGTGTTTTACTTCTTTGGAAGCAGTGCAGGGAGCCGCAGGAAGTCCCAAACAATTGATAGTGTAATTGATAAAAGCAAACCAAATGAATCTATCTAAAGATCAAATAACGGAAATAGCCAGGTCCATAGGCGTTGATTACGCTTCTTTAATGGCCTTCATATCGGTCGAAAGTGGTGGTTTAGGTTTTATTAATGGCCGAATCGTCATTCAGTTTGAACCTTCGTGGTTTAAAAAGAATGCGCCTTATGCCCCGTCTGGACAATGGAGCGTAAACAAAGTTGAAGGTCAGGTAAAAGAATACGCGGCCTTTAGTGAAGCATTTCACTTAAATAAAAATGCGGCAATGAAATCTACCAGTTGGGGACTCGGGCAAATTATGGGCTTTCACTATGCTTTATTAGGCTATAAGACAGTTGACGAAATGGTCGACGATTTTAAAAAGGGCGATTATCAACAGGTTATGGGGATTGCTAAGTTCATTAAAGGTACGCCCGCTTTATTAAAAGCCCTGAGAGCAAAGAACTGGCATTTGGTGGCAGTCTATTACAACGGTTCGGGATATAAAGCCTTAGCGGCTAAATATGGTCGTGAGCCATACGATTTAAGTATGCAGAAAGCCTACGCCAGATACACATAACATTATAGAACAATTACTCTATAAGTAATCATTATAGAGTAATTCTTAAACTAAATTTAAAAGGGCTTTAATTATCTATTAAAGCCCTTTTAAATTTTCGGTGGGTTAGGCACAATGCATAACTTTTTGGAAATTTGGTTTTCAATTTGTGGCAATTTGGTTTTGGCGATTATACAAGCGGCACTTCAAATAAGCTTCCCAAAAAATAAATCACTAAATATTTTGAAAACTAAAATATTAGTTATAAGTTTATACTAAGATCTTAGTTATACCAGAATATTGCGCAGTATTCGGGGTAACGCAAACACTAAAACTAAAACAAGAAAAATGGAGATTAAAGATTTAACAAAGGCAGAAGAACAGATCATGCAAATCGTATGGCAATTGGAGCGGGGATTCGTTAAAGACGTAATGGACCACCTACCTGAGCCAAAACCGGCATATAATACGGTTTCTACCATCATCCGCATTCTGGAAGTAAAAGGGTTCATTGCCCATGAAGCTTTCGGGAAAGCCCACAAATACTACCCTGTGATCAGCAAGGAGGACTACAAACGCCATGCTACAGAAAAACTATTGGGTGGATACTTTGAAAATTCAGTGGAGAGTATGTTCTCATTCTTCGTTAAAGAGGAAAAACTGGACCTGAGCGATGTGGATGAAATTCTTAAAATGATTAACAAAATTAAAAACAGACCAAGATGAACTGGGCACATTACATCCTGCAAGTCAATATTTACTTAATTGTATTTTATGGCTTTTATAAGTTGTTGTTAGACAAAGAAACTTATTTCAATCTCAACAGGATCTACCTGATCTCTGCAGGGATACTTTCTCTTGCTATTCCTTTTCTCAGGTTTGAATGGTTTACTACACAGCCTGTGGCACAGCCTGTGTATATTGGGGTTGATCAGCTCAGCGAGCTCATGACCCAGGTGTCCATTGTACGGGATGCTCCGGATAAAATCAATGCCGGCAGTATAATGGTAGCCCTGTATCTTTTGGGGGTATCGGTCTTTATCGTAAGGTTTATCGTCCAGTTGTATGCAGTGCACAGACTTTTAAAGAGAAAAGAAAGCGGTTCGGCTTTTTCATTTTTCAACAGGCAGGTAGTAGACTATCAGCTCCCTCAAATGCAGGTCATTCAGCGGCACGAGGAAATCCACATCCGGCAGCTGCACTCAGCAGATGTATTATTTTTTGAGGTGCTTGGCATACTGACCTGGTTCAATCCGGTCATTTACCTGTTCAAAACAACGATCAAGAATATCCACGAATACCTGGCGGATGAAGAGGCTGCCAAATTTCAGGGGGATAAGGAGCAGTACGCCATGCTCTTAATGAGCAATGCGCTCGGTGTAGCTCCAAGTACACTAATCAACGGATTTTTTAACAAATCACTACTTAAAAAAAGAATTTTCATGTTATATAAAGAAAGATCAAGGAAAGTCGCCATTCTAAAATATGGCCTTTTCGTACCGCTATTTGCTATAGCGCTTGTGGCCTCCTCGGCTACAATACGGAACAACGAAAACATTAAGGAGATGGCTAACGACATTCCATTAGGAAAACCGCTGGAGGCCGTAAAAGAGGTGGTAGAGCAGGCTATAACAGCAGTTCCCGCCATCGATACGAAACAATCTCCAAATAAATCCAACACCAAAAATGCCCTTCGGGAAAAAACCGCGGTGGCTACCCCTGGCGCAGACTGGGAGCCATTTTACAAGTTTTTGATGCGCGCCATTCGATACCCGGCAGCGGCACAGGAAATTAATCTGCAAGGCCAGACTGCCATTAAGTTTACTGTAAAAAATGGTATTCTGGAAGGGCTAGGCATCGTGCCTAAGCCACTTGGGTATGGTCTTGAACCTGAGGTCATGCGGGTTATACTAACCTATAAAGACTTTACCGGCAGCCCTGATGGGAACTACATCATTCCTGTTTCCTTCTGGCTTTCGGATACCCCATCTGAGCAAAAAGCAAAAGAAGCTGATTTAAAATTAGATGGATACACGATGTTGAGCAAGGTGATTATACGCGGTTATGGAAAGAAACCAATTACAGGAAGCACTGTATCGCTCAATCAAGTCAATGTAAAAGCAGACGAAAGCGGCCAGGTTTATGACTTCGTATCATTGGAAAGCCAGCCTACCTTTCAGGGAGGTATGAGCCAGTTTTATGCCTATGTGCAAAAAAGCATTAAGTATCCGCAGGAAGCAAGGGACAAAAAAATCCAGGGTAAAGTATTTTTGTCGTTCGTAGTGGAAACTGATGGCGGATTGTCTGACATCAAAGTGGAAAGAAAACTGGGAGGTGGCGCGGATGAAGAAGCTGTACGTGTATTGGAAGAAAGTCCGAAATGGGTTCCGGGTACTCAGAACGGGCAAAGAGTACGTGTAAAGTACAATATACCAATCAGTTTCTCTTTAACACCTGGCACAGATGCGTTTGGAATGACAAAAGGCCTGTCTATCAATAAAGCAGGCAACGGCTCTATAATAATCGGCAATCCTAAGAGCGAGACCCCTCCCCTTTATATTATAGATGGTGTAAAGCTAAAGCCTTCTGAAGTTGCATTGAGTAATGTAAAGCAGGAAGACATCGCTAGTGTAGAAGTTTTTAAAGATGCAACTGCAATAAAGCTATATGGTGACGAAGGAAAGTACGGAGTAATAAAAATTACCACCAAACAAGCAAAAACCGCTAAGCCTGCAGAAGAGAAAAAGACAGACAAGAAAGAAAATTAATACGCTCAACATCTAATCTACGTTCTTATTACACGCAAAGGCCCCCGATATGAATATCGGGGGCCTTTGCGTGTAATTCCCTTGTCTCGTAGTATAAAACTATTAAATATCTTCCTCAGATACAAATTTTGCAGAATAAAAATCTCTGTTCATCCTGGCGATGTTTTCCAGTGATATCCCTTTGGGGCACTCTGCTTCGCATGCTCCGGTATTGGTACAGTTGCCAAATCCCTCTGCATCCATCTGGGCGACCATGCTCTGTACCCTTCTGTAACGTTCAGGCTGACCCTGGGGTAATAAAGCCAGCTGAGAGATCTTCGCAGATACAAACAGCATCGCAGATGCATTTTTACAGGTGGCTACACAAGCACCGCAGCCAATACAAGCTGCAGCCTCGAAAGCGGCATCAGCCTGGTTTTTTGGAATCGGAAGTGCGTTTGCATCCTGGGCATTACCGGTATTGACCGAAATGAAACCCCCGGCCGCAATCACCCTGTCGAATGCAGTACGGTCTACTGTTAAGTCTTTAATGACCGGAAATGCCTTTGCTCTCCACGGCTCTACCACAATGGTATCACCGTCTTTGAACGAGCGCATGTGCAGCTGACAGGTAGTTACCAGGTCCTTTGGTCCATGCGGACGGCCGTTAATAAACATTGAACACGAACCGCAAATACCTTCACGGCAATCGTGATCAAATACAATTGGCTCTTCGCTTTTATTGATCAGCTGTTCATTCAGCACATCGAACATTTCCAGAAAAGACATATCAGGCGAAATATCCGACAACTTGTAATCGACCAAAGCACCTTTGGTTTTGTTATTTTTTTGACGCCATACCTTCAGCGTTAAATTCATATTTCCTGTACTCATAATATTGAGATTTTAGTACTTGCTATTTATAACTTCTTTGTGCAACCTTAATGTTTTCAAACTTCAGCTCTTCCTTATGCAGGTCAAAGTTTACACCCTCTTTAAACTCCCAGGCCGCAACGTATGCATAGTTCTCATCGTCCCGCATCGCTTCGCCTTCTTCTGTTTGGTATTCCTCACGGAAGTGGCCTCCGCAGCTTTCATTACGATTTAAGGCATCAATACACATCAGCTCACCCAGTTCAATGAAATCAGCTACACGCCCTGCTTTTTCCAGTTCGGTATTTAATTCATCGCTCGTTCCGGGTACACGCACATCTCTCCAGAACTCTTCACGCAGTGCCCTGATCTCCAGTATGGCTTCGTTCAGGCCTTTTTCATTACGGGCCATTCCGCATTTTTCCCACATAATGTGCCCCAATCTTTTATGGAAGTGGTCTACAGATTTGGTTCCTTTGATATTGATCAAGGTATCCAGAATTCCTTTTGCCTTAGCTTCAGCCTCAGTAAATGCCGGATGATCCGTAGGGATAGCTTTAACTGAAATCTCTTTAGACAAATACTGGCCTATGGTATAAGGAAGAACAAAATAGCCGTCCGCCAAGCCCTGCATTAAAGCAGATGCACCCAAACGGTTGGCACCATGATCTGAGAAATTAGCCTCACCGGCACAGTACAGACCCGGCACAGTGGTCATCAGGTTATAATCTACCCAAAGACCACCCATGGTATAGTGAACTGCAGGATAGATCCGCATTGGTGTTTCATAAGGATTTTCGCCGGTAATCTGCGCATACATGTCAAAAAGGTTACCATATTTTTCTTTGATCACTTCAGTGCCCAAACGCATACAGGTTTCCTTGTCGGGGTTGTGATTCCCCATTTTGGAAGCCTCTATTTTACCATAACGTTCTGTATTGGCTTTGAAATCCAGGTATACCGCAAGTTTAGAAGCACCCACACCATAACCGGCATCACAACGCTCTTTAGCTGCCCTTGAAGCCACGTCACGCGGCACCAGGTTACCAAAAGCAGGGTAACGGCGCTCCAGGTAATAATCTCTTTCATCTTCAGGGATCTCAGAAGCTTTACGTGTATCGTCTTTCTTTTTAGGCACCCAGATCCGTCCGTCATTACGTAATGATTCAGACATCAGGGTCAGCTTACTCTGGTGGTCTCCCGAAACCGGGATACAGGTAGGATGGATCTGTGTGTAACAAGGGTTGGCAAAATATGCACCTTGCTTGTGAGCCTTCCAGGCCGCAGTAACATTGCTGCCCATTGCGTTTGTCGAAAGATAGAATACGTTTCCATAACCACCGGTTCCTAAAACTACTGCGTGACCGAAATGACGTTCCAGTTCACCTGTAATCAGGTTACGGGCAATGATACCACGAGCTTTACCGTCAATTTTAACCACTTCAAGCATTTCATGGCGGGTATACATTTCTACTTTACCCATACCGATCTGGCGCTCCAAAGCAGAATATGCACCCAGCAACAATTGCTGACCAGTCTGTCCGGCAGCGTAAAAAGTCCGCTGCACTTGTGTACCACCGAATGAGCGGTTGTCCAGTAAGCCGCCGTACTCTCTGGCCAAAGGTACACCCTGTGCCACACATTGATCTATAATGTTTGCACTTACCTCTGCCAAACGGTGTACGTTGGCTTCACGTGAACGGTAATCACCACCTTTAATGGTATCATAAAATAAGCGATAAGTACTATCGCCGTCATTCTGATAGTTTTTGGCTGCATTGATACCACCCTGGGCCGCTATAGAGTGCGCCCTTCTCGGTGAATCCTGGAAACAAAAACATTTTACTTTATAGCCCATCTCAGCTAAAGTTGCGGCTGCGGATGCCCCTGCAAGACCTGAACCCACAACGATTACTTCTATGCTTCTTTTATTCGATGGATTAACCAAAGGGACAGAAGACTTAAATTTAGTCCACTTTCCTGTTAACTCGCCTTCAGGTATATTTGAATTCAATTCTGACATAATCTTTTCTTTCTAAAATTATTTAATACAACCCAGGTACATTGCAACAGGCATCGAAGCGAAGATCAGGGAGATCAGTATGGAGAACCAAGCTCCAACCGACTTAATAAGAGGGGTATATTTTTTATGGTTCCAGCCCAATGTCTGAAATGCTGAAGCAAAGCCATGCAGCAGATGATAAGCCAGTGAAACCATTGCCAGTACATAAAGCAATACCAGCCATGGATTTTTAAAAGTCTCTACCATTACTGCAAACAAATCATGGTTGCCATTTACATCTTCAGTAGGAATACCTGTAAACCGGGACATTACCCAAAATTTAGAAATGTGGACGATCAGGAAGATCAGCAGCAACGTACCCAGCAGACCCATTGAGCGGGAATACCATTTGCTGTTCGCCGCTCCATTATTCACCGTATACCTTTCAGGTCTTGCTGCACGGTTTTGTGCCCAAAGTCTGAAACCCTGAAAAACATGGGCAAGCAGGCCTGCGAACAGGACGATCTCCATTGCCCGGATGATCCAGTTGGTACCCATAAAGTGGGCGCCCATATTGAAAGTTAAACCACCATCATTGACGTAGATCAGGGCATTAATAAAACAATGCACCAATAAAAATGAGATGAGAAACAGGCCGGTGATACCCATTATTAATTTTTTTCCAATTGATGAGGAAAAAGCATTTCCGAAACTAGCCATTCGTATTTTATTTTTTAATTCTGTTGTGCAAAAGTATTTAATAAAAGAATTAATTTGTAAATCCCAAACATAAAATGCACACAATTAACTTATTTAGAAACATTCTATGATTACATTGGAATGATAAATAAAAAAGGGGACAATATAAATTGTCCCCTTTCCTTAAATATCAAATAAACTTAGTTCACACTATAGGTGAAAGTACCCTGAGGACCCACTCCCGTAATGGTAGTCATTCCATTTCTGGAGTTTGGCAAAGCAGTCTCTACATCTTTAGAGCTATTTACCGGTTGTCCATTTACAGAAGTGATCACTACGCCTTTGGGAACTTCCCAGGCATCAAACAACTTTCCCTGTTCAATTCCTGTGACGATCACGCCGCTCTTTACACCAAATTTAGCTTTAAGTGCCGCAGAAGCAGGTGCAAATGAGGCTCCAAGTCTATCAAAACTGGCGCCTGTAGGCTTATTTGCTGCTACAGCCGGCTTTGTCACATCCTTGGTTTCCCCCTTTAGGGTAACATTTACGTTCTTCAACTGGCCTTCTCTCAAATAAGTAAGTTGTACTTTATCACCAGGGCTTAACCGTCCGATTTTTTCCTGAAGATCAGGTGAGTCATAGATCTCCACATCACCTACTTTTTTAATGATGTCACCTTTTCTCAAACCTGCAGCAGCTGCGCCGCTGTTGGGCAGAACTTCCGATACATATAGTCCTGAAATGTCTTTCACCTCCAGTTTTTCTGCCTGGTCGGCATCAAGAGGAACAAAGGACACGCCGATATAACCCCGTTTCACCGCTCCGTATTTCTTGAAATCATCCAGGATCTTTTTAGCCAGGTTCACAGGAATTGCAAAACCATAACCGACGTTCATGCCAGTTTGCGAAGCGATCGCCGCATTGATACCGATCAGCTCACCGTTGGCATTAATCAAAGCACCACCACTGTTTCCAGGGTTAATGGCTGCATCAGTTTGTATATATGATTCTATGCTGCTATTGGTAGGTATCTTACCTGTTCTCTGGTATTCTTCATAATCTTCTTCAGTCGGCTGGCTTCTGGCCAGAATACCAATACTGCGTGCTTTAGCGCTTACAATACCTGCGGTAACCGTAGTTTGCAGATCCAGCGGAAAACCTACTGCCAGTACCCATTCACCAATCTGAACATTATCAGAATTTCCCATTTTAACAACAGGCAGGTTGTTTGCATCCACTTTGATCAGTGCAAGATCCGTATTCGGGTCTTTACCGATAACTGTTGCACTCACCTTGCGCCTGTCAGACAAGATCACTTCGATCTTACTCGCGTTCTCAACCACGTGGTTGTTGGTCACAATATAACCATCAGGAGTTAAGATCACACCTGATCCCGATGCCGCTCTCGGAGTACGCTGCATCCTCCGGCCGCCACCGCCGCCAAAGAAATCCTCAAACATATCTCCGAACGGAGAAGCACCATCATCGCTCGATTTATTTCCATAAGAAGTCCTGATGTGTACTACTGCAGGAGAAACCGCTGCTGCCGCTTCCACAAAATCTACAGCACCTGCCGAAGATATCTTGGGATTGCTCGCAAAAAGCACTTTCTGCTGTTCCGTAAACGACAATCCATCGTCATGACGCTCTAGCATCTTGTAGCCGCCAATAGCAGCTGCACCACCTATAAAT